>NZ_JAQYXC010000285.1:0-346546 GCF_036322365.1 Streptomyces sp. SP18CS02
CTTTCCTCCGGGCGCTTCCCTTCGGTCTTTCGTGTTTCCAGCTTAGCAGATCCGATTTCCGTTTCCGCCACCCGCTGGAGCGGGCTGCCGGGCCGTTCTCCGCTTTCGCGTTTCCCTTTCCGGCGGTTCCGACTCTATCAGATCCTTTCGGGCCTGATTCCCAGTCAGCGGGAGTTGTCTTTGCGGCTGTTGGGCCGTTCCGACGTTTCAAACTCTAGCGGATTTCCCGGGCGACTCATAATCGAGTCTTCGAAATGAATTCCGGCATGCCGGAATACGTCCCGATCGGGAGGCAGTGCTGAGTTTGGTTGCCGCATTCGCGGCGGGATGGCTGTCGCAGAACCGTTCCGGCTCCGTGACAACTCGAAGAACCTTACGGATCGGCGGAGGCCGTGTCAACTCCCCTCCGCCGGACGGGTCACGCCCTGCTCCGGGCGGGTGAGCCCGGCACGGTCGGGACGGGAAGAAGGTCCGAGGAGTGTCCGGAGAGTGCCGGCGCCTCCCTCCCCTGGGAGGGCGGGGGCTGCGGCCTGCGGGTCGTGCACTCGCCGGCGGCGGTGGGGGCACACCCCCCGCGCCCGGAGGGGCTGCCGGGAGGACGTACAGGGTGTCGCGGCCGACGGAACCTCCCGGTCACCCCCTAGTCCAGGTCGGTGAGCCGGCCGCCGGCGTCCGGCTGGGCGTGCTCCACGCGGCGCAGGAGGCGGATCAGCATCTCCCCCAGCACCCCGCGCTCCTCGCTCGACAGGTCCTGGAGGAGGTCCTCCTCGAAGCCCGTCGCCATGCGCATCGCTTCGAGCCACTTGGTGCGGCCCTCGTCCGTCAGCTCCACGATGACGCGGACCCGGTTGTTCTCGTCCCGGTCGCGGGTCACCAGGCCGTCGCCGGCCATGCGGTCGATGCGGTGCGTCATGGCCGCCGGAGTGAGACCGAGGCGCTTCGCGAGCTCGCCGGGGCCCAGGCGGTAGGGCGCGCCGGACAGGACGAGGGTCTTGAGGACCTCCCACTCGGCGTTGCTGATGCCGAGCTCGGCGACCTGCCGCCCGTACGCGACGTTCATCCGGCGGTTCAGCCGCCCGAGGGCGGAGACCACCTTCTCGACCTGGGGGTCGAGGTCGCGGTACTCGCGCTGATAGGCCGCGATCTGCTCATCGAGGCTCGGCTCCTGGGTGTCGGACATGCGCAGGAGTATTCCACGGCCTTGGTTGGCGTTGAAGTCCTTCGATGTGTACAGTTAAGGATCGAACTTTAGTATTGAAGTCTTCAGACTTCAGTCCTCCGTACCTTCAAGCTTCGAAGCAGGTGAGTGTGACCAAGGCGATGGGCGCTGCGATGCGCCGGATCCAGGCAGGCAACGCGCTGAGCGCGTTCGGGCTCGGGTTCACCGTTCCGTATCTCTATGTGTACGTGGCTCAGGTGCGGGACCTGGGCGCCGGTACGGCGGGTGCCGTACTGGCGGTCTTCGCCATGGCCGCTCTTGTGGTCCTGCCCTTCACCGGACGGGCCATCGACCGGCGCGGGCCGCTGCCCGTGCTGGTGGGCGCCGCTCTCCTTGCCGCGATGGGGTCCATCGGCATGGGCCTGTCCGGCAACGTGCCGGCGGTCGTGCTGTCCGCGGCGCTGCTCGGTGCCGGTACGGCGGTCATGCAGCCCGCGCTGGCGACGATGATCGTGTGGTGCTCGTCCACGTCCACCCGGACGCGGGCCTTCGCCACGCAGTTCTTCCTGCAGAACCTGGGTCTCGGCGTCGGCGGCCTCATCGGCGGCCAGATCGTCGACGCGAGCCGCCCGGGCAGCTTCCTCCTGCTGTTCTCCATCGAGGCCGCGATGTTCCTGGTCCTCGCGGGGATCGCCGCCACCGTGCGGATGCCGCGTACGCCGTCGATCGCGGACGCGCGCCCCGAGAACACCGAGGCGAAGGCCAGGGGCGGCATGCGGGCGCTGCTCGGACACAAGGCGATGGTCCAGCTGTGCGGTCTGGGCTTCGTGCTCTTCTTCGCCTGTTACGGACAGTTCGAGTCGGGTCTGGCCGCCTACGGGACCGAGGCCGCCGGCATCCAGCCGTCCACCCTCGGCATCGCCCTGGCCGCCAACACGGCCGTCATCGTGGTCGCGCAGTTCCTGGTGCTGCGGTTCGTCGAGCGCCGCAGCCGGACCCGCGTCATCGCGGGCGTCGGGCTGATCTGGACCGTGGCGTGGCTGTTCGCGGGGTACGCGGGGCTCGGACACGGCAGCCAGACCATGGCGACGGCTGCCTTCATCACCACGTACGGGCTGTTCGGGCTCGGTGAGGCCATGCTGTCGCCGACCGTGGCGCCGCTGGTGGCGGACCTCGCCCCGGAGTCGATGGTCGGGCAGTACAACTCGGCCTTCGCCCTGGTCAAGCAGCTCGCCCTGGCGGTCGGTCCCGCGGTGGGCGGCCCCATGGGAGCCGCACTGCACGGACCGTACGTCGTGACGTTCGTCCTCTTCTCGCTGGGCATCACCGTGCTGGCCCTGCGGCTGGGCCGCAAGCTCACCCCGGCGCAGGACCATCCTTACCTCGTCGCGACGTCGCGCGTCGTGGCCCGGCACAAGCCCGGGCAGCCGGTGGAAGCCACCGCCCAGGGGTGATCCGGCCGGCGGCCCCGGGCCCCGGCTTCGGGGCCCGGGGTCTTTCGTCCGGGTCGGGCCCGGCAAGATCCGGACAAGAGGCCCTAGTCGGGCAGCGCGAACTCGCACCAGACCGCCTTGCCGCCTCCGGGCGTGCGGCGGCTCCCCCAGGACGAGGCGATCGTGGCGATGATCGAGATGCCGCGACCCGCCTCGTCCTCCGTTTCGGCACGGCGGCGGCGCGGCAGGTGGTCGTCGCCGTCCGTCACCTCGATGATCAGCCGGCGGTCCGTGCGACGGAGCCGCAGACGCATCGGCGGTGTCCCGTGCTGGAGGGAGTTGGCCACGAGCTCGCTGGTGGCGAGGACGCCCAGATCGCGCAGTTCGACCGGGAAGCGCCAGCTGGCGAGCACCCCGGAGGCGAAGGCACGCGCGCGGGGAGCCGCCTCGACGCCACCGAGCAGGTCCAGCGCGGCATTGTGGAACAGCTCGGCGTCGGCTCCCGTACGCGAAGGGTGCTGGAGGACCAGCACGGCCACGTCGTCGTCGTGCTCCGCGGTGACACCAAGGGCCCGCAGCAGCCGGCCGCAGACCACCTGGGGGCTGCCGGTGGCGCCGGAGAGGGCGCGCTCCAGGGCCGCGACGCCCTCGTCGATGTCCTCACGGCGCCGCTCGACCAGGCCGTCGGTATAGAGGACGGCCGTCGAGCCGGGCGGCAGGGCGATCGTCCCGGAGGTGTGCAGCCAGCCGCCGGTGCCGAGCGGCGGACCCGTCGGGTCCTCGGCGCGCCGGACCGTGCCGTCCTCGTCCCTGACGAGGATCGGGAGGTGGCCCGCGGACGCATAGACGAGACGGCCCTCGTTGGGGTCGTGGACGGCGTAGACGCAGGTGGCGATCTGGGTGGCGTCGATCTCGGAGGCGAGGCCGTCGAGGAGCTGGATCACCTCGTGGGGCGGCAGGTCCAGGCGCGCGTACGCACGCACGGCCGTGCGCAGCTGCCCCATCACGGCGGCCGCCCGCACCCCGCGGCCCATGACGTCGCCGATGACCAGTGCGGTGCGGCCCGCGCCCAGCGTGATCACGTCGTACCAGTCGCCGCCGACCGCGGCGTCCGTACCGCCCGGCTGGTACGTGGCGGCCACCCGGAGGTCGTCGGGCTGCTCCAGCTCCTGCGGGAGCAGGGATCTCTGCAGGGTGACGGCCGTCTCGCGGTGCCGGCGCTCGCTCGCCCTGAGGCGCTCGGCGGCCTCCGCGTGATCGGTGACGTCGGCGGCGTGGACCAGGACCCCGCCGCCCTCCTGGCCGCGCGTGTCGACGGGCAGGCAGGCGACCGTGTAGGAACCGCCGCCCCGCGTCCGGCGGGACTTGACCGTGCGGGGCTTCCCGCTGCGCAGGACCTGGTCCATCAGCGGGAGCAGTCCCAGCTCGGCCAGCTCGGGACAGGCGTCGGCGGCGCGGCCGCCGGCCGCCCGGGGGCCGAACGCGGCCGCGTAGGCGTCGTTCACGTACGCGATGCGGTGCTCAGGGCCGTACGCCAGGGCCACCAGACCGGGCAGGCTCCCGAGGATCTCCCGTACCGAGAAGTCCTCCAGGGCCGGGGCGCCGTCGGGCGGGGGCTCCGGCTGCTGATCGGACCCGCCTCGCGCCGCGGGCACGGAGCCTTCCCCTCGCTGCGCCCGCGAGCTCCCATGGTCGGTACCGCGCGCGGCGATGCGGCGCTGCGAACCGGGGAATCGGGCGCTCCAACGCGTGAAGTTCACGGATCTGTATGCCTCGTGGTGTCGTTGCCGTGCTGAGTCACTCTGTGCAGGTGTGAGCCCACCTATGGTCACACGTCCAGTGTGACCGACCGCACTGACAATGCGGTCAGTCGGACTTCGGACCGCCGTCGGCGGTTCCGCCCTCCGCGGCCTCGTCCGCGGCGCTCCTGGGGCCGGCGGCCGGTCCGGTGTCCGGCACGGCGCCCTCCGCCCCCCCGCCCGGGCCGCTCCGGGCGGTCTTCCCGGGAGGCGGAGGAGCCGCGGCGAGTTCGAACTCGGCCCGCGGGTGTTCCAGCGACCCGAGCGAGACGATCTCACGCTTGAAGAGTCCGGCGAGGGTCCACTCGGCGAGCACGCGGGCCTTGCGGTTGAACGTCGGGACCCGGCTCAGATGGTAGGTCCGGTGCATGAACCAGGCCGGATATCCCTTGAGCTTGCGGCCGTAGACATGGGCGACACCCTTGTGGAGGCCGAGCGAGGCGACGGACCCCACGTACTTGTGGGCGTACTCCTTGAGCGGGCGCCCCTGGAGGGAGGCGGCGAGGTTCTCGGCGAGGACCTTCGCCTGGCGCACCGCGTGCTGGGCGTTGGGCGCGCACTCCCTGCCGGGCAGGTGGGCCGTCACGTCCGGGACGGCGGCGGCGTCCCCGGCCGACCAGGCGTGTTCGACGCCCTGGACCGTCAGACGGGCCGTGCAGACGAGGCGCCCGCGTTCGTCGAGGGGCAGATCGGTGGCGCCGAGGACGGGCGCGGGTTTGACGCCCGCCGTCCACACGACCGTACGGGTCGGGAAGCGGCTGCCGTCGCTCAGTACGGCGACGCGGTCCACGCACGACTCCAGGCGGGTTTCGAGGCGTACGTCGATGTTGCGGGCGCGCAGCTCGCGGACGGTGTACCTGCCCATGTCCACGCCGACCTCGGGGAGGATCCGGTCGGTGGCCTCGACCAGGACCCACTTCAGGTCCTCGGGCTTGATGTTGTGGTAGTACCGCGCGGTGTAGCGGGCCATGTCCTCCAGTTCCCCGAGCGCTTCGACCCCGGCGTAGCCGCCTCCCACGAACACGAAGGTGAGGGCGGCGTCGCGGATGGCGGGGTCGCGGGTGGAGGAGGCGATGTCCATCTGCTCGATCACGTGGTTGCGCAGCCCGATGGCCTCTTCGACGGTCTTGAACCCGATGGCGTAGTCGGCGAGCCCTGGTACGGGGAGGGCGCGGGAGATGGAGCCGGGCGCGAGGACCAGTTCGTCGTAGGAGATCTGCAGCGCGCCGGCGCCCTCCTCCTCGGAGGCGAGGGTGTCGATGGTGGCCGTCCGCTTGGCGTGGTCGACGGCCTTCGCCTCACCGATGACGATCCTGCACGCGGGAAGGACCCGGCGGAGCGGCACCACGACGTGGCGGGGCGAGATGTTGCCGGCCGCCGCCTCGGGGAGGAACGGCTGGTACGTCATATAGGGGTCGGGGGTGACCACGACGATCTCGGCCGAGCCGCTTCTCAGCTCGGTCCTGAGCAGCCGCTGTAGGTGCAGGGCGGTGTACATCCCGACGTAACCACCGCCGACAACGAGAATGCGCACAGGTTCGGTCACCTACCCATGACGCAACGGGCTCCGGGGTTTGTCCACAGCCACGACAGATTGTGTGACCGGAAGTCATGCCGGGCGAGAGGGGGCCGAAGCCCCATTGTGCGGACGACGGCGCAGGTCAAGGGGTGGGAGAAGGGGTGTGGGAGGGGGCAGAATCGGGAGTGTTCAGGCCCTTGCTCCGATCGGGGGGCGCACCGGACGGAACTGCCCCTTCTGAATTGACCCCGACTCAACTATGTTCGTATGTCGTCGGGGTGTCGGGTCGTTGCGCGCATGACCTGAGCGTGTCGGGTCCGGGGCCCCGGATGTCAGGGCGGGGAGTCTCCGGGGGGAGACATCATTACCGGGGGAACGGTTATGCACATTCAGGATTCTCATTGGCAGACCGTCGTCGCGCCGTCGACCGACGGGATCGGCGGCGGCAACGGCGCGGGACACGGGCTGGGACGCGCGGTGACCAGTGCTTCCAGCCGCACCGCGCCGTTGCGCGTGGACGCCCAGCGCAATCTGGAGCACGTCCTGCGGGCCGCTCGCGAGGTGTTCGGCGAGCTGGGGTACGGAGCGCCGATGGAGGACGTGGCGCGCCGAGCCCGGGTCGGGGTCGGTACGGTCTACCGGCGCTTTCCCAGCAAGGACGTGCTGGTCCGCCGAATAGCCGAGGAGGAGACCTCCCGGCTGACCGAGCAGGCGCGTACGGCCCTGGGCCAGGAGGAGGAGCCCTGGTCGGCGCTCTCCCGGTTCCTCCGGACGTCGGTGGCGTCGGGCGCGGGCCGGCTGCTGCCGCCGCAGGTGCTCCGGGTGCGCGTGGACGACACGCCGGCCGAATCGCCGGAGGGTCCGGGCGAGCCGCTGGACGAGGCACGGGTGCCGCAGCAGCGGGCCGCCTCCCAGACCGATCCCCGGCTCGTCGTACCCCGCGCGGTGACGGCGCCGGCGGACGAGCTGGAGGGGACGGGCGCGGCCGAGCTGCTGGAGGTCGTGGGGCAGCTGGTCGACCGGGCCAGGGCGTCCGGCGAGCTGCGGGGCGATGTGACGGTGGCGGACGTGCTGCTGGTCATCGCGACGGCGGCTCCCTCGCTTCCGGACGCGGCACAGCAGAGCGCGGCTTCGACGCGGCTGCTCGACATCCTGCTGGAAGGCCTGCGGTCCCGGCCTGCGGCGTGACGCGCTGACCTCGGGCCCGGCGACACCGGGCCCGGAGTCCGGGGGTGAGGTCCGGGTGCGGTCTCGCCTCCGGCCGGCCCTGGTCCGCCCGCCTGTTCGGTCCGGCTCCGCCGGGCCCGAACAGGCGGGGGTGGGAACTGGCATTCGGGAACCGTCCCCGGATGAGTGGTTGGTGGGCTCACGCACCCGGGCGCGGGGTCGCGCCATGTCACTCTGGCCCGATGTTCGGGTCTGAGCAGTGGTACGGGAACCTCCGCGATGAGCGGTGACGATCGGGACGGACCCCTGCCGGACGGCGGCGGGGCGACGGGGACGGGCCGACGGCGCGCCGCCGGCCGGGCGCCGGGCCAGGTGCCGGGCCAGGGCGGCCCGGGGGGCTCCTCGGGTGCCGCCGGGAACGACGGACCCGCCGCCCCGGATCCCACCGGGCCACCGGCCCGTGAAGCGGGCGTCCCCGCGCAGCGCGAGGGCGGCGCTCACGACTCCGTGCTGCCGCCGCCCATCGGGCTTCCCCCCTCGGACGCCGAACTGATCCGGTGGCTGCGGGCGGGCGACGACAGCGCGTACGAGGAGCTGTTCCTCCGCCATGCGGACGCCGTGCGGCGCTACGCCCGTACGTGCTGCCGTGACGCGCACACCGCGGACGACCTGACCGCCGAGGTGTTCGCCCGCACGCTGCAGGCGGTACGCGGTGGCGCCGGGCCCCGGCACGCCGTGCGCGCGTACCTGTTCACGACGGTCCGGCGCGTGGCCGCGGCCTGGTCGAGGACCGCCCGCCGCGAGCAGCTGATCGAGGACTTCGCGGTGTTCGCCTCCCAGGCGGCCCGTTCGGCCGGGGTCCCCGACCCCCGGACGCTCGACCTGGGCGCGGACGTCCGGGCGATGCACCGGGCCGAGCAGTCCCTGGCGATGCGGGCGTTCCGGTCGCTGCCCGAGCGCTGGCAGGCCGTGCTGTGGCACACGACGGTGGAGGAGGAGTCGCCGAGCGAGGTCGCGCCGCTGTTCGGGCTGACCGCCAACGCCACGGCGGTGCTGGCCGGCCGGGCCCGGGAGGGCCTCAAGCAGGCGTATCTCCAGGCCCATGTGAACCAGGCGCTCGTCTCGGGCGGCGACTGCGCGCGGTACGCCGACCGGCTGGGCGCGTACGCCCGCGGCGGGCTGCGGATGCGGGCCGAGCGGGGCCTGCGCAAACACCTGGAGGAGTGCGCCGGATGCCGGCTGGCGGCGGGCGAGCTGGAGCAGGTGAACGCCGGGATCCCGGCGCTGCTGCCGACGGCCGTCATCGGGTGGTTCGCCGCCGGGTTCTCGGTCAAGGCCGCCGGCGTGGTGGCCGGTGGTGTCGCGGGCGCCGCCGGGGCGGGCGCGGCCGCCGCCGGGGCGGGAACCGGGGGCGCGGCGTCCGCGGGCGGGGCGGCCGGCGAGGCCCTGGGCGTCCCCGCGAAGGCCGGCATCGCGGCCACGGCGGCCGTCGCCGCGACCGCCGGGCTGGTGTGGGCGCTGTCCGGCGACCCGCAGCCCGCGCCGGAGCCGGCGGCCAGGCCGCCCGCCGTACAGCCCGCCGTACCGCCGGAGACCGCCCCGCGGCCGCCGGGGCCCGCGCCTCGCGCACCCGCCCCGCCGAGCCCGGAGCCGAGCCCGCCACCCGCGCCGGCCCCTCGTCCCGTCCCGGCGGAGCCCGCGCCCCCGCCTCCTCCGCCCGCCCCCGCCGCGCCCACGCCGACCGCGTCGAGGACCGCTTCCCCGCCGGCTCCGAAACACCTTCCCAGGCCCGCCCCGAGACCGGCTCCCCCGCCCGCCCCCGCCGTCTACCGGGTCAGCGCCCTGCGTTTCGGCCTCACCGGCGACCACACGAAGCCGGAGGTGCGGATCGGCGGGTCCGGCTGGGTGTGGCAGCGCCGGGACATGTCGATCGGCGGCAAGCGGTACGGGCACGGGGTGACCGTGCACGCCTCCTCGTCCGTCACCATCGACCTCAACCGGCGGTGCTCCGCGTACGACGCGCTCGTGGGCGTCGACGACCTGACGAGGGGTCTGGGGGCGGTGCGGTTCTCCGTGTACGGGGACGGGGAGAGGCTGTGGCGCTCCCCGGTGGTGCGGAGCGGGGACGCGGCGGTGCCGGTGCACGCCGGGATCACCGGCCGGACGTCGATCCGTCTGGTCGTCGAGCCGCATGACGTACCGCTCGGCTCGGTGGCACTGGCGGACTGGGCACAGGCGCGGATCAGCTGCCGTTGACCGCCTTCGGGCGAGCACTGCCCGGCGACCGCCGCCGGACGGGTGCCGCCGGACGGGTGCCGCCGGACGGGTCCGTCTGAAGCGGACGGAGAAGCGGACGCGACCGGAGCCGTCGGGTCCGCTCAGGACCGGAGAGTCGGGCGGGGGACTCCTGCCGCGACCGCGCGCTGACGAGGGGCCGCCGTGCCCGTCCAGCACGTGCCCCGGCGGGAGAGGAGCCGGCGGAGCCACAGCTCCGTGGAGACCAGGTCGGCGATGCCGTCCAGCGGCACCGGTTCCCCCTCGGCCGCCGCCCGCAGGGCCTTGCGGACCACCCGCGCCTCGATCAGCCCCGCGTCCGCGAGGAGCGGTGCGTCGAAGAGGACCATCAGATGGGGGAGCGAGAGCCGCAGTCCCGCCCGGGTCGCGGCCGCCGAGGGCGCGTGGGAGGTGGCCCCCCAGCCGGCGGGCAGCTCGTGGATGCCCGCCCCCGCCAGAACGGCGCGCAGGATCTCGGCGCGTGCCCCGGGCTGGACCCGCAGCGATTCGGGGAGGTCGCGGCAGGCCCGTACCACCTGGTTGTCGAGAAAGGGGGCGTGCAGTCGCTGGCTGCGCACTTCGGCGGCCTGTTCCAGGATCCGGTGGTCGGCCGCGTGCCGGGCGAGGGCTGCCCTTGCCCTGGCCTCTCCGGGCCGTTGGACGGAAGTGGGCCTGGTGGCCGCCTCGTTGAGGCGAACCGATACTTCAGCGAGGGCCTCACCGGTGAGCCAGCGCGCGGCGGGACCGGGCCTCGACCAGGCGAGGGCGGCCAGGGACGCGCCGAGGGGGTCGTTCAGCATTCCGTTCAGGGAGCTGCGGTTGGCCTCCAGCAGGCTGTCCGCCGCGGTCTCCAGACCGGTGCGGTACGGCGTCCGGGCCAGTCTGCGCGCCGCCCGGTAGACGGTGAGCGGCACCAGCAGGGAGCCGGCGGAGGGTCCGGTCGCCTTGGCCAGCGCGGTGACCGGCCGCAGCAGGTGGCGGCGTCTGCGGTCCATCAGCAGATCGGCGAGGCGCGCCGGGTGCGCGTCCAGGACCTGCCGGGCACCGTGCCCGGTGAGGTGGTCGGCGCTGCCCGCGGCGAGCCGTCGCCGGTGGCGTTCGGCGGTCACCAGCGAGGGCCCCGGCTCGTCGGTGAGCGGGCCTTCCAGTCCGGCGTACGGCAGGGCCTCCTCGGCCGCGGCGACCACCACATGGTGCAGGCGCGGGTTCTCGGCCATGGCGCGGGCCCGCTCCAGTTCGGCCTCCCGGCCGCCGGTGGCGAGGTCGTTGAAGGTGACGGCGAGCAGCCGTTCCCCCGCCCCCGTGCCGTGTCCGATGATCGTGCCGGGTACGCCGGGCAGTCCGGCGGCGAGCAGGGCGAGGGTGCCGGAAGCGCTGCCTCCCGACAGGTCCGCGCCGATGCCCGGGGCGGGCGCCCCGCGTGCCGCGCGCCGTTCGGCCGGGCCCATGCCGGGCACGGGCCCCGGGTCCGGGGGCAGCGTCCCGGGGGCGTGCCGGGGAGCGGTGAGCCGGGCCCGTACCGCCTCCACCAGCGCGTCCCGCACGCCGTCCACCGCGCGGTCGGGGTCGACCTGGGGCGCGGCGACGGCGAGCGAGGCCACCGGTTCGTACCCGGTGATCTCACGGGAGCCCTCGCGCAGGACGAGCGCGTGACCGGGCGGGACCCGTCTGACGCCCGCGTACGGGGTCGAGTCGCGCAGCGCCTCGGGGGTCTCGGGGCAGGCGAGCAGCGCCGCCAGGTGCCCGATGTCGAGCTGGGCCTCGATGAGGTCGGCGAGCGGGAGGGCGGCGGTGGCGAACGCCGTGCCGTTGGCCCACGGGGTGTGGAAGACGGGTCTCGCCCCGGCCAGGTCGCCGGCGATGATGATGCGCCGGCCGGTCTGGACGACGGCGGTGTAGCTGCCCGCCCAGGCGGTCAGATGCCGCATGGCGCCGCCGCGCGCCGCGAACAGGCCGACCTTCAGCTGTTCGTCGCTGGCGGCGCAGCAGCCCAGCACGGCGAGGCGGGTGAAGGGATCGACGGTGACCACGCGGACCTCGTCGGGGCGCCAGTCGCCGACCGCCCACAGCGGATCGGGGTCGCCCCAGAGGAGTTGGCCGCCCACCGGATGCATGGTCCGGCCGTCGTCGTCGGCCCCGACGGCCCCGGCCGTACCGAAGCTCGCGGCGATACTGCTCCATCCCACCAGCCACCGCATCGCCGCCTCCACAGCCTGTGGACAACCCTCAGCACGCGAGAGGAGTGACCTCTCGCTGAGGACATGCTGCCACGACAATGGCGCACAGGAGGGGCTACGGAGCGCGCGCACGAAAAGGGAACGCGCCCCTGGCATGAGCCATCTGACGACGATTCACGGATGGTTCGACCTGTCGAACCATGGGCATCATTCAGCCAATCTCCACGCCCACCCGAACCGTGTATTTGTCCGTACATGTGTCGCATGTGTCCATACAACAGTCCGGGAGGCGCTGTCCGCCCCCCGGACCGGTCCGCCGTCTGCGGGGAATGAGACGGCGGTGTCCCCCAGCCCACTGGTTCCAGTACGCAGCGGGCCGACCCACGCAGTACCCATGGAAGCGCTCCCTCACCGGCCGGGCGAGAGCGCACACCCGGGCGCACGGCCACACACCGGGAGCACGATCACCGCGTGGCGGGCGCACGCCATCCACGCGTACGCACAACAATCCCGCCATAGGGAAGAGCGCCTCTTAACGGTCGGGATGCGGCGAACTACGCTGGGTTTACGAATGCCGCGCGCCTATGCCTGGCGTCACGGCGGCCGTCTGTGGGTCGAGGGGTGGCGCATGTCCAGGGAGCTACGCGGGCCGAACGAGAAGCTCGGCACCGTTCTCGCCCTCGCGGGAATCAGCAACGCCGGCCTCGCCCGGCGGGTCAACGACCTCGGAGCACAGCGCGGGCTGACCCTCCGGTACGACAAGACGTCGGTGGCCCGGTGGGTGTCGAAGGGCATGGTGCCCCAGGGCGCCGCGCCCCACCTCATCGCGGCCGCGATCGGGGCGAAGCTCGGCCGCCCGGTGCCGCTGCACGAGATCGGCCTCGCGGACGCCGATCCGGCGCCCGAGGTGGGTCTCGCGTTCCCCCGCGACGTGGGCGAGGCGGTGAAGTCCGCGACCGAGCTGTACCGACTGGATCTGGCCGGGCGCCGGGCGGGCGGCGGCGGGATCTGGCAGTCACTGGCCGGATCGTTCGCGGTGAGCGCGTACGCGACGCCCGCCTCCCGCTGGCTGATAACGCCGGCCGACTCCTCGGTGGAGCGGTCCGTGGCGGCGCTGGAGGGCGGCCAGGACGACGGGTCCCACGCGCGCGTGGGTCACAGCGACGTGGCCAAGCTCCGGGAGGCCGCGGAGGACGCGCGCCGCTGGGACTCGAAGTACGGCGGCGGGGACTGGCGCTCGTCGATGGTCCCGGAGTGCCTGCGGGTGGACGCCGCGCCGCTGCTGCTGGGGTCGTACTCGGACGAGGTGGGCCGGGCGCTGTTCGGGGCGACGTCGGAGCTGACCCGGCTGGCGGGATGGATGGCGTTCGACACCGGACAGCAGGAGGCCGCCCAGCGGTACTACATCCAGGCGCTGCGGCTCGCCCGGGCGGCCGCCGACGTCCCGCTCGGCGGCTACGTCCTGGCGTCGATGTCGTTACAGGCCACCTACCGGGGCTTCGCCGACGAGGGCGTGGACCTCGCCCAGGCCGCGCTGGAGCGCAACCGGGGACTGGCGACCGCGCGGACCATGTCGTTCTTCCGGCTGGTGGAGGCCAGGGCGCACGCCAAGGCGGGCGACGCGGTGGCCGCCGGGGCCGCCCTGAAGGCGGCCGAGGGCTGGCTGGAGCGTTCCCGGGAGGGGGACGCCGACCCGTCCTGGCTGGGCTTCTACTCCTACGACCGGTTCGCCGCCGACGCCGCCGAGTGCTACCGGGACCTGAAGGCGCCGCGCCAGGTCCGCAGGTTCACGGAGCAGGCGCTGTCCCGGCCGACGGAGGAGTTCGTCCGCTCGCACGGGCTGCGCCTGGTGGTCAGTGCCGTGGCCGAGCTGGAGTCGGGCAACCTGGACGCGGCGTGCGCGGCGGGAACCCGCGCGGTGGAGGTGGCCGGGCGGATCTCCTCGGCGCGCACCACCGAGTACGTACGGGACCTGCTGCACCGGCTGGAGCCGTACGGCGACGAGCCGCGGGTGGTGGAGCTGCGCGAGCGGGCGCGTCCGCTGCTGATGGCTCCGGCGTGAGCCACGTCCCACCGCGTCGCACCTGGTTTAACGGCTTTGTCAGTGGGCCAGTGCACTATCTGGGGTGGGAGGTGGCACAGGTGTCCGCGTACGGCGACGACAGAGACGACGGTGCGTACGACTGCGACGTGCTGGTGATCGGCGGCGGGATCATCGGGCTGTCGACGGCGTACGCCCTCACCCGCGCCGCCCCGGGGACCCGGGTGGTGGTCCTGGAGAAGGAGCGGGGGCCGGCCCTCCACCAGACCGGCCGCAACAGCGGCGTGATCCACAGCGGCATCTACTACCGTCCCGGCTCGCTCAAGGCGCGCTACGCGGTGCGGGGCGCGGCCGAGATGGTCAAGTTCTGCGCGGAGTACGGCCTGCCGTACGAGGTCACGGGCAAGTTGATCGTCGCGACGGACCGGGCCGAGCTGCCCCGGCTGCACGCGCTGGTCCAGCGCGGCCGCAAGAACGGCATTCCGGTCCGTGAGCTGGGCCCCGCCCAGATCAGCGAGTACGAACCGCGGGTGCGCGGTCTCGCGGCGATCCACGTCGGGACGACCGGGGTGTGCGACTACGGGGCGGTGGCGGAGCAGCTCGCCGAGTCCTCGGGGGCGGACATCCACTACGGCGCCGAGGTCACCGCCGTCGACCGGCGGCCCTGGGGGGTCGCGGTCCGTACCGCCACCGGGGCGATCGTCCGCGCCAAGGTGCTGGTGAACTGCGCGGGGCTGCACTGCGACCGGGTGGCCCGGCTGGCGGGCGACGACCCGGGCATGCGGATCGTCCCGTTCCGGGGCGAGTACTACGAGCTGGACCGGCCCGGCCTGGTGCGGGGCCTGGTCTATCCGGTGCCCGACCCGGCGTTCCCGTTCCTGGGCGTGCATCTGACCCGGGGCATCGACGGGGGCGTCCATGTGGGGCCGAACGCGGTGCCAGCGCTGGCCCGCGAGGGGTACGGCCGGCGCGACGTGCACCCCGGCGAGCTGGCCGGCACCCTGACCTGGCCCGGGTCCTGGCACATCGCGCGGCGCCACTGGCGGTACGGCGCGGGGGAGCTCCACCGGTCGCTGTCGAAGCGCGCCTTCACCGAGGCGGTACGCCGGCTGCTTCCGGCCGTCGAGGAGGCGGACCTGCGTCCGGCCCCGGCGGGGGTGCGGGCCCAGGCGGTGCTGCGCGACGGCACCCTGGTCGACGACTTCCTCATCCGCGAGGCCCCGCGCACGGTCCATGTGCTGAACGCCCCGTCCCCGGCGGCGACGGCCTCGCTGCCCATCGGCCGCGAGGTCGCGCGTCTGGCACTGCGCCACCTGGCCTGAGCCGCCCCGGGCCCGTCCGCCGCGCGGGCCCGCCCGAGTGGTGCGCGGGGTCCGTATCATCGAGAGCACTGTGTCCGAGAAAACCGAGCTGACCCCCAGCCCCGCCGCCCCGCCCGACGAGTCCCGCGCACCGGCCTCCTTCGTGCGCAGGGAGAGCCGGATGTTCCCCGACGGCACCGGCCCCTCCCCCGATCCCGCCGGGTCCCACTTCGAGCGGCGCATCCGCAGCTTCCAGCCCCGCCGCAGCCGGGTGACGCCCGGCCAGGAGGACGCCCTGCGGCGGCTCTGGCCCGCCTGGGGCCTGGACATCGACGGACAGCGGACGCTCGACCTCGGTGAGATGTTCGGCGGTCTGCCCACGGTCCTGGAGATCGGGTTCGGGATGGGCGAGGCGACCGCGCTGATGGCCGCCGCCGACCCCTCGACCGGCATCCTCGCCGTGGACGTCCACACGCCGGGCCAGGGCAACCTGCTCGGCCTGGCGGACCGGGCCGGGCTGACCAACGTCCGGGTGGCCAACGGGGACGCGATCATCCTGCTGCGCGAGATGCTCACGCCCGACGCCCTCGACGGCGTACGCGTGTACTTCCCCGACCCGTGGCCCAAGAAGCGGCACCACAAGCGCCGGCTCATCCAGCCCGAGTTCCTGGACCTGGTCGCGACCCGGATGAAGCCGGGGGCCGTGCTGCACTGCGCCACGGACTGGGAGCCGTACGCCGAGCAGATGCTGGACGTCCTGACCGCGCACCCGCGCTTCGCCAACACCGCGGCCGACGGCGGGTACGCGCCCCGGCCGGCGTTCCGACCGCTCACCCGGTTCGAGGGTCAGGGACTGGACAAGGGGCACGTGGTCCACGACCTGATGTTCGAGCGCGTGTAGCAATGCCGTCGCCGACTGTCAGTGATCCTCGTTAGGGTCGTCGGGTGTCCGAGCCGTCCCCGCAGCATCCGCCGCAGCACCAGGCCGCCCCACCGCAGCACCGGGGCGGCCCGGCGTACGAGCACACCACCCGGCCGCACGAGCACACGGGCCCCCCGGGGCCCCCGGTGCACGACCGGGCCGGCGCACCGGGACACCTGACCGGTCCGGCGCACGACCGGGCCGTCGCCACGCAGGCGCCGTACGGTCCGGCCGTGCCCGCGTACGACCCGGAGCCGTCGTTCGACGCCGTGCCGGAGCGCGCCCGCTGGCGCTACAAGGCGCCTCGGGCGTTCTGGCGCGGCAAGGCGGTGCGGGCCGTCGCCGTCTTCACCGTGCTCGCCCTGTGCGGCCTGGTGATCCTCGCCATGGTGCGGGAGCAGACCGGCACCGAGGGCTTCCTGGTCGGCCTCGGCCTCGCCCTGCTGCCGGTGCCGCTGCTCATGGCGGCGTTCCGCTGGCTGGACCGGGTGGAGCCGGGCCCCTGGAAGAACCTGCTGTTCGCGTTCGCCTGGGGTGCCTGCGCCGCCGCCCTCGTCGCGATCATCGCGAACACCTTCGCGACCCGCTGGATCGCCACCGCCACGGCCGACCCCTCGTCGGCGGACACCCTCGGGGCGACCGTCATAGCGCCCGTGGTGGAGGAGAGCGCCAAGGCCGCCGCGGTCCTGCTCGTCTTCCTGTTCCGCAGACGGGACTTCACCGGTCTCGTCGACGGCGTGGTCATCGCCGGTTTCACCGCGACCGGCTTCGCCTTCACGGAGAACATCCTCTACCTCGGCAACGCCTTCGGGGAGGACCAGGCGTTCGGTACGTCGGGCTTCGCGTCCGCCACGGCCGCGACCTTCTTCGTCCGCATCGTGATGTCGCCGTTCGCCCACCCGCTCTTCACCGTGCTCACGGGCATCGGCTTCGGCCTCGCCGCGCTCACGGCCCGGCACAGGCGGATCCGCCGCATCGCGCTCCCGGTGCTCGGACTGGCCCTGGCCATGGGCATGCACGCGCTGTGGAACGGCTCGACGGCGTTCGGACCGTGGGGGTTCTACGCCGTGTACCTGGCCTTCATGGTGCCCGCGTTCGGGCTGCTGACCTGGCTGGCGGTCTGGACGAGGCAGCGCGAGCTGCGCACCATATCCGGCGAGCTGCCCGCCTACGCCGCGGCCGGCTGGCTCTCCGCCGCCGAACCGCTCGCCCTGTCCTCGATGCGTGCGCGCGGCGTGGCCCGGGACTACGCGGGCCGTACGTACGGTGCGGCGGCGGCACGGGCGGTCGGCGAGTACGAGGCGTTCGCGACCTCCCTGGCGTTCCTGCGGCACCGGGCCCGCCGGGGTGCGGCGGGCCCGGACTTCATGGCGCGCGAACAGGAGCTCCTGCACCACCTGTGGCAGCGCAAGGAGATAGCCGGCCCGGCGCTCACCTACGCGGCCCAGGCGACCGGCCGGGTGTGGACGCCGCCCCCGTACATGAACTACGGCGGCTACAACCCGTACCGGTACTGACGGTACTGAGCCCTGCCCGGGTCTACTCCGAGGCGGCGGTCAGGGCCGCCAGCTCGTCCGCCGTCAGTTCCAGACCGGCGACCGCCAGCAGGGCGGGCAGCTGCTCGGCCGTACGGGCCGAGGCGAGCGGCGCCGCGACGGTCGGCCGGGCCGCCAGCCAGGCGAGGGCGACCGTGGCGATCTCGGCGCCGCGCTCCTGGGCGACGGTGTCGAGCGCGCCGAGGACCTTGCGGCCGCGCTCGGTCTCCAGGTGCTTGCCCGCGCCCTCGGCCCGGGCGCTCTCGACGCTCGCGCCCGGCCGGTACTTGCCGGTGAGGAAGCCGGAGGCCAGCGCGAAGTACGGCACGGCGCCGAGCCCGGCGCGCTCCGCGGTCTCCAGGAGCTGTCCCTCGTAGGTGTCGCGCGAGACCAGGTTGTAGTGCGGCTGGATCGCGGAGTACGCGGTGAGGCCCTCGCGCGCGGAGAAGTCCAGGGCCTCCTGGAGCCGCTCGGGGGTGATGTTGGAAGCGGCGACGGCCCGCACCTTGCCCTCCTTCACCAGCTGGTCGAGAGCGGTGACGAAGTCCTCGACCGGCACGCCCGGGTCGTCGAAGTGCGTGTAGTACAGGTCTATGTACTCGGTGCGCAGACGGCGCAGCGACTCCTCGACCGCGGCCTTGATGTTCGCGGGGGCGAGGCCCTTGTACCGGGGGTGGGCGCCGACCTTGGTGGCGATGACGACGTCGGAGCGGTTGCCGCGGGAGGCCAGCCAGTTGCCGATGATCGTCTCCGACTCACCGCCCTCGTTGCCCGGTGCCCAGGCCGAATAGCCGTCGGCGGTGTCGATGAAGTTGCCGCCCGCGGCGGCGTACGCGTCGAGCACGGCGAAGGACTGCGTCTCGTCGGCGGTCCAGCCGAACACGTTGCCGCCGAGCGCGAGCGGGAAGACGTCGAGCCCTGAGGTGCCCAGAGGGCGGAGAGAAGTCATGGGGGGATCAACGACGCAGCCCCCGGGAGCATTCCGGGGAGCCGGAACCACGGGACCGGGCAGGACCGCGAGCGGGCGGGACGGCAACCGGGCGGGACGGCAACCGGGCCGGGCGGCTACCGGGCCGGGCGGCAGGAAACCGAAGGGAAGCAGGCAAAAGGGCGGCGGGGAACCCGGCGGGGAGAAGGCCGGCAGCCCTGGCGTCGGGGGGTGGGAGGCCAGGGCCGCCGGGGGCCGTTCACGGGTTCCGGCACCGGATCGTCCCGGTGCGCCGCGGAGCCCGGCGCGAAGGGGCGGGAGGACAGGGCGTCAGACGGTCAGGCCCTTGCTGCGCAGCCAGGCCGCGGGGTCGATGCCGTCGCCGCCCGACGTGCGCACCTCCAGGTGCAGGTGCTCGCCGGTCACATTGCCGGTGGCGCCGACCCGTCCGATGGTCTCGCCGGTGCCGACCTGCTGTCCGACGCCGACCGTCATGGACGAGAGGTGGCAGTACCAGATCTCCGTACCGTCCTCCAGCTCCAGGACGATGCGGTAGCCGTACGAGCCGGAGTAGCCGGCCGACTTGATGGTCCCGCTGTGGACGGCCTTGGTCGGGGTACCCGCCCGGGCCGCGAAGTCCAGGCCGGTGTGGTGCCCGGAGGACCACATGGAGCCGGACTGCCCGTACGTGGCGGTGAGGGTGTACGAGGAGGTGGGCAGGGAGTAGCTCGACGCGAGCTTGGCCAGCCGCGCGGCCTCCGCCTTCGCCTCGGCTTCCGCCGCCGCCTTCTTCTCGGCCTCCTCGGCCTTCTTCTGGGCGGCGGTCTGCTGGGACTTCGCCTCGGCGGCGGCCTGCTCGGCGGCGGTCTTCTCGGCGGCCGCCTTCGCCTCGGCGTCGGCGGACGCCTGCTGCTGTTCGGCCTGCTGGAGGATACGGACGCGCAGCGCCTCGCCGGCGTCCTCGGCCTCCTGGCCGGCCTGGTCGTCCCGGCCTGCCCCGCGGTCGTCGCCGGAGAGGGACAGGGCGGTGAGCGGCGCGTTGTCGGCGGTCCCCGTGACGCCCTCGCCCTCGTCCTCGTCGTCGAGGAGGGAGCCGATGTCCGGCAGGTCGGGCAGGGAGATGGAGACCGCGGGCTTGTCCTGCGCGGTGGCTATGCCGCCCGCACCGACCGCCGCGATGACTCCGACACCGAGGACGGTGGAGCTGCGGGCGAGACCGCCGCGCTGCTTGGCGACACGATGACGGCCGCGAACCGGGCGAACGGTGTCCTCGGTGGGATTCCACTCCGCCCACTGCGTGTTTGCGGGCGTGGCGTCAGGGGCACCCGAAGGGCCGGGAGAGCCGGGAAAGACCTCGGGAGCAGGACTGTTGGACGCCACGGAGGCGCACTCCTTTCCTTCCTTCTCGCCTACCGGGTTAGCTGACGGGTTCGGAGCAGGAAGGTCTCCTACGGGTCTGGTTCGACCCGATTCACCCCAAGGTGGTGGTTCCCCGGTTCCCTTGCGGAATTCGGCGCGCGCGCACGGTGCCGTCTCTTGCGACGACTGGGACGACCGCGCTGCGTTATCGAACGTTAATAGACGCGAGGGCCGTATTCCAAGCTGTTCCTACTGATCATTACCGTGCTGGCCAGGACGTACCGGGTCACACACGGGCACAGCCGGGCGAGTTGACCGCCCCTCAGAAACACCGGCCGCCTCTTATTTTTCTGACCGTTCGTCAACTGTTATGCGGAGTGGTGCTCGTCGACTACGTACCGTGGTCGAGTCCCTCCCGGCGTACCCCTGCCACGCGGTCGCCCTGGCGTCACCGCGGTCGCCGCGGCCACGGCAAAGCGGCAGACACGGCAGACACGGGGGACACGGCGGCAACAGCAGTCACGGCAGTCACGGCACCAATGGGATCGTCGTCCGCCGGTCGGGCTGCCCCTCCTCGGGCCGGCTGACCGCCAGCAGCGCCAGGTCGTCGGTCGCCCCGCCGCCTGTGTGCCGCCGCACGTCCTCCACCAGCGCGTCCAGCAGTGCCTCGGGCCCCGGGAAGACCCGCCCGGCCAGCCGCGCCACCGGGTCGTAGAACTCCCCCCGCGCGTCGCGCGCCTCGGACAGCCCGTCCGTGTAGAAGAGCAGCGTCGCCCCCGGCGGGTAGGACACCTCGTACGCCCGGTCCGGCCACGCCGCCAGGTCGGCCATGCCCAGCGGCAGCGCGGTCTCGTTCGGCTCCAGCAGTTCCACGGTCGCGTCGGGGTTCATCCGCAACGGCTCGGGATGGCCCCGGTCGACGATCCGCACCACGGTGTCCCCGCGCGGGATCTCGGCCAGTACGGCGGTGGTGAACCCCTCGAAGGCGTCCAGTCCGTCGCGCCGGGTGCCCTCGCGCGCGAGCGCGCGCTCCAGCCGCTGCGCCACGCCCTCCAGGGAGCTCTCCTGCTCGGCCGCCTCCCGGAAGGCGCCGATGACGACCGCGACCGCCTCGACCGCCCCCAGACCCTTGCCTCGTACGTCGCCGACCACGAGCCGGACGCCGTAGGGCGTGTCCTGCACGGCGAAGAGGTCGCCGCCGATGTACGTGTCCGCCTGCGCGGCCTCGTACCGCGCCGCGATGTCCAGACCGCCGATCCGTTTGGCGGGGCTGGGCAGCACGGCCCGCTGGGCGGTCTCGGCGATCACCCGCGCCGAGGCGAGACGCTCGCCGCCCCGCCGCACGACCCGGTTGATGAACAGCGCGAGCGCGGAGACGGTCCCGATGGTGACGACCTCGGTCAGGGCCGGGGCCTCGTCCATGGTCCCGCCGTGGAGGCGCAGCACCACCACGGCGACCAGGGCGACGAGGCCCGCCAGCAGCGTGGCGCCGAAACTGAAGAAGGGCGCCGCGATCAGCGGGGCGGCGGCGAAGAGCGGCACCGCCGTGAAGCGTGACGGGGTCGACACGTCGTAGATCACCCCGCCGATGATCATCAGGGCGGGCAGCGAGCGGATGAACAGATGGACCCCCTCACGGTCCCGGCCGGGTCCGGGCGCCCGGCTCCCGCGCGGGGAGCGCACCAACCCGCCCCGGCCGCCGCCGTCCCGCGCTCGCTGCCCCACCACTGGTCTCCTGCCCGCTCCGCCCACCGCTGCGGACGGTACCGCCCCCCACCCGGGCCGGCCGGAGCCGCGCCGCGTGGCGACTCGCCGTCCGCCGACCGGGCGATACACCGCCCCCGGCCCGGGCCGCCCCGGAGCGCCCCACCCCGGCACACGCGAAGACCGGACACCACGAAGGCTTGGACATGACGAAGACCCAGGCATCACGAAGACCCGGACATGACGAAGACCCGGACATGACGAAGACCCGGCGCCTGAATCAGGCACCGGGTCTTCGTTTTCAGTAGCGGGGACAGGATTTGAACCTGCGACCTCTGGGTTATGAGCCCAGCGAGCTACCGAGCTGCTCCACCCCGCGTCGGTAAACACCATCCTACGCTATGAATCGGGGGCTCCCGACCGCCTCGACCGGTCATGACCTGTGCGGACGGCCGGGTGCCCCGTGACTCGTAGGCCCTGTGGGACTCGAACCCACAACCAACGGATTAAAAGTCCGCTGCTCTGCCAATTGAGCTAAGGGCCCTCGGCGAGTCATCCCCGAGCATAGCCCGCCAACGCCCGGGAGCCGATCGGGTATCGACTCCCGGGTGCGGCAAGATCCGCCGAGGGCGTGGATCCCCACCCGGCGACGGCCTGAAACCGGCCCGAACGGGTGCCCTCCCGGAAACACTGCGGACCACCTGTGCGCCGGTCGGCCCAGTGGCCATGAATGGGCGTCACCCCGTGTCCGTCAGCGGCGTGGTGGTCCGGCCGGGGCGTTGCCGACCGCCCTGTGCGCGATTTCCCACCCCTGTGCGCGATTTCCCACCCCTGTGCGCGCGACCGCCACAGCGCTCTGCCCGGGGAACGGGAACGGGCCCGTACGGCACCTCGCGGTGCTGTACGGGCCCGTTGGGCTCAGACGTTCGGGTCAGCCGTTGCGCTTCCAGCGGGGCTTGTCCTCGCGGCGCCCGAAGGAGCCGGTGTTCGACGAGCCGCGGTGGTCGTCGCGGCGGCCGAACGGACGGTCGTGGCCACCGGAACGGAAGCCGCCGCCGGCCGGACGGTCGTCACGGCGGTCACGGTTGAACGGACGGTCGCCGGCACCGCGGTGACCACCGGCGGGGCGGTCGTTGTCGCGGCGGAAGCCACCGGAGGAACGGTCGTCGCGGTTGAAGCCGCCGCGGTCGTTGTCCCGGCGGTCGTCACGACGGAAGCCACCGGAGGGACGGTCGTCCCGGCGGAAGCCGCTCGACGGACGGTCGTTGTCGCGGCGGAAACCACCGGACGGGCGGTCGTTGTCCCGGCGGAAACCACCGGACGGGCGGTCGTTGTCACGACGCTCGAAGGAACGCCCGCCACGGTCGTTGTCACGGCGGTCGTCGCGGTTGAAGCCGCCGCGGTCGTTGTCACGGCGGTCGTCACGACGGAAGCCACCGGAGGGACGGTCGTCCCGGCGGAAGCCGCTCGACGGACGGTCGTTGTCCCGGCGGAAACCACCGGACGGGCGGTCGTTGTCACGACGCTCGAAGGAACGGCCACCGCGGTCGTTGTCACGGCGGTCGTCACGACGGAACCCGCCCGAGGGACGGTCGTTGTCCCGGCGGTCGTCCCGGCGGAAGCCACCCGACGGGCGGTCGTCACGACGGTCGCCGCCACGGCGCTCGTAGTTGCCGCGCTCGTCGCGACGCTGCTCCTCGCGGCGCTCCACGGGCTGGGCCGGAATCGACACCGCGGCCTCGACCTCGGCCTCGGCGGCCTCCGTCACCTCGGCGACCGCGGCCTCCGGGTCGTCACCGCGCTCACGGGCGGCACGCGCCACCAGGCGGTCGGCCTCCTCGCGCAGCTCGCCGGCGCGGCGCTGGAGCCGCTCCAGCTCCTTGGTCAGGTCGGCGACCTCGCGCTCGGCCTGCTTGGCGGCGTTGTTCGCGGAGTCGGCCTGGACCTCGGTCAGCGAGCGGGCGCCGGTGATCTCGGCGACCTCCGGGTCGAACGCCCCGGCGCCGCCCACGATGTGACGCGAGGCGTCGACGCCCGCGTCCTCCATGAGGCGGAAGATCTGACGGCGCTGGTGCGGCAGGGCCAGGGAGACGACCGTGCCGGACTGGCCCGCACGGGCGGTACGGCCCGAACGGTGCAGGTAGTCCTTGTGGTCGCCGGCCGGGTCCACGTTCAGCACCAGGTCGATGCCGTCCACGTGGATACCGCGCGCGGCGACGTCGGTGGCGACGAGGGCGTTGACGTAGCCGTCCTTGAAGTCGGCCAGGGTGCGCGTACGCGCGCCCTGCGTCATGCCGCCGTGCAGGGCGTCCGCCTTGACGCCCGACTCGCGCAGCTGCTCCGCGATGCGGTCGGCGCCCAGCTGGGTGCGGACGAAGATGATCGTGCGGCCCTTGCGGGCGGCGATGGCGGCGGTGACCGGCGCCTTGTCCTTCGGCTTCACGACGAGCACGTGGTGCGTCATGGTCGTGACGTTGCCCTGGGCGCTGTCCACCTCGTGGCTGACCGGGTCGGTCAGGTAGCGCTTGACCAGGGTGCCGATCTCGTTCTCCATGGTCGCGGAGAAGAGCATGCGCTGGCCGCCGGCCGGGACCTGGTCGAGCAGCTCGGTGACCTCGGGCAGGAAGCCCAGGTCGGACATCTGGTCGGCCTCGTCGAGGACGGCGACCTGGACGTTCTCCAGGGAGCAGGCTCCCCGGTTGATGACGTCGCGCAGACGGCCCGGGGTGGCGACGAGGACGTCGACGCCGCGCTCCAGGGCGTAGATCTGGTTGCCCATGGACGTACCGCCGCAGACGACCTTCATCTTCAGGCCGAGGACGTCGCCGTACGGCTGGAGGGCGTCCGCGACCTGCATCGCGAGCTCACGGGTCGGGGTGAGGATGACCGCGCGGGGCTTCTTCTTCTCGGTGTGGCCGCCGGCCAGCGTGGCCAGGGTCGGCAGACCGAACGAGAGGGTCTTGCCGGAGCCGGTGCGGCCGCGGCCGAGGATGTCCTTGCCGGCCAGGGCGTCCGGGATGGTCGCCGCCTGGATCGGGAAGGGGGTGGTCACGCCGTTCTGCGCGAGCTTGCGGACGACACCCTCGGGCAGACCGAGGTCCGCGAAGGTGACGGTGGGCTCGGCGTCGGCCTCGTCGGCCTCGTCGGCCGCGATGATCTCGACGGCCTCGTCGGCGAGGGCCGCGACGGTCTCGTCGGCGACCGTGCCGGTGACCTCTACGGCCTCCGGCGTCTCGACGACGACGTTCTCGTCGTTCTCGGGCATGACGGCGTGGTCAGAACTGAAAATGGACATGCGAAATGCGAAACCTTCCGGAGTCTCGGCACGCGCCCGTCAACTCCGTGTTTCGCAATTCGACCGCCTCAATGCGGTCAGCCACGGCAAGGGAGAGTACGCGCCACACGCGGCGCTCTCGGTTACGGCGCCGGGCAAATGGGAAATGGGATCAAACGATCTACCACCATACGCACCCACCCCCACCCAACGCAAACCGGGCCTCGTCATGCGGGCGCGACCTGCGGTGATGCCATCGGCTCCGACCACTCCTGCGGGCCCCCCGGAGCCATCAGCGCCTCCGTCCGGGCGTCGGCCGGCGGCGAGGCGGACGGCGGGTCCGACGGCGGCGGGGTCGGCTCGGGCGGCGGCGTGGGGGTCGGGGTCGGCTCGGGCGGCGCGGGGGGTTCGGACGGCGGGTCCTCGCTCGGCGACGCCCCGCCGCCATGGGGGGCCGAGGGCCGCGGCGACGGCTCCGGCCGCTCCCCGGGCCGGCCCGACGAGGAGGGCGCCGGGACGGGCGCCGAGGACGCGCTGGGCGCCGGGGACACCCCGGCGGCGTGGTCCGCGCCGGACGCGCCGTCCGCGTCGTGCCCGCCGCCGACCTCGCGCAGGCCGCCCGGCACGCGGACACCGCCGTCCGGCTCGGCGGCGGCCGCGCCCGACGGGCCCCCGGACCTGAGCGGCACGGGCCGGGCACCGTCGTCGGTGACGCTCATGCAGCCGCTGAGGGAGCCGGCGGAGGCCGCGACCGCCAGCGCGGCGACGGCCCATCGGACAGGGGCGGACAACTGGCGCACGGGGCGCACCTCCACGGACGCGGGGACAGGGGTCTCCGTGCCCAACTCCCACGGCCCCACGGGGGACACGCCCTCACGCCCGCCCATCGGACCCGCCCGGAGAAGCCGTCGGAAGGGGCCCCGAAAAGGACTTGGAAAGGTCCCGGAACGTCCGCAGTGGGACCGGGAAGGACCGTGGAGGCCGGGAAGGACCGGTAGACCTGGTCCGTCACGGAATGTCCGCCGAAGCCCCGTCAGCCGTACCCCAGCTCGTGCAGCCGGGTGTCGTCGATCCCGAAGTGATGGGCGATCTCGTGCACGACGGTGATCTCCGTCTCGGCGACCACGTCCTCGCGCGACTCGCACATCCGCAGCGTCGGCCCCCGGTAGATGGTGATCCGGTCCGGCAGCACCCCCGCGTACCACTCGCCCCGGTCCGTCAGCGGAGTCCCCTCGTACAGACCGAGCAGCTCCGGATCGTCCGGCGAGGGCTCGTCCTCCACGAACACCGCGACGTTGTCCATCAGCCGCGTCAGCTCCGGCGGGATCCGGTCCAACGCCTCGGCGACCAGTTCCTCGAACTCCTCGCGTGTCATCTCCAGCACCCGGCCATTGTCCCGGATGGACGGGCTTAGCCGCCCGTCCGTACGGGCATACGGGACCAATGGCCCGACCCGCCGTCCGTGCCACGTACGCCCGCGTACTGCGCCACTACCGCTCCCAGCACACCGATCCGACATCCACCCTGGTCAACGCCCCGCACCCCTACGCCCGAGCGCTGGGCCTGGTCGCCGTCGTCCTGCTCGGCGCCTGGCTGGGCCTGCTGATCGTGGGGAACGTCCGTACGCCCGTTGGGCCCATGGACACCACCATGACCCTGCGCCCCTCCCTCAGCGGCGGGACCAAGATCAACGTCTCGCCGCTGGGTGCGCTGGAGCTCGACTCGCACGCCGCCCCCATCCGGCTCGACGTCGACGTCGACCGGCTCGATCCCGTCCGCTCGCAGGCGCTGGTCCAGCACCCCGAGCGCATCTCCGGCCTCCAGGAGGAGATCACCGGGGACGTCGCCGACGGCACGCGGGAGCTGGCCCTGCGCTCCTGCGTCGCCGTCGTCTCCGGCGCCACCGCGCTGGGCCTCGCCGTCTTCCGGCGCCCCCGCCGCGCGCTCGCCGCGGGCGGTCTCGCGCTGGCCCTGCTGGCCACCTCCGGCGCCTCCGCGTACCTCACCTGGAACCCGAAGTCCGTCCTGGAGCCGAAGTTCTCCGGCCTGCTCAGCAGCGCCCCCTCCGTGGTCGGCAACGCCCGCTCGATCGTGAGCGAGTTCGACGTCTACCAGAAGGAGTTGGCGCGGCTCGTCACCAACGTGACCAGGCTGTACGACGCGACCTCCACCCTTCCGACCTACCAGCCGGACCCGGGCACGATGCGGGTGCTGCACGTCTCGGACGTGCACCTGAACCCGGCCGCCTGGCACATCATCAGCTCTCTGGTGAAGCAGTACCGGATCGACGTGATCATCGACTCGGGCGACACCATGGACCACGGCAGCGCGGCGGAGAACGCCTTTCTGGACCCGATCCCCGACCTCGGCGCGCCCTACGTCTGGGTGCGGGGCAACCACGACTCGCGGGTCACCCAGGAGTACCTGTCCGGCCTCGACAACGTCCACGTCCTCGACGAGGGCAGCGCCGTGACCGTCCGGGGGCTGCGGGTGGCCGGCATGGGCGACCCGCAGTTCACCCCCGACCGCTCGGAGCAGGCCCAGGGTGACGACGCCGAACGCGCGGCGGGCGTCCGGCTCGCCGCCGCCCTGCGCGGCCAGCAGCGGGCGGGCACCCCCGTGGACATCGCGGTGGCCCACAACCCGGCGGCCGCCCGCGAGACGGACGGCGAGGTCCCCCTCGTCCTGGCCGGCCACGTCCACCGCCGCGACACGGAGGTCATGCCGAAGGGCACCCGCCTCAAGATCGAGGGCTCCACGGGCGGCGGCGGTCTGCGCGCCGTCCAGAACGAGGAGCCCGAGAAGGTCCGGGCGTCGGTCCTCTACCTGGACCGGGGCACCCGCCACCTCCAGGCCTGGGACGAGATCACGCTGGGCGGCCTGGGCCTGACGACCGCCGAGGTCAGCCGCCACCTCCCGGAGGACAACCTGCCGGGCGCCCCCACGCCGACACCCTCCCTGGGCGCCACCCCTTCCCCGTCCCTCGGCGCCACCGGCCCCCGCCCACCGGGCGGGACGCCGCCGACGGGCTCCGGCGGGCCCTCCGCGACGCCGCCCCGGGGCCCGTCGCCCCCGCCCCGGTGACGCCTTTCCGGGGGTGCCTCCCGGCTCCCCCGGAAAGCGTTTTGGCGATCGGTCCCGACATCCCATATGCTTCTCACGTCCCCGACGCGCTGCGAAGCGCCCACGGCGGGCCCTTAGCCCTCATCGTCTAGTGGCCCAGGACGCCGCCCTTTCAAGGCGGTAGCACGGGTTCGAATCCCGTTGGGGGCACGCTTTACCGTGTGCGAGACTTGTCTCGCACAACGTTTGGTCCTGTGGAGCAGTTTGGAGTGCTCGCCACCCTGTCAAGGTGGAGGCCGCGGGTTCAAATCCCGTCAGGACCGCTGTGGCTCGAAAGAGTCGCGTGGCTGGGTAGCTCAGTTGGTACGAGCGATCGCCTGAAAAGCGATAGGTCGCCGGTTCGACCCCGGCCCCAGCCACAAGGAATCCCCCCACCGATCCGTCGGCGGGGGGATTTTTGCGTTCCACCGGCGTACTCCTCCGGGTCTCCGCCGACCGCCTCTCTTCGTACGACTCCATCGGCCGCATCCGTCGCACGGCTCTGGTGGGCGAATCCACCCGCCGCCGAGGCGGCGGCAGGCGGCGTCCGGCCCGGTGGGCGGGGCGACGGGACCGGATCGGACCGGCCGCCCCGCTCGGCGGGCCGCCCGCTCACCCCTCCCCCGGGTGCTCCTGACGCCGTCGGCGCCGCTGCCCGCGGACGCCCAGCACCACCGCGACCACGGCGACCGCACCGCTCAGCAGCGCCCAGTCCGGGACCGCCCGCCCCAGCCCGGCAGCCCACTGCTCCACGGCGAACGAATCGTCGACCGTGAGGAGGCCGGGCAGGGCCGTCGTGCCGTCGAAGGCCAGGAAGAGCGCCCCGAGAACGATGAAGAACAGACCCGAGAGCAACGAGGTCGTATGCAGCTCGAACCGGCCGGCCCGCAGCGCGCGCCCCCGCAGCCAGCGGCGCCGCCCCAGGTCGTAGCGCTCCCAGAGCAGCGCGAGCAGGAACAGCGGCACGGCCATGCCCAGCGCGTACACCGCGAGCAGGAGGCCGCCGTAGGCCGGGCTGCCGCTCAGCGCCGCGACGGTCAGCACGCTGCCGAGGATCGGGCCCGCGCAGAACCCCGCCAGCCCGTAGACAAGGCCCAGGGCGTAGACCGAGAGGGCACTCGTCGGGCGGATGCGGCCGCTCGCCTCGGCGATCCGGCGCGGGGCGAAGCCCATGCCGAGGATCTGTGCGACACCGAGCCCGATGATCAGCCAGCCGCCCGCCGCGACCAGCGCGTCGCGGTGGCCGTAGAAGAGCCGCCCGGCGAAGGACCCCGCGGCGCCCAGCGGGACGAGGGTGGTGGCGAGCCCGGCGTAGAAGATCCCGGTACGGGCCAGCAGCCGGGCCGGGCTGTCGATCGAGTAAGCGAAGAACGCCGGGAGCAGCAGGGCGCTGCACGGGCTGAGCAGTGCGAGCAGGCCCCCGAGGAAGGCGGCCAGATAGCCGATGTCCGTCACCGGCCGGTCCCGTCCTGCTGCTCGCCCCGGGTGGCGTCCGTCCCGTCCCGCTGCCCGTCCTGCTTGCCGTCCCGGGTGCCGTTCTTCGCCGCGGCCTTCGCCCCGGCCGCCGCGTCGATCGCGGACGTGAACGTCTCCATGGGCTGCGCACCCGCGATGGGCCTGCCGTTGATCAGGAACGAGGGGGTGGAGGTGGCGCCCAGGGAGTAGCCCTGTTCCTGGTCCTCGCGCACGGCCTGCCGCGCGGCGTCGCTGTCGGAGTCACGGGTGAAACGCCCGAGGTCGGCGACGCCCGCCTCACGGGCGAGCTCGGTCAGCCGCTCCTTGCCGAAGCCCTTCTCCTTGGCTCCCTGGGCGTACGCGGCCTTGTGGAACTGCCAGAACCGGCCCTGCCGGCCCGCCGCCCAGGAGGCGCGCGCGGCGGCCTCGGACTCCTCACCGAAGATCGGGAAGTTGCGCCATTCGATGCGCAGGGTGCCCTCGTCGACGTACTTCTCGATGAGCGCGGGCTCGGTGTCGCGCGCGAACTTCGCGCAGTAGCCGCACTTGAAGTCGGCGTACTCGATCAGGACGACGGGCGCGTCGGCGCGCCCCACCGCGAGCGGGTCCCCGGCGTCGCGCCGGGCGTACTTCTCCAGCTCCGGATAGACCCCGTCCTGGGGATCGGCGGAGGTCTCGGCCACCGAGGAGGACGAGGAGGACGAGCCGGGGCCGGCGGGCTTGGTGGCGGTGTACGAGACGACGCCGAGCAGCGCGGCGGCGGCGACGACACCGGCGCCGACGAGATAGGACCTGGTCCTGGGCATGGGGGAACTCCTGAGCGCGTGGAAAGGTGACCGGCGGTACGGGGGAGGTACGGCGCCGGGAGCTATACGCGCAGGATCGAGAGATCCACCGGAGAGGGCGCTGCGAGCGGCGGTGGAGCCCGCTCCGGCCGGACGTCCACGATCGTCCCGTCCGGAGCCCACGCGCCGCTCGCGACACGCGCGTCGTACAGCGCGGGCAGCAGCTCGCAGCTGGTCGCGGAGCGCGGCGGGGCCGCCGGACGGAGCCCGCCCGCTTCGGACGAGGAGTCCTCTCCGCACCCGGGCGGCTGGCCCTGGCCGACGGCGGTGACGACGGGCGGCGCGCCCGGGGTGTGGACGGTCAAAGTGCCCTGGCCGGGCCGCAGGAACAGGGCGATCACCAGGCCCACCAGCACGAACGCGGCCGTGGCGGCACGGCGCCACCCGTTGCCGGGCATCAGCATGGGCACCGCCTTCCGGGCTCGTTTCCGTGATCGTCCATGTGCCGGAAATGGTACGGGGAAATCGGTTCGCCACTCCGGAGCCCAGGGTGAGATCCTGGATCAGGTATGTCTACTTCCTTCGCCGACCTCCAGACCCTGCTGGCCCAGGTCTCGCTGCGTGACGCGCAGCGGCTGGGCCGCCGTCTCGAAGGCGCCCGCCGCATCCGCAAGCCCGAGGCCCAGCGGGCCGTGCTGGACGAGATCGCCGCCGAGGCCGGGAAGGCCGCCGCCCGGACGGCCGAGCGGGCGTCCCGGGTGCCCGAGATCACGTACCCCGAGCAGCTGCCGGTCAGCCAGAAGCGCGACGAGATCCTGGAGGCGATACGTGACCACCAGGTCGTGATCGTCGCCGGTGAGACCGGCTCCGGCAAGACGACGCAGATCCCCAAGATCTGTCTGGAGCTGGGACGCGGCGTCCGGGGGATGATCGGGCACACCCAGCCGCGGCGGATCGCGGCCCGGACGGTCGCCGAACGGGTCGCCGACGAACTGCGGACGCCGCTGGGCGAGGCGGTCGGATGGAAGGTCCGCTTCACCGATCAGGTGGGCGGCGACACCTTCGTCAAGCTGATGACGGACGGCATCCTGCTCGCCGAGATCCAGACCGACCGCGAGCTGCGGGCCTACGACACGATCATCATCGACGAGGCCCACGAGCGGTCCCTCAACATCGACTTCCTGCTCGGCTATCTGGCCCAGCTGCTCCCCAGGCGCCCCGACCTCAAGGTCGTGATCACCTCCGCGACCATCGACCCGGAGCGCTTCTCCCGCCACTTCGGCGACGCCCCGATCGTCGAGGTCTCCGGCCGGACCTACCCGGTCGAGGTCCGCTACCGCCCGCTCCTGGAGGAGGACGGCGACGAGAGCGACCGCGACCAGATCACGGCGATCTGCGACGCGGTCGAGGAGCTCCAGGGCGAGGGCAAGGGAGACATCCTCGTCTTCCTCTCCGGTGAGCGCGAGATCCGCGACACCGCGGACGCGCTCGCCAAGAAGCAGTACAGGTTCACCGAGGTGCTGCCGCTCTACGCCCGGCTCTCGCACGCCGAGCAGCACCGGGTCTTCCAGCGGCCCGACGCGGGCACGGTGCGCCGGATCGTCCTCGCCACGAACGTCGCCGAGACCTCGCTGACCGTCCCGGGCATCAAGTACGTGATCGACCCGGGCACCGCCCGCATCTCCCGCTACAGCCACCGCACCAAGGTCCAGCGCCTGCCGATCGAGCGGATCAGCCAGGCCAGCGCCAACCAGCGCAAGGGCCGCTGCGGCCGTACGTCGGACGGCATCTGCATCCGGCTGTACGACGAGGACGACTTCCTCGCCCGTCCCGAGTTCACGGACGCCGAGATCCTGCGCACCAACCTGGCGTCCGTCATCCTCCAGATGACCGCGGCCGGCCTCGGGGACATCGAGAAGTTCCCCTTCATCGACCCGCCGGACCACCGCAACATCCGCGACGGCGTGCAGCTCCTCCAGGAGCTGGGGGCGATCGACCCCACGCAGAAGGACCCGAAGAAGCGGCTGACCCAGCAGGGCCGCAAGCTCGCGCAGCTGCCGGTCGACCCGCGGCTGGCGCGCATGGTCCTGGAGGCCGACCGGAACGGGTGCGTGCGCGAGGTCATGGTCATCGCGGCCGCGCTGTCCATCCAGGACCCGCGCGAGCGCCCCTCCGACAAGCAGGCGCAGGCCGACCAGATGCACGCCCGCTTCAAGGACGAGACCTCCGACTTCCTCGCCTTCCTCAATCTGTGGCGCTACGTCCGGGAGCAGCAGAAGGAGCGGGGCTCCTCCAGCTTCCGCCGGATGTGCAAGCAGGAGTACCTGAACTTCCTGCGCATTCGCGAATGGCAGGACATCTATTCGCAGCTGCGCACGGTCGCCAAGCAGATGGGCATCGCCCTCAACGAGGACGACGCGCCCGAGCAGTCCGTCCACGTCTCGCTGCTCGCCGGCCTGCTGTCCCACATCGGGATGAAGGACGTGAAGGAGGCCGGCCGGGAGGGCGGCGCGAAGACCACGTCGAAGAACGAGTACCTGGGTGCCCGCAGCGCCAAGTTCGCGGTCTTCCCCGGTTCGGCGCTCTTCAAGAAGCCGCCGCGCTTCATCATGTCGGCCGAGCTCGTCGAGACGTCCCGCCTGTGGGCGCGGGTCAACGCGCGGATCGAGCCCGAGTGGATCGAGCCGCTGGCCGGGCACCTGCTCAAGCGCACGTACTCGGAGCCGCACTGGGAGAAGGACCAGGCGGCGGTGATGGCGTACGAGAAGGTCACCCTGTACGGCGTGCCGATCGTCGCCCAGCGGAAGGTGAACTACGGGCGGATCGACCCGGAGACGAGCCGGGAGCTGTTCATCCGCAACGCGCTCGTCGAGGGCGACTGGCGTACGCACCACAAGTTCTTCACGGCCAACCGCAGGCTGCTCACCGAGGTCGAGGAGCTGGAGCACCGGGCCCGCCGCCGCGACATCCTGGTGGACGACGAGACCCTGTTCGACTTCTACGACCAGCGGGTGCCCGAGCACGTGGTGTCGGGGGCGCACTTCGACTCCTGGTGGAAGCACAAACAGCGGGAAGAGCCTGAGCTGCTCGACTTCGAGCGCGAGATGCTCATCAACGAGAAGGCCGGGGCGGTCACCAAGGACGACTACCCGGACTCCTGGCGCCAGGGCCGCCTCAAGTTCCGCGTCACGTACCAGTTCGAGCCGGGCGCCGACGCGGACGGCGTCACCGTCCACATCCCCCTCCAGGTGCTGAACCAGGTCACGGACGAGGGCTTCGACTGGCAGATCCCTGGCCTGCGCGAGGAGGTGGTGGTCGAGCTGATCCGCTCGCTGCCCAAGCCCGTCCGTCGCCACTACGTCCCGGCGCCGAACTACGCGAAGGCGTTCCTGGAGCGGGCCGTGCCCCTCCAGGAGCCGCTGCCGGCGACCCTGGCCCGCGAGCTCCAGCGCATGGTCGGTGTCCCCGTCGCCGCCGACGACTTCGACCTGACGCGGATCCCGGACCATCTGAAGATCACCTTCCGGATCGTTGACGAGCGGCGCAGGAAGCTCGCCGAGAACAAGGACCTGGAGGCGCTGAAGCTCGCACTGCGCCCCAAGGCCCGTCAGGCCCTCTCCAAGGCCGCCGCGGAGTCCTCCGGGCCGTCGGGCGGGTCCGTCGAGCGCACGGGGCTGACCGACTGGACGATCGGCACGCTGAGCCGGGTCTTCGAGACCCGCCGGGCGGGCCAGCCCGTCAAGGCGTATCCGGCCCTGGTGGACGCGGGCGAGACCGTCTCCGTGCGCCTCTTCGACACCGAGGCAGAACAGGCCCGGGCGATGTGGCGGGGCACCCGCAGGCTGATCATGCTGAACATCCCGGTGAATCCGGCCAAGTTCGCGTCGGACAAGCTGACGAACCAGCAGAAGCTGGCCCTCTCCCGCAATCCGCACGGCTCCGTCCAGGCCCTCTTCGACGACTGCGCGACCGCCGCGGCGGACAAGCTCATCGCCGATCACGGCGGCCCCGCCTGGGACGAGGAGTCGTTCCGGAAGCTGTACGACAAGGTCCGCGCCGACCTCGTGGACACGACGGTACGCACGGTGGACCAGGTGCAGCAGATCCTGGCCGCCTGGCAGGCCTGCGAGCGCCGCCTGAAGGCCACGAACAGCCTCACCCTCCTCGACAACGTCCAGGACGTACGGGAGCAGCTGGCGGCCCTCATGCCGGCGGGCTTCGTCACGGCGACCGGCCTGCGGCGCCTGCCGGACCTGATGCGTTATCTGGTGGCGGCCGACAGAAGGCTCCAGCAGATGCCGACCTCGGTGCAGCGCGACACCACGCGCATGGAGAAGGTCCACGAGATGCAGGACGAGTACGCGTGGCTGCTGGAGCAGATGCCGCAGGGCCGGCCGGTGCCGCAACACGTCCTGGACATCCGCTGGATGATCGAGGAGCTGCGGGTGAGCTACTTCGCCCACGCCCTGGGCACGGCCCAGCCGGTCTCCGACAAGCGCATCGTGAAGGCGATCGACGCGGCGGCGCCGTAGTGGGCCGCGGTGGGGGGCCCGTCGCCCCGGGTGAGGTCGACCCGACCCTCTGACCTGCTGTACAGTTTCTCTCGCAGCCAAGAACAACCGGCTGCGAAACCTGGTCCTGTGGAGCAGTTTGGAGTGCTCGCCACCCTGTCAAGGTGGAGGCCGCGGGTTCAAATCCCGTCAGGACCGCAGAAGAAGCAGTAAGGAAGGCCCGGATCCTCTTCGGATCCGGGCCTTCTGCCGTCTTGACTGCGTCAACCGCCACCGGTACCCAGGCATCAGGGAAGCGGGGCCCCTCGTCGGAGGTGACGCGCATGGCGGCGGCATCCACAGTCAGGCACGAGACTCGCGCGCTGCTGCGCGCACATCTGGCGGCGGCGTCCGGCTATCGCCACGCCACCGAGCGCTGCGCCGTCTGCCGGCGCCTCCTGAGACTCGCGATGGAACTCCCGGACGACGCCTTCGACTCGTACGAGAGCGACGCGTACGAGGGCGCGGACGGCTGCCCGGAGGGTCCAGGAGCTTCGGGCGACGGCCCGCGGGAGCCGGAGGGCCCAGGAGGCCCGGACGGCCTGACGGCCGGCCGGATCGGGGTGGCGGGCGCCACCGCCCCGGAGGACGGCCCTCGGGACGGCCCGGAGAGCGGCAGCGGCAATCCGGCCCGCGCTCCCCGGTCGTGACGGCACGACAGCCGGCCGGAGCCGGCGACGCGTCGCCCGGCCACCGCCGGGGCCTCCACGGGTCACCGCGGAGTCCACGCCGCGGAATCCGCGGTGTCCAGGCACCCCGCCGAGAGCGGGATGGGCGCGCTCCCAGTGGCGTCAGACCCTCCCGGATGGGGCCATCGGGGTGTGACGCGAGTCACCGAATCAGTTTTGGAAACCGCTTAACTTACACCCCGCCTACAAACGACCAATTTAATATGTGCAATTGCACCACCTCTCGAACCGCGCCCGGAGCTTCCCGGCGAGGCCGTGGGCGGGCATGAAAAAATCGCGCTGGACCCGGCGGAGTCCAGCGCGATCGATGACGAAAGCCCGTTGGGGCAGGCACCCGTCGGTCGAGCCATGGGCTGGGCGTACCGGGTTGGGGGACCCGGAATGCCCGGTGGTACGGGGTGTTACGCCTCGCTGCGCTGCTGCGGAATGCCCGCGAGCAGCGCACGAACCTCTGCCTCGCGGTAACGGCGGTGTCCACCAAGCGTGCGGATGGACGTGAGCTTGCCCGCCTTCGCCCAGCGGGTCACCGTCTTCGGGTCCACGCGGAACATCGTGGCAACCTCAGCGGGGGTCAGCAGCGGCTCGGCATCAGGGGTGCGAGCGGTCATGAGCGGCCTCCTCGGGAGAACCGAACCTTCTCGGTTCTTTCCTCTAAATTCTGCACCTTGACCCGCGTTGCCCGAAATGGCGGACGCGAGCCGAGTCGGTTATAGGACGAACGGCTTGTCCTCGGCACTACAACTACACCATCTGTCCAGCCACGTTCGGCCAAACCGATGGAATTGCCCTCTCAGGTGTTCATCAGCGGCGGAAGCCGATGGACCATGCCATAGCGGACAGTCACGTCACAGTGACGATCAGTCACAGAGCGATCAGGAGCCATCAGACCCCCCATAGAGTGCATTGCTGAGCATTCCGCCCATGGCAGGACGGAAGGAACCCTCCCCGGACTCCTTGTCCTATTTTGGCACGAGGTCGGGCGATGGGCGCAAGAGCCCCGTTAGTGCTATCCGTCACGCTTGAGTCAAAGGCCCGGATCGGGACCTAGGACCCGGTCCACGTCCGGGGCCTCGGAGAGGCTCAATCACCCACGGGGAAATGAACCGTCTCAAATACCCCGAAAGCCGCAATGGTCACAAGAATCACCATGGGTGCAATGAGAGCAATCAGTGCGGTGAGCCAAGTGAAGCCTGTGAGCTCGCCGAGCACAATGAGCATGGTGTGCCCGGTGAACCAAGTGAGGGACAAAGCCGTGAGGCACGTCGTGAGGCAAGTGAACACGATGCCGCCGCCGGCTCCGGCGGACTCAGTTGGCGAACTGCAGGTACCGCACCGCCCGCCACCGTTCCATCAGGCGCCCGTACGCCTCGCCCGCGGCCTCACCGTCGCCGGCGCGCAGCGCCGCGAGGCCCTCCGCCACGTCCGCCGCCGACCTGTCCTCCGCCAGCTGCTCCCCGGACAGGGCGTGCACCAGGCCGCCGTAGTCCAGTTCGACCAGCGAGCGCGGATGGAACTCCTCCAGCCATCGCCCCACGTCGACCAGGCCCTCGATCAGCGGACCCTCGTCGCTCGCCTCACGGAGGGCCTTCAGCGCCCGGGCCACCCGCCGCCGCGCCTCGACCATGGGGGTCCGGTATCGCAGCACGGGCACCCCTCCGACCCCGGTGTGCCTTCTGCCCCCTGCAGCCTCCTGAGCCCCGGAGGCCCCTCCGGCCTTTTCCACCTCTCCTGCCCCTGCTGGCTCTCCCGCCGCACCCGCCGCACCCGCCGCTCCCGACTCACCCGCCTCACCCGCCTCACCCGCCGCAACGTATTCCCGTTCCTCGTCGGAGAAGAGCACGAACCAGCGGACGGGCACCTGCCAGACCGCCGTCCGGATCCACGGCCGGGCGTCCGGGTTGACGCCCCGCCAGCGCTCGTGGTCGGCCGCCGCCTGCTCACGCACGACCGGCGGGAGCACCGCGTCCAGCAGCGCGGCGGGAAGCAGACCCGGCAGCTCCTCCAGGGCGAGCCAGCCCCGCAGCCGGGTGCGCCACGGACAGACGCACACGACGCCCTCCACCTCCGTCACGAAGGCGTCCCCGCTCTCGTGCACCGGCACCGGCGGGGTCGGCAGGAGATCGGCGAGCGAACGGCGCAGCTCGTCCTGGGCCGTGACGGCGGTCCCGAGCCGGGCATAGCGCGCCCAGTGATCGCGCTCGGCCTCGGGAAAGGCCGCCAGGGGCTCGTACACCCGCAGGTAGGAGGCGTACGGAACGGGGACCGAGGACGCGGCAGGCATGCCGCGAATCCTTCCACGCCGGTACGCCCGGTACTCCAGGAGAGGGTGATCCTCCACACTGCGTCGGCCCTACGCCCAGGTAGGACTTACTCTCTTGCCGAACAGGTCCCTCCCCACCCACAGGGGGGACCTCAATCGCCGCCTCGTACTTGGGAGTCACCACCGTGACCGATGTGACCGGCGTTCCTGACGTTTCTGCTGACGTGTTGCACACCCTGTTCCACTCCGACCAGGGTGGCCACGAACAAGTGGTGCTGTGCCAGGACCGCGCCTCCGGCCTCAAGGCCGTCATCGCCATCCACTCCACCGCCCTGGGCCCCGCCCTCGGCGGCACCCGCTTCTACCCGTACGCCTCCGACGAGGAGGCCGTCGCCGACGCGCTGAACCTCTCGCGGGGCATGTCGTACAAGAACGCCATGGCCGGGCTGGAGCACGGCGGCGGCAAGGCCGTGATCATCGGGGACCCGGAGCAGATCAAGAGCGAGGAACTCCTGCTGGCCTACGGCCGGTTCGTCGCCTCGCTCGGCGGGCGGTACGTCACCGCCTGCGACGTCGGCACGTACGTGGCGGACATGGACGTCGTCGCCCGCGAGAACCGCTGGACGACCGGCCGCTCCCCCGAGAACGGCGGCGCCGGCGACTCCTCCGTGCTCACCGCCTTCGGGGTCTTCCAGGGCATGCGCGCCTCGGCCCAGCACGCCTGGGGAGACCCGGCGCTGAAGGGCCGCAAGGTCGGCGTGGCCGGCGTCGGCAAGGTCGGGCACTACCTGGTCGAGCACCTGCTCCAGGAGGGCGCCGAGGTCCTCATCACGGACGTGCGCGAGGAGTCGGTGCGCCGTATCACCGACAAGTTCCCGCAGGTCACCGTGGTCGCGGACACCGAAGCCCTGATCCGCGTCCCGGGGCTGGACATCTACGCCCCGTGCGCGCTCGGCGGCGCGCTGGACGACAGCACCGTCCCCGTCCTGACGGCGAAGGTGGTGTGCGGCGCGGCCAACAACCAGCTCGCGCACCCGGGAGTGGAGAAGGACCTCGCCGACCGCGGGATCCTCTACGCGCCCGACTACGTCGTCAACGCGGGCGGCGTGATCCAGGTCGCCGACGAGCTCCACGGCTTCGACTTCGACCGGTGCAAGGCCAAGGCCACGAAGATCTTCGACACCACGCTGGCAATATTCGCACGTGCGAAGAAGGACGGAATTCCGCCGGCCGCGGCGGCCGACCGGATCGCCGAGCAGAGGATGGCCGAAGCGCGTCGCGGGTAGGCGTGGTTGACAGGGTGGCCCGCCGGGCGCCGGTCGCGCTTTCGCCGAAAGCGAGACATGACTCACGCCGGTCGGCGGGTCGACCCGCAAGAAGAGGTTAAAATCGCAGCTGACCAGCGAGGACGGGGCGCCTCGCGGGTCCTGCTCCGAGGCGCGTCATGCGGGCGGCGTACCGTATGGCCACGGAAGCAGGTACCGTTGAAGCCCTACGGGCCGGTCTCTCCGCGGAGAGCCCGTTCCGACTCATGAACGCGTGTCAAGACTCTGGGGCCGTCGAGCCCCGTCACCGAGGGGGTCGAGCCATGGGGCGCGGCCGGGCAAAGGCCAAGCAGACGAAGGTCGCCCGCCAGCTGAAGTACAGCAGCGGCGGGACTGACCTGTCGCGTCTGGCCAGCGAGCTGGGCGCATCGACTTCGAGTCAACCTCCGAACGGCGAGCCGTTCGAGGATGACGACGAGGAAGACGACCCGTACGCACAGTACGCGGATCTCTACAACGACGATGATGACGAGGACGAGGAGTCCGGTCCTTCGTCACACCGTCGCGGCGCTTGACCCTGCGCTGACCGGAACAACGGCTTCACACAGCTTCATATCGCTTCACCGCTTCACACCGACCCGGTCCGGGCTTCCCCGGACCGGGTTCTGTGCTGCCCGTTTTCGGGGTGCCGCGGTGCCGACCGGAGCGCTTCGGCCCTGGCGCCGCCCGTGCGGCGGCGCCCCGGCACTGCTTCGGTCCCGCTCCGTCCCTACTTCGCGTAGGAGCCGCTGAGGGTCGCACCCGTCGCGTGGTCGCCACGCTCGGTGATCTCGCCCGCGACCCAGGCGTCCACGCCCCGGTCGGCGAGCGTGGTCAGAGCCACGTCGACCGACTCGGCGGGGACGACGGCCATCATGCCGACGCCCATGTTCAGGGTCTTCTCCAGCTCCAGCCGTTCCACCTGGCCCGCCTTGCCGACCAGGTCGAAGACCGCGCCCGGCGTCCATGTCGCACGGTCGACCGCGGCGTGCAGGTGGTCGGGCACGACCCGGGCCAGGTTGGCCGCCAGGCCGCCGCCGGTGATGTGCGAGAACGCGTGCACCTCGGCCGTCCGGGTGAGCGCCAGACAGTCCAGGGAGTAGATCTTGGTGGGCTCCAGCAGCTCCTCGCCGAGCGTGCGGCCGAACTCCTCGACCTGCTCGTCCAGGCGCATGCCCGCACGGTCGAAGAGCACGTGCCGGACCAGCGAGTACCCGTTGGAGTGAAGACCGGAGGACGCCATGGCGACGACCACGTCCCCCGAACGGATGCGATCGGCACCCAGCAGCCGGTCCGCCTCGACCGCGCCGGTGCCGGCACCCGCGACGTCGAAGTCGTCGGGACCCAGCAGGCCGGGGTGCTCGGCGGTCTCGCCGCCGACCAGCGCGCAGCCGGCCAGCACACAGCCCTCGGCGATGCCCTTGACGATCGCCGCGACCCGCTCGGGGTGGACCTTGCCGACACAGATGTAGTCGGTCATGAACAGCGGCTCGGCACCGCAGACGACGATGTCGTCCATGACCATGGCGACCAGGTCGTGGCCGATGGTGTCGTACACACCCAGCTGGCGGGCGATGTCGACCTTCGTACCGACGCCGTCGGTGGCGGAGGCGAGGAGGGGGCGCTCGAAGCGCTTGAGGGCGGACGCGTCGAAGAGGCCGGCGAAGCCGCCCAGGCCGCCGAGGCCCGCGACCTCCGGGCGCTGCGTCTTTTTCACCCACTCCTTCATCAGCTCGACGGCGCGGTCGCCCGCTTCGATGTCGACGCCCGCGGCTGCGTAGCTGGCACCAGTGGTCTCAGACATGACGGTGAGAACTTTCGTGTCGTACTGCGGGAGTCTTACGGGCGACGGAGCGCGTCGGCCGCTGCCGTGGCGGCCGGGCCGGCGGCCAGCTCGGTCTCCAGAAGCTGCTTGCCCAGCAGCTCGGGGTCGGGCAGATCCATCGGGTACTCGCCGTCGAAGCAGGCGCGGCACAGGTTCGGCTTGTCGATGGTCGTGGCCTCGATCATGCCGTCGATGGAGATGTACGAGAGGGAGTCGGCGCCCAGGGACTTGCCGATCTCCTCGACCGTCATGCCGTTGGCGATCAGCTCGGCACGGGTGGCGAAGTCGATGCCGAAGAAGCACGGCCACTTCACCGGCGGGGACGAGATCCGGATGTGGACCTCGGCCGCGCCCGCCTCGCGGAGCATCCGGACCAGCGCGCGCTGGGTGTTGCCGCGGACGATCGAGTCGTCGACGACCACCAGGCGCTTGCCCTTGATCACTTCCTTGAGCGGGTTGAGCTTCAGACGGATGCCCAGCTGGCGGATCGTCTGCGACGGCTGGATGAAGGTCCGGCCGACATAGGCGTTCTTGACGAGTCCCGCGCCGAAGGGGATGCCGCTGGCCTCGGCGTAGCCGATCGCGGCAGGAGTGCCGGATTCGGGCGTCGCTATGACCAGGTCCGCGTCGGCGGGGGCCTCCTTCGCCAGTTTCCGGCCCATCTCCACCCGGGAGAGGTAGACGTTCCGGCCGGCGATGTCGGTGTCGGGACGCGCCAGGTAGACGTACTCGAAGACACAGCCCTTGGGCTTCGCTTCCGCGAATCGGGAGGTCCGAAGACCGTTCTCGTCGATCGCGATCAGCTCGCCCGGCTCGATCTCCCGGACGTAGCTGGCGCCGCAGATGTCGAGAGCGGCGCTCTCCGAGGCGACCACCCAGCCGCGCTCCAGGCGGCCGAGGACCAGCGGGCGGATGCCCTGCGGATCACGGGCGGCGTAGAGCGTGTGCTCGTCCATGAAGACGAGGGAGAAGGCGCCCTTGACGTCCGGGAGGATCTTCGCGGCCGCCTCTTCGATGGTGAGGGGCTTGCCGTCGTCGTCCACCTGGCCCGCGAGCAGCGCGGTGACCAGGTCGGTGTCGTTGGTGGCCGCCACCTGCGTGGCACGGCCGTTCTCCTTGGGGAGGCCGGCGACCATCTCGGCGAGCTGGGCCGTGTTCACCAGGTTGCCGTTGTGTCCGAGAGCGATGGAGCCGTGGGCGGTGGCCCGGAAGGTCGGCTGCGCGTTCTCCCACACGGAGGCGCCAGTGGTCGAGTAGCGGGCGTGACCGACCGCGATATGACCCTGGAGGGAACCGAGAGAGGTTTCGTCGAAGACCTGGGAGACAAGTCCCATGTCCTTGAAGACGAGGATCTGGGAGCCGTTGCTGACCGCGATTCCCGCGGATTCCTGGCCCCGATGTTGGAGGGCGTAGAGCCCGAAGTACGTGAGCTTTGCGACCTCTTCACCCGGCGCCCAGACACCGAAGACGCCACAAGCGTCCTGGGGGCCTTTTTCGCCGGGAAGCAGATCGTGATTGAGTCGACCGTCACCACGTGGCACGCCACCGAGTGTAGGCGAGATCGACCACTGGTCCGAATTGGGGAAGCGGCGCCGGGCCCCCGCGGACGCCGTCCCTCCGCTGCGCACCGCGCTGACCTGGGACCTTTCAGCGGTAATGCGGCGCGGGGGATGTGACGGAGCTCGCAGTGGGCCCATCGGCTACCCGCCGGTACCACTCACCGGCCGCGACCACCGGTCCGCCTGGCCCTTCCCGGCCGGACGGACATACGGGCGGGCGGGTGGACGGACGGGCGGGCGGACAGGCGGGCGGGCGGACGGGCCGCCGCCCGGCCCGGTGCTCACGCCGCCGGCCCGGTGCTCGTGCCGGCCCTACTTGGCGCTCACGTCGGCCGCCTCGGCCGCGAACCCCGAGCCGTTCGGGGCGGTGAGGGTCAGCGTCCGGTGCTCGATCGTGTAGCGCACCTTTCCGGCCATCGCCTTGAGCAGGGCGCGCTCCAGGTCCATCTCCGGTCCCGGACACAGCCTGCGCGTGGTGGCGACCCGGCCGAATGTGATCGTCGAACCGTCGGTCGTGGTGGTGGAGGTGAAGCTGTTGCAGCCGAGGCTGCCGCGTACGGTGCCGTCCTTGGCGAAGACGAAGTGCGCCTTGCCCTCCGTGCCGGACGGCAGCGAGGTCGCGGTCTCCCCGGAGGTCAGCGAGTCGACCTTCCACTCCGTACCGGCCAGCGGCGCGGGCGGCTGCTCGGTGAGCGTGACCTTGTCCCCGCCGGCGGTCGTGAGGGTCAGCGTGCCGTCCGACAACGTGCCCTTGAGTTCGCCCTGGAACGCCGACCTGAGGACGTTCTCGAAGCCCTGAACCGGCTCCGGACAGGCCATCTCCGTCATGGCACCACCGCTGACGGTCACCGTCTCGCCCTCCACGGACGCCTTGGCGGTGAACTGGTTGCAGCCGTAGTTGCCCTTGGCCCCGCCCTTGTCGTCGATCCGGACATGGGCGCCCGCCGGCGCCGCGGTCCTCTTCCCGTCGACCGTCACGCTCTTCACGCTCCAATGGACGCCCGTGACCGGCAGATCGGTGGCGACCGAGCTGCCACCGTCGCCCGCTCCGGATCCGGATTCGGTGCCGCACGCCGTCAGGGCGAGGAGCGCTGCCACGGCGGCGACCGTCGTGAGGTGCTGCTTCTGCATGGTCCGCATGCGGATGGGACGGGGCCGAAGGGCCTCCGGTTCCCGCCTTCTCGCGGGCGCCGCGCGGGCGGGTCCTCGCGCCCGTCGCGCCGCGGGCCGACGCGCACGGCCCGCCCCTCCCGAGGACCGGGCCGCTCGCTCACGGTCCGCCCCGTCCGGGCCGCCGGGCCGCTCAGCCCATGATCGGCACCAGGTTCGCCAGGTCGGCCCGTTCACCGCTGGCGCTCACCAGCGTGGCCTCCACGGCGTGCGCCCACGTCATACGGCCCGTGGCGAGACGGATCCAGGTGAGCGGGTCCGTCTCCACGACGTTGGGCGGCGTGCCACGGGTGTGGCGGGGCCCCTCGACGCACTGCACGACCGCGTAGGGCGGCACCCGCACCTCGACGGACCCGCCCGGCGCCTTCACGGCCAGCGCGTCGGCGAGCAGCCTGGTGCAGGCGCCCAGCGCCTGCCGGTCGTACGGGATCCCCAGCCCGGTCGCGTCGTTCAGGTCGTCGGTGTGGACGATCAGTTCGACGGTACGGGTGACCAGGAAGTCCCCCAGCGGCATGGCGCCGAACCGCATGGGCACCAGGCGGTCGTCCGGGGCGCCGGCCAGCGACACGGCGAGACCCGCCTCCGTGCGGGCGAAGAGCTCTTCGACGGGCGCGCTCGCCGCGAACGCCCGGGTGTCGTCGTCGACCCGCGCCGCGGCGGTCACCGTGGCGAAGGGCCAGTCCAGCAGGGCCATTTCCTGCTTCGGCGGCTCGGGCTCGTCCAGGTACCGGGCGACCAGGCCGAGCACCATCGCGATGTGCGCGGCCAGCTCCCGGACCGTCCAGTCGCCCAGCCGGGTGGGCTGCGAGAGCTGCTCGTCCGTGAGGGCGAGCGCCCCGACGCGGACATGGTCGAACTGCGCCATCACGGCGGCGCGGATCTTCTCGGGGTCGTAACTGCGGGTGCGCTTCCTGGCCGTAGACATGGGGCGAGGTTAATCCCTCACGCCTGGCAGCGGGCGGAATCCGGACAGACGATGGAAGGGAGGGGGCCCACCGGTTCGGAAGGTGTGAGGAACCATGAGCAAGCACCCGGACATCGCCCTGATCCGCCAGGGCTACACGGCGTTCAACAGCGGTGACATGGACGCCCTCGCGTCCCTCATGACGACGGACTGCGCCCACCACGCACCGGGCTCGAGTCAGGTGTCCGGACACTTCAAGGGCCTCGACAACGTCCTCGCCCACTACCGCTCCCTGTCCGAACTGACCGGCGGCTCCCTGCGCGTCGAGCTGGAGGACGTCTTCCCCGACGGGCGCGGGCACGCCATATCCGTGCACAAGATCTACGCCGAGCGCGGGGACCGCGGCATCGAGATGCGGGGCGGGCTCTTCTTCACGCTCATCGGCGAGAAGATCACCGACATCGACGAGTGCGTCGCGGACATCGACGAGGCGGACGCCTTCTGGGGCACGGCCGGCTGACCCGGCCGACTGCCCCGGCCGGAGGAAAGGCCGTACGCCGCGCGGGGCGGCCCCGCGCAGGCGTGCCCGTGTCCGCCGGGGCACGTGGGACGCCGGGCCACGGACGCCGGGCCATGGACGCCGGACACGCGGACCGGGCCACAGGGGACGCCGGGACACGGACGGCGAACGTACGCGCGCGTGGGCGGAGTCCCCGGCCGGACCGACCGGCCGGGGACTCCGCCCACGGGAAGGCGTCAGGCCAGCAGCGCCGGAATGGTCGCCTCGTGAGCCGTACGGAGTTCGCTCAGCGTGATGGCGAACTCGCCCTGCACGTCGATCTCGTCACCGTCCACGACGCCGATCCGGGTCACCGGCAGCCCGCGCGCCCCGCACATGTCGTTGAAGCGGAGCTCCTCGCTGCGCGGCACCGACACGACCGCGCGGCCGGCCGACTCGCTGAGGAGGAACGTGAACGCGTCCAGCCCGTCGGGGACGATCAGCCGCGCACCCTTCCCGCCCCGCAGGCACGACTCGACGACCGCCTGGATCAGACCGCCGTCCGACAGGTCGTGCGCCGCGTCGATCATGCCGTCGCGGGAGGCCGAGATCAGGATCTCGCCCAGCAGCTTCTCCCGGTCCAGGTCCACGGCCGGGGGCATGCCGCCCAGGTGGTCGTGCACGACCTCGGACCAGGCCGAGCCGCCGAACTCCTCACGCGTGTCGCCCAGCAGGTAGAGGAGCTGGCCCTCTTCCGCGAAGGCGATCGGCGTACGGCGGTTGACGTCGTCGATCACACCGAGGACGGCCACGACCGGCGTCGGGTGGATCGCCACGTCGCCGGTCTGGTTGTACAGCGACACATTGCCGCCGGTCACCGGCGTACCGAGCTGCAGACAGCCGTCCGCCAGACCGCGTGTGGCCTCCGCGAACTGCCACATGACGGCCGGGTCCTCGGGCGAGCCGAAGTTCAGGCAGTCGGAGATGGCGAGCGGCTTGGCACCGGAGGCGGCGACATTGCGGTACGCCTCGGCCAGCGCGAGCTGCGCGCCCGTGTACGGGTCGAGCTTCGCGTACCGGCCGTTGCCGTCCGTCGCCATGGCCACGCCGAGGTTGGTCTCCTCGTCGATCCGGACCATGCCGGCGTCCTCGGGCTGGGCGAGCACGGTGTTGCCCTGCACGAAACGGTCGTACTGGTCCGTGATCCACGCCTTGGACGCCTGGTTCGGGTGCGCGACCAGCTTCAGCACCTGCTCGCGCAGCTCGGCCGAGGTGGCCGGGCGCGGGAGCTTGTTCGCGTCGTCGGCCTGGAGCGCGTCCTGCCACTCCGGGCGCGCGTACGGCCGGTGGTAGACCGGGCCCTCGTGCGCGACGGTCCGCGGCGGGACATCGACGATCTGCTCGCCGTGCCAGAAGATCTCCAGGCGCTCGCCGTCGGTCACCTCACCGATGACGGTGGCGATGACGTCCCACTTCTCGCAGATCTCCATGAACCGGTCGACCTTGTCCGGCTCGACGATCGCGCACATGCGCTCCTGCGACTCGCTCATGAGGATCTCCTCGGGCGAGAGGGAGGAGTCGCGCAGCGGCACGTTGTCCAGCTCGACGCGCATGCCGCCGGTACCGGCGGACGCCAGCTCGCTGGTCGCGCAGGACAGACCCGCGCCACCGAGGTCCTGGATGCCCGCGACGAGGTCCTCGCGGAAGATCTCCAGGGTGCACTCGATGAGGAGCTTCTCCTGGAACGGGTCACCGACCTGGACCGCGGGCCGCTTGGTCGGCTTGCTGTCGTCGAAGGTCTCGGACGCGAGGACCGAGACTCCGCCGATGCCGTCGCCGCCGGTGCGGGCGCCGTACAGGACGACCTTGTTGCCGGGGCCGGACGCCTTGGCGAGGTGGATGTCCTCGTGCTTCATCACGCCGATGCAGCCGGCGTTGACGAGCGGGTTGCCCTGGTAGCAGGAGTCGAAGACGACCTCGCCGCCGATGTTCGGCAGGCCCAGGCAGTTGCCGTAGCCGCCGATGCCGGCGACGACGCCCGGCAGGACGCGCTTGGTGTCGGGGTGGTCGGCCGCGCCGAACCTCAGCGGGTCGACGACCGCGACCGGGCGGGCGCCCATCGCGAGGATGTCGCGGACGATGCCGCCGACGCCGGTGGCCGCGCCCTGGTAGGGCTCGATGTAGCTGGGGTGGTTGTGCGACTCGACCTTGAAGGTCACGGCGTAACCCTGGCCGACGTCCACCACACCGGCGTTCTCACCGATGCCGACCAGCATGGCGTCGTTCTCGGGCGTCTTCTCGCCGAACTGCTTCAGGTGGACCTTGCTGCTCTTGTACGAGCAGTGCTCGGACCACATGACCGAGTACATGGCGAGCTCGGCACCGGTCGGACGCCGGCCGAGGATCTCGCGGATGCGCTCGTACTCGTCCTGCTTGAGGCCCAGCTCGGCCCACGGCTGCTCGACGTCCGACGTCTCGCCCGCGTGCTTGACGGTGTCGAGAGTCATGCCGCGCCCCCTTCGTGTACTTCTCCGCCCGCGCGGCGCAGAGGCGCGGCGTTGTTCTTCGTCTGCGGCCCGGCGGCCGCGCGCGCGCCGTTCACGAGGCGACCAACTTCTTGAGGATCGAGGTGAAGAATCCGAGCCCGTCGGTGCGACCGGTGCCGACCAGCGGCTCCACGGCGTGCTCCGGGTGCGGCATCAGGCCGACGACGTTGCCGGCGGCGTTGGTGATGCCGGCGATGTCCCTCAGCGAACCGTTCGGGTTGAAGTCGAGGTAACGGAACGCGACCCGCCCCTCGGCCTCCAGCTCGTCGAGCGTGCGCTCGTCCGCGACGTACCGGCCGTCCATGTTCTTCAGCGGTACGGAGATCTCCTGGCCCGCTTCGTAATCGGAGGTCCAGGCGGTTCCGGCGTTCTCGACCCGCAGCTTCTGGTCACGGCAGATGAAGTGCAGGTGGTTGTTCTGCAGCATCGCGCCGGGCAGCAGATGCGCCTCGGTGAGGATCTGGAACCCGTTGCAGATGCCGAGGACCGGCATACCGGCCCTGGCCTGCTCGATGACCGTCTCCATCATCGGCGAGAAGCGGGAGATGGCTCCGGCCCGCAGATAGTCGCCGTAGGAGAAGCCACCCGCGAGGACCACCGCGTCGACCTGCTTGAGGTCCTTGTCGCGGTGCCACAGCGGGACGGGCTCGGCGCCCGCGAGCCGGGCGGCGCGCAGCGCGTCCCGGTCGTCGAGCGTGCCGGGGAAGGTGACGACTCCGATACGAGTGGTCACGACTCCACCTTCACGACGAAGTCTTCGATGACGGTGTTGGCGAGGAAGGTTTCGGCCATCTCGTGGATGCGGGCGAGGGCGGCCTCGTCGACCGGTCCCTCCACATCCAGCTCGAAGCGCTTTCCCTGGCGGACGTCGGCGATCCCCTCGAAACCGAGGCGGGGCAGTGCGCGCTGCACCGCCTGGCCCTGCGGGTCGAGGATCTCCGGCTTGAGCATGACGTCGACTACGACGCGTGCCACTGGCACTCCCGGTGGTGTGTTGCGTGGGCGGTTCCCTCAGCGTACCTGTCTCCAAAATCTACGCGGGTAGATAACTGTAGAACCCTACAAAACGGCTCTGGAAAATTCCGGAAAAGAATCGGAGTGGACATTGCGCGGGACACGCTCAAGCAATTGGCTGGGCTTCACAATGCGGCGCCTTCCGCTGTACAAAGGAATACAGAGGAATGCAGCATTGCCCCTCGACAGCCGTATAGCCGGTGTCGCCGCATGTCATCCGTGTGACAGAGACACGCGGAGGCGCGGCACACCACGGGAAAGGACCGATATCCGTGGCGCAGCGCGTAGTGGTCACGCTCTCCGACGACATCGACGGGGGCGAGGCGGCGGAAACGGTGACGTTCGGACTCGACGGCAAGTCGTACGAGATCGACCTCAATCCCGCCAATGCAAAGAAACTGCGCAAGGTCCTGGCCCCCTACATGGCGGCCGGCCGGAAGCAGACGAGCATGGACAAGTCCCGCAAGGCGTACCACCACACGCCGGTCGCCCCCGACCCCGCGGCCGTGCGCGCCTGGGCCCAGTCCCACAAGATGGACGTGCCGGCCCGCGGCCGCATCCCCAAGAAGGTCTACGAGGCGTTCCACGAGGCGGGCTGAGCACCGAGTTGCACTGCACCCCCGGTGATCCGCTAGAGTCTGGAGCACGCCGAGGGGCAAGGCCGAAAAGCCGGGCCCGACGCAGCGTGCGGGTGTAGTTCAGTAGTAGAACATCCCCCTTCCAGGGGGAAGGCGCAGTGTGCAATTCCTGTCACCCGCTCTACATCGCTTACCAACCACTCCGGTGGATCAGGTACAGTGGTGTTCGCACCGCCCGGTGAGAGCCGAGCGGCAGCAATGCGGACGTGGCTCAGTTGGTAGAGCATCACCTTGCCAAGGTGAGGGTCGCGAGTTCGAATCTCGTCGTCCGCTCAGAGTGCGAAGGCCCCGATCAACACGATCGGGGCCTTTGTCGTTCCCCGGGCCGGGATGATCCGGCGCCCGGCGGACATCCTGGCGCGGGGAACGGATTCCCGGCGGTCGGGGCTGCCCCCGGGGCCGTGCCGTGGGGGCGTACTGCCGACGGGCGCGCTGTCGGCGGCGTGCGTGGGGGCGTGCTGCCGGGCTGGGGGGACGTGCGGCCGGCGTCCGGCACCGCGTGTGATGCGGAACACGGCACCGGCGATGACATTTGTCATCGGGGACGGTGACAGCGCGCACTGCCCTCCCCCGCCGGCCGGCGGAAGCCTTGAGACATGACCACCGACCAGTACGACCCCGGCCGCGGCCCCGATCCCGGCCCCGACCCCGGCCTCGTGATCGAGGCCGACGAGGTCCGGCGCAGTTACGCCGGCGGCTTCGAGGCCGTGGCCGGAATCTCCTTCTCCGTGACGCGTGGCGAGGTCTTCGCCCTGCTCGGTACGAACGGCGCCGGAAAGACCTCCACCATGGAGCTGCTGGAGGGGCTGGAGCGGCCCACCGGCGGCGCGATACGCGTACTCGGGCACGACCCCCATCGCGAGCGGGCCGCGGTACGGCCCCGGGTGGGGACGATGCTCCAGGAGGGCGGCTTCCCCTCCGAGCTCACGGTCACCGAGACCGTGCGGATGTGGGCGGGGTGCACCAGCGGTGCCCGGCCCGTCGGCGAGGCGCTGGACCTGGTCGGGCTGGGCGCCCGGGCCCGCGTACGCGTCAAGCAGCTCTCCGGCGGGGAACGCCGTCGGCTCGATCTGGCGCTGGCCGTGCTCGGCCGGCCGGAGGTGCTCTTCCTCGACGAGCCGTCCACCGGACTGGACGCGGAGGGCCGCCGGGACACCTGGCGATTGGTGCGGGAACTGCGGGACGCCGGTACGACCGTGGTGCTGACCACCCACTACCTGGAGGAGGCCGAATCGCTGGCCGACCGGCTGGCGATCATGCACCGCGGGCGGATCGTGACGGCCGGGACCCCGGCGGAGGTGACGGCCTCCCGGCCCGCCCGCATCCGCTTCGCTCTGCCCGACGGCATGCCGGCCGGGCGGCTTCCCCTGTCGCTGCGGGCCGCCGAGTCGGGGCGGGGCGTGGAGATCCGGACCCACGACCTCCAGGAAGCCCTGGGCGAACTGCTCCGGTGGGCGCGGGAGGCGGACGTACGGCTGACCGGGCTCGACGCCCGCTCGGCCTCCCTCGAAGAGGCGTTCCTGGAGATCGCGCAAACGGAAACGGCGGGTGTCTGACATGACGACGGCGACAGAGCGCCTGGGTGCGCTGGGGCGGGCCGAGCTGACCCTCCTCGTACGGAACCGGACCACGATGTTCGTGGCGCTGCTGATGCCCGTGATGATGGTGGGCGCCATGAAGGCCTCGCTCGACCAGGTCGACCTCGGCGGGAGCGGGATGAACGTCGTCGAGGCGGCGATGAGCGGCGGGATCGTGATGGTCCTGATCCTCGTCGTCTACCTCAACCTCGTCGCCGTCTACGTGGCACGACGCGAGGAGCTGGTGCTCAAGCGACTGCGCACGGGCGAGGCGTCGGACCCGGAGATCCTCTCGGGGGCGGCGCTGCCCTCGGCGGTGATCGCGCTGGCGCAGTGCGCGGTGCTGGTGGTGGCGGGCACGGCGTTCCTGGACATGGGCGGACCGGAGCGGCCCGGACTCCTCGTGGCCGGGGTGCTGCTGGGGACCGTACTGCTGACCCTGCTCGCCGCCGCGACGGCCGCTCTCACACGCAGTGTGGAGAGCGCACAGGTCACCACGATGCCGCTGTTCATGGTGTCGGCGATCGGTTCCGGACTCTTCGTGCCGCTGGACGTCCTCCCGGAGAGGATCGCCACGGTCCTCGAACTCCTTCCGGTGTCCGGGGTGATGACGCTGGTACGGGCCGGCTGGCTCGGCGGCGGCGACACCGGGGAGCTCGTGGGGGCGGCGCTGACCGTGCTGGCCTGGACCGTGATCTCGGTGTTTGCTGTTCGGCGATGGTTCCGCTGGGAGCCCCGGCGCTGAACCGGGCGCGGACGGGGGCTGCGAGGGGGAGGGGCAGGGCATGGCGAGGCTCACGGGCTGGTGGAGCGGCAAGAGCAATCCGGTGAAGGTCGAGCTCTATACGCGCTGGTCCTTCCACGTGATCTTCCTCATCGAGGTCGCGGGGGTCGGGCTGGCCGCGCTGGGCGGTGAGCGTGGCCCGCTGGGCGGCTGGTTCATCCTGCTGGTGGGCGCGCACGCCCTGCTGTGCGGAGTCCTGGCGAAGCGCGCGCTGGACTGGATCCTCGGCCGGCGCGAGCGCCCCTACCGGCTGATGGCCGCGGTCGCGGCGGTCTCGGCGGGCGGCGCGGCCGGGGCACTGGTGATGGACGGCCTCGACGGGCTGAAGCAGCCTTCGACCGCCGTCGCCCTGGTCACCGGTCTGATCAGCTTCGCCCTGGGCGGCCTGGTGCTGTGCCTGGCCAAGGCGCGGCACATGCTCGGTCTGGTGCTCGCCGCCGCGGCGGGCGTCGCGGTGATGGGCGCCGCGGCCGGGCTTCCGCCCGCCCGGGTGTTCGGCTTCGCGTTCGGCGTCCTCCTCGGAGGATTCGCGACCGCCTTCACCTTCGGCTTCTCGGGCTGGCTGCTCAAGGCGGTCTGGGAACTGGACGCGGCACGCGAACTCCAGGCCAGGCTCGCGGTCGCGGAGGAGCGGCTGCGCTTCGGGCGCGACCTGCACGACGTGATGGGACGCAATCTTTCGGTGATCGCGCTGAAGAGCGAACTGGCGGTGCAGCTGGCGCACCGGGGCCGGGCCGAGCAGGCCGTGGACCAGATGACCGAGGTCCAGCGGATCGCCCGGGAGTCCCAGCGGGAGGTGCGCGACGTGGTGCGCGGCTACCGGGAGGCCGACCTGCGCACGGAACTGGAGGGCGCACGGGGGGTACTGGCCGCGGCCGGGATCGTCTGCACGATCCCGTCGGTCGATGTGACGCTGCCCGCCCCGGTCCGGTCGGCGCTCGGCTGGGTGGTCCGGGAGGCCGCCACGAACGTCCTGCGGCACGGTGACGCGAGGCGCTGCACGGTCGCGTTGACGGCTGCGGACGGGCGGGCGGTCCTGGTCGTCGAGAACGACGGGGCGGGCGTCGGTCCGGGAGCCGGGGAGGGCGCGGACGGAGACCTGGAAGCGGGTCGGGGAGCCGGTCAAGGGGCGGATTCCTCCCCGCCGTCCGGTTCCGGAACCGGTTCCGGAACCGGTCTCGCGGGGCTGCGGGAGCGGCTTGCCGCGCTGGACGGCACCTTGGAGGCCGGGCGCCTGAACGGCGACCGCTTCCGGCTGACGGCACGGATACCGGTGGCCATCGACGAGGGAACCGAGGCGGATATGACGCCCTGGATCGGGGCGGAGGAAACGAGCCCGGCGGGATCCGAGGGCTCCAAAGGACCCGAGGGGTCCGAGGGATGTGACGGGTCCGAGGGTTACGAGGGATGCGGGAAGCCCGGAAAATCCGGGGGTGCGGGGGAATCCGGGCGAGTGGGGGAATCCGGGGGAGCCGACAGCCCCGGGAAATCCGGGGAGACCGACGGCCCCCGGAAATCCGGGGAGACCGACGGCCCGGGGAAATCCGGGGAATCCGGCGGAACCGCGGCATCCGGAAGAGCCGGGACACCGGAGGAAATGTCAGCGCGTCCCGGGACGCACCGTGCTCATGAGGTGGATGCGGCATGACCGTACGCGTACTGCTCGCCGACGACGAGCATCTGATCCGGGGAGCGCTCGCCGCGCTGCTCGGGCTGGAGGACGACCTCGTCGTCGTGGCCGAGGCGGCGTCCGGTCCCGAGGCGCTCGCGATGGCCCGCGCCCACCGGCCCGATGTCGCGGTGCTGGATCTGGAGATGCCGGGCGCCGACGGTGTGAAGGTCGCCACATCGCTCCGGACGGACCTGCCCGGTTGCCGCACCATGATCGTGACCAGTCACGGGCGGCCCGGACACCTGAAGCGGGCGCTCGCGGCAGGGGTGCGCGGCTTCGTGCCGAAGACCGTCAGCGCCCAGCGGCTCGCCGAGATCATCCGCACCGTCCACGCGGGAAACCGTTACGTGGACCCGGAGTTGGCCGCCGACGCGATCTCCGCGGGTGACTCGCCGCTGACCGCGCGAGAGGCCGAGGTGCTGGAGCTGGCGGCCGACGGCGCGCCCGTCACGGAGATCGCCCAGCGGGCGGCCCTGTCCCCGGGAACCGTGCGCAACTACCTCTCGTCGGCCGCCACGAAGCTGGGCGCGGAGAACCGTCACGCGGCCGTGCGTCTCGCCCGCGAGCGAGGTTGGGTATAGTGGTTCCCGCGCTACGGCGCATGCGGACGTGGCTCAGTTGGTAGAGCATCACCTTGCCAAGGTGAGGGTCGCGAGTTCGAATCTCGTCGTCCGCTCGGAAAAGAAGCCCCCGGCCTTCCGGCCGGGGGCTTCTTCGTCGTCCGCCGCGGGACCCGGGGCTTCCTACTGCCAGCTCTTGCCGGTCAGCAGCTCGTACGCCTCCACGTACTTGGCACGCGTCGCGTCCACGACCTCCTGCGGCAGCGGGGGCGGCGGCAGCTCGCTCGCGCGCTCCCAGCCCGAGGCCGGCGAGGTCAGCCAGTCGCGGACGTACTGCTTGTCGTACGACGGCTGGGCGCGGCCCGGCTCCCAGGTGGCGGCGGGCCAGAACCGGGAGGAGTCCGGGGTCAGCACCTCGTCCGCGAGGACCAGGTCGTCTCCTTCGTAGCCGAACTCCAGCTTGGTGTCCGCGAGGATGATCCCCCGCTCACGGGCGATGTCCCGGGCCCGGCTGTAGACGGCGAGCGTCGTCTGGCGCAGATGGGCGGCGGTCTCCGCGCCGACCTCCCGGGCCACCTCCTCGTACGACACGTTCTCGTCGTGGTCGCCGACGGCCGCCTTGGTGGCCGGGGTGAAGATGGGCGCGGGGAGCTCGGAGCCGTCCGAGAGGCCCTCGGGCAGGGCGAGGCCGCAGACCGTGCGCGAGTCGTTGTACTCGGTCAGCCCCGACCCGGTGAGGTAGCCGCGGGCCACGCACTCGACGGAAACCATGCGCAGCGGCTTGCAGACGAGCGTGCGGCCGGCCCAGTCGGCCGGGGCCCCGGCGGGCAGCTCGGTCGAGATGACGTGGTTCGGGATCAGGTCGGAGAGCCGCTCGAACCACCAGAGCGAGAGCTGGGTGAGGACCCGGCCCTTGTCCGGGATCTCGGAGCGCAGCACCCAGTCATAGGCGGAAATACGGTCACTGGCGACCATCACGAGGTCGCCCGCCTCGTTCCGGTACAGGTCCCTCACCTTGCCGGTGTGGAGATGCACCAGGCCCGGCACCTGCAGCGGCTCGGGCTTTTCGACGAATCCGGACACGGTTCCTCCCCGTGGTTCTGTCCAATCGGATCCGATTCTCCCGCATGCGGAGCCCCAGCTTCGGACAGGGGTCGTCCAGGGCACCCAGGGCGTGTCCCGGGAGACCGCCGGGCCCGGACGCCGCGTCCCGGACGCCGCCGTGCGGGCGGGGCGTCGCGTCCCGGGCGCCGCTGTGCGGGGCGGGCCCCGGGAGTGCCTAGTCCCGTTTGCAGATCCGGTCCAGGAGGTTGGCCGTGGCGCGCTGGACGCGCTGGTCCACATGGCCCGGCCGGTCCAGCGCGGGCGTCCAGGAGAAGGTGCCGGAGGCGAAGACGAGGGCGCCCGAGGGGGCTCGGTAGAGCGAGGTCTCCTGGTGGCGGGTCGTGCCCTCGGCGTCCCGATAGGGCGAGTGGGCGAGCAGGATGCGTCCCTCGTGCTCGGGGAGGGCGGTGCGCGGGAAGTAGCGGTCGGCCTCCCCGGCGACCAGACCGGGCAGTTCGTCGCCCTCGCCCGCGCCGGTGGCCTCCCACAGCCAGTGCTTCGCGTTGCGCACCACCAGGGGGTGCGGCTGGGCCACCCGGCCCGCGTACTGGATGCCGAGCAGCTGCTGCTCGGGGCGGTCGGCCTCGCGCCAGAGGGCCGACTTGCCGGGGCCGCGGCGTTTGCGGCAGGTGAGCAGCCGGTCGGGGGCGCCGGAGGGGGCCGGGGAGAGCTCGACCTGCCAGTACATGGTGTTGGCCGAGAGGAAGACCAGCGAGGTGCCCTGGTCGCGGGCGTGCTCGACGGCCCGGCGCATCGGCGTCGACCAGTACTCGTCATGGCCGGGGAAGACCAGTCCCCGGTACCGCGTCGGATCGATCCGGCCGGCGTGCAGGTCGCGGGCGTCGGCGTACGCGAGGTCGTAGCCGTACCGCTCGGCCCAGCGGATGAAGTCGTAGGAGTGGCCCACGTGCAGGGGCAGGCCCGCACCCGCGTAAGGGCGGTCGAAGGAGACCGTGAGGGCCGCGTCCTTCTCGCCGAGCAGACGCCCGTCCTCGTCCCACGCGTGGTAGAGGCTGGCGCCCGTACGGCCGTCCTCCGGATAGAGGTTGTACGCCTGCCAGGTGACGTCGGGCAGGACCAGGAGCAGATCGGCCGGGTGGCCGTCGCGGACGGTGAAGGGGATGTGGGAGCGGTAGCCGTCGGCGGTGGTGAGGACGGCGACGTACGCGCCGATCGACCAGTACGAGGGGATCTGCAGCCGCCAGGAGAGCCACCAGTGGTGGCAGGAGACCGTCCGGTCGGCGGTGAGCGGGGGTGGCTGGACGATGCCGGAGAGACGGGGGCTGGTGGTGATCTTGGAGGCGCCGTCGCCCGCGTAGTGGCCGATCCGGTAGATGTCGGCCGAGAACTGCTGGGGCGGGTCCACGGTGATGTGGAAGTCGATCGCCTCACCGGGGGCCACGGCACCGGTGGAGGCGAAGCCCTTGATCTGCCGGTGCACGTCGTCGGAGGCGCGGGGCCCGCGGCCGCCCCGGGCGGGGGCGGCGTCGGCGTACCAGGCGACGACCTGGCCGGTGTCCCCGAAGTACTGCTCGCTGCCGCGCAGCCAGGGCAGCGGGCCCTGGCCGAACGGATCGTCGACGGCATGGGCGAGGGCCCCCGATTCCCACCGCCGAATCTGTTCCGCCCCCACGCTGCGCCCCTCCCTCGGCTCCCCCGGAAGCAATGCCGTTGTCCGCGGCGACTCTTGACGCCGCCTCACAGCACATCACATAACGCACGCGAGCCGTCACCGTTCGTCGCTAATGGACAGAATCGGAATGCTGTATTCCGTTCCGAATGCGCCGGTGCGGACCGCCGTCCACCCGTAGGTACCACCCGGCTCGGGGGAAGGGGAGCGAAAGCGAGGGGAAGCGAGGGCTGGGAGGGCGGGGGAGGGCGGGGGAGGACAGGCGGGATTCAGGGCATCGGCCCGGGGGCAGCGGCCGGTGTCCGGTGTCCCCGTCCCGCGTCGTGGGTCGCGAGCCCCGCGTCGCGGGTCGTGGGTCGCGGGTCGCGGGTCGCGAGTCGGTCAGACGAGGCGTACGGGCTTCTCGGCGCGTACGCCGACGGTGGCCAGCCAGTCCCGCAGGGGTTCGGGATCCGCGTCCTCGATGAGGGTCAGGACGCGGGAGGCCAGGTCCACCCGGCGCTTGCCGTCGACGAGGAGGGTGGGGCCGTCCAGCCAGTCGAGGCCGGGCACGGCGCCGGCGGTGTCGACGGCGGCGCAGCAGACCATGGCCGTGACGTGGTCCGTGAGCAGCTCCCGGCCGGTACGGGGCGGCTGCAACGGGAAGAGCGGCAACTCGTCGGCGCCCCAGACATGCGAGAGGTCCACGGAGCCGGGTGATACGGCCGGGCCGGTCGCCAGGGCGCCGCCGGACGGGCCGCCGGACGGGGGGCCGGTCTCCGTCCCGATCGGGAGCCCGGGCTCACCGACGGGCTCGACAGCGGGCTCGGCGGACGGCGCGGCCCCGGTCGCGGACGACGGGGAGGCGGGGTCCGGCGTCCGGGCCGCCGCGGAGGCGTCCACCGCCAAGGCGTCCGGGGCGGGGGCGTCCGGAGCGGGGGCCGGGGTCCGGCCCGGGCCGGTGGCCGGGAAGGGCGCGGACGCGGTGGCCGTGGGCGGGGGCGGGGGGATGTCCCCGGCCTCCTCGCGGGCGACCTCCGCGCTGATCGCCGCGGCGAGGGCCTCGCCGCTGCGCCGCGCCAGATGGTCCATCACCCGTGCGAGGGTCGGGCCGTCGGACACGTCCGGCCCGGCACCCAGGGGCACGTCCCGGTCCACGTCCGGTACGTCACCGGGGAGCGAGGCACCCTTGCGGGGGCCGGCTTCGAGGCCGGCGTCGGTGCCGGGCGTCCCGGCCGGGGCCTCGGGGGCCGTTTCCCCGCCCAGCCGGTCCAGCACACGGTGCAGTCGGGCCGCCTCCGTACGCCATTTGCGGTCGACGACCTCTTCCGGATACCGCTGCCAGTCCACCGGGGCCCAGTCGGGGCCCGCCTCCGCCGGCCCGCCGTGGAAGAGGCGGGCGGCGAGCAGCGAGGCGGCCTCGTCGACGAGTCCGGGTTCTTCGAGGAGGTCGCAGGCGGGCCGCTCCCCCAGCCGGGAGGTGAAGCCCTCGGCGAGCCGGTCCCGCCGGGACAGCTCGGTGAGGGCCGACACCACGCCCGCGTCGAGCCGGGACGGCCAGCGGCCCATGCGCCAGGCCGGCAGCGCGACCCGGGTCAGCAGCCGGTCCCAGCCCGCGTAGGCCAGACCGACCTGCTCCTGGGCGACGATCCGCAGCCCGTAGTCCACCGTCTGCGCACGCTCCGAGGCGGCGGCGGCGACACCGCGCTCCATCTCGGCGGCCTCGTCACGACAGCTGCGCAGCAGCAGCCGGACGACGGCGCCGGCGGCTCGCGCGCCCGCTCGCCGTACCGGGTCGAGCCCCGTCCGGTCCGACACCGCGATCGCCGCGTCGAGACCGCGCACGAACCGTCGCGCCGCCGCTATGTCCGGATGCGCCGAGGGCCCCGTACCCGCCACGACGGGCGCCAGCACGGCCCGCAGCTCGCCGACGCGCATCCACCAGAGGAAGGGCGAGCCGATCACCAGGACGGGAGGCGTCTCGGAGCGCCGCCCGGCCGGTGCCGCGCGCCCTCGCGCCAGGCCGTGCGCCGGGTGCGAACGGTCCTCCAGCCAGCTGTCGCAGTCGGGCGTCAGCGCTATGGCCGAGGGAGGGGGCACATCCAGCCGGGCCGCCAGGTCGCGGACCATCCGGTACAGGTCCGGGGCGTCGCGCTCGGTCAGCTCCACGGTCGGGGTGAGGGCCGGTCTGGCCCGGGCGATCAGGAGCGCGACGGCCGCGGCTGCCAGCAGCACCACGACGGCGACGATCGACACCAGCCAGCGCGCGGCGTCCCAGCCCGCACCGACGAGGTGCCCGGTGGCGCCGCCCGCCAGCAGTACGACGGCGAGGGCTGCGGGGACCAGCGCGACGGCCAGCGCCCTGCCACGGACGCGCAGCACGCCGACGGCGCGGGCACGTGCGGCCAGCGCACCCCGCTCCCTGCCCGTTTCGGTACCGGAATCGGAATCGGACACGGCCTCGTCACCCCCTCATTGCCCTGCGGCGGACTGCCTGGCGGCGGTGTAGGTCACTCCCCCACTGTGGCACCCGCCACTGACATCGCAATGCCGGTGGGCCAAGTGCCGGAACGCCTGCGCGGCACCCTAGTTGGGCTGTCGGCAGGCGTCATCCGGATGGCCCAGTCGTCACTCGATGGAATGGCTTTGGGCAAAGGTGAAGACGGTTCAGCGGCGCTCGGGGTTCACTCCCCCGCGGCCTTGCGCGCGATGTCCGTACGGTGCTGCGAGCCGTCGAGGCGGATGCGCTCGACCGCCGCGTACGCCCGCTCCCTGGCCTGGGTCAGGTCCTTGCCGGTCGCGGTGACCGACAGGACGCGGCCGCCGGCGCTGACGATCGCGTCGCCCTTCCGCGCGGTCCCGGCGTGCAGGACGTACGCGTGGGGGGCATCCTGCGCCGCGACCGTGTCCAGGCCCTCGATGGGGTCACCGGTGCGCGGGGTGCCGGGGTAGTTGTGCGAGGCGACGACCACCGTGACGGCGGCGTCGTCGCGCCAGTTCAGCGGCGGCTCGCTGTCGAGGGTGCCGTTGGCGGCGTTCAGCAGGACGCCCGCGAGCGGGGTCCTGAGACGGGCCAGGACCACCTGGGTCTCCGGGTCGCCGAACCGGGCGTTGAACTCGATCACCCGCACGCCGCGCGAGGTGATGGCGAGACCCGCGTACAGCAGACCGGAGAACGGCGTGCCGCGGCGGCGCAGCTCGTCGACCGTGGGCTGGAGGACGGTCGCCATGACCTCGTCGACCAGCTTCGGATCGGCCCACGGCAGCGGGGAGTACGCGCCCATGCCGCCGGTGTTGGGGCCCTGGTCGTCGTCGAGCGCGCGCTTGAAGTCCTGGGCGGGCGTCAGCGGCAGCACGGTCGTGCCGTCGGTGATCGCGAAGAGGGAGACCTCGGGGCCATCCAGGTACTCCTCGATGACCACGCGCTCGCAGGAGAGCGCGTGGGCGCGGGCCTGGTCGATGTCGTCGGTCACCACGACGCCCTTGCCGGCCGCGAGACCGTCGTCCTTGACGACGTACGGGGCGCCGAAGGCGTCGAGCGCCTCGTCGATCTCGGCCGGGGTGGTGCAGACGTAGCTGCGGGCGGTGGGAACGTTCGCGCCCGCCATCACGTCCTTGGCGAACGCCTTGGAGCCCTCCAGCCGGGCGGCCTCCCCGGAGGGGCCGAAGCAGGGGATTCCCGCCGCCCGTACGGCGTCGGCGACACCGGCGACGAGCGGTGCCTCCGGGCCGACGACCACCAGGTCGGCCTGCAGGTCACCGGCGAGGCCGGCCACGGCGGCGCCGTCGAGGGCGTCCACCGGGTGCAGCTCGGCGACCTCCGCGATTCCGGCGTTGCCGGGCGCGCAGTGCAGAGCGGTGACGTCGGGATCGAGGGAGAGAGAGCGGCACAGGGCGTGTTCGCGGGCGCCGCCGCCGATGACGAGGACCTTCACGTGAGCCAGGGTAGCCCGCGGAACGGGATGCCCTTTGTGCGGGCTGCCGAGGCGGCCTCCGCTACTCGTTCGTATATTCCTCCACCACGGTCGCCCCGAGCTCGCGCACGATCAGGTCGTGCCCGGAGAGCGCGGAGTCGACGAGGTCCGGATCGTCCTCCTCCGGGACGTCGTCCTCGGGCGCGACCTGACGCGGTGCGGCGGCCTGGGGCGGCTGCGGCGCGGCCGGGCCCTGCGAGTGCCCGGACGGCCCGCTCTGCCCGGTCTGCCCGGCCTGCCCCGAAGCGGGAGCCGGTGTCCGGGGCGCCTGCTGTACGGGACGCTGGGCGGCCTGCGGGGCGGGCGCGGGGGCCTGGGCGGGGCGGCCGCCGTACCCGCCGGCCTGGGGCGGCGGGGGCGGCGCGCCGGCACCGCCCGAGGGGTCGATGATCGCTTCGATCTTCCACTGGACGTTGAACTGCTCGCTCAGCGCCTGCTTGAGGACGTCCTCGCTGCCGCTGCTCGCGAAGTTGTCCCTGGCTCCGGCGTTCAGGAAGCCGAGCTGGAGGGTGGCGCCGTCGAAGCCGGCCACCTGGGCGTTCTGGCTGAGCAGGATCCAGGTGAAGCGGCGGCGGTTCTTGACCGCTTCGAGGATCTCCGGCCACATGTTCCGCACCTGGACGGCGCCCTGCACCATGCCCTGGCTCGGAGCCGCCGCGGCCGGCTGGGCCGGGGCGGGCGCGGGGTCCCGGGCGGGCGCCGGAGCGGACGCGGAGCCGGAGCCGCCGGCCGTGGGCCAGCCGCCGGGCTGCCGGGCCGCACCCTGACCGGGCGTGGAGGCCGAGGGCCAGGCGCCGGGGCGGCTGCCGCTGTCCTGCGAGCCGGGAGCGGCGGCACCGGGCCAGGCACCCGGCCGGCTCTCGGCCACCGGGGCGGGCGCGGGGGCAGCGGGCTCCGGCGGCGCCGCCTGCCGGACCTGCGGAGCCGGTTCGGGAGCCGGGACGGGAGCGGGCACGGATCCGGGAGCCGGGACGGGAGCGGGCACGGATCCGGGAGCCGGTTCGGGAGCGGGCACGGATCCGGGAGCCGGTTCGGGAGCGGGCACGGATCCGGGAGCCGGTTGGGGCGAGGGGGCGGGGGCGACCGCCGGGGCCCCGGGCCCCCGTACCGCGGCGCGCGCGGCGGCGGGGCCGCTGCCGGGCGGGACCGGGGCGTGGGCCGCGGCCTCGGGGACGTACCCCATGGCGGGCCCCGGGCCGCCGCTCTGGAAGGAGACGGGGGCCTGGAGCGCGGCGCCCCGCTCCAGCCGGTCCAGCCGGGCCTGGAGCGAGCGCTCGTCGTCGAAGGCGGCGGGCAGCAGCACCCGCGCGCAGATCAGCTCCAGCTGGAGCCGGGGCGAGGTGGCCCCGCGCATCTCGGTCAGTCCGGTGTTCACCAGGTCGGCGGCCCGGCTGAGCTCGGCGGCCCCGAACACCGACGCCTGCGCCTGCATCCGCTCGATCACGTCGACGGGCCCGTCGATGAGCCCCTTCTCGGCGGCGTCCGGCACGGCGGCCAGGATCACCAGGTCCCGCAGCCGCTCCAGAAGGTCCGCGACGAAACGCCGGGGATCACTGCCGCCCTCGATGACCCGGTCGACGATCTCGAAGGCGGCGGCCCCGTCCCCGGCGGCGAAGGCGTCCACGACGGAGTCGAGCAGCGACCCGTCCGTGTAGCCGAGGAGCGACGTCGCCATGGCATATGTCACACCGTCCTCGGCGGCGCTCGCGAGCAGCTGGTCCATGACGGACATCGAGTCACGCACCGACCCGGCGCCGGCCCGCACGACCAGGGGCAGCACCCCGTCCTCGACCGGGATCCCCTCCTTGCCGCACACCTCGCCCAGGTAGTCCCGCAGCGTGCCGGGCGGCACCAGACGGAACGGGTAGTGATGCGTACGCGAACGGATGGTCCCGATGACCTTCTCGGGCTCGGTCGTCGCGAAGATGAACTTGAGGTGCTCCGGCGGCTCCTCGACCACCTTCAGCAGGGCGTTGAAGCCCGCCGAGGTGACCATGTGGGCCTCGTCGATGATGTAGATCTTGTAGCGGCTGCTCGCCGGCCCGAAGAACGCCTTCTCCCGCAGGTCACGGGCGTCGTCCACGCCACCGTGCGAAGCGGCGTCGATCTCGATGACATCGATCGATCCCGGCCCGTTCCGCGCGAGGTCCTGGCAGGACTGGCACTGGCCGCAGGGCGTCGGCGTGGGCCCCTGCTCGCAGTTCAGACAGCGCGCGAGGATGCGCGCGCTGGTCGTCTTCCCGCACCCACGCGGCCCGCTGAAGAGGTACGCGTGGTTGACCCGGTTGTTGCGCAGGGCCTGCTGCAGCGGGTCAGTGACATGCTCCTGCCCGATGACCTCGGCGAACGACTCGGGGCGATAACGGCGGTACAGCGCAAGGGACGACACGCTTACGACGATATCGGGCCCCGCCGACAAACGTCCCGGGCCGGACCGCCCGCCCCCGGGAACGCAAGCGCCCCCCACGCACCCGCCAGAGCCGACCTACCCTTGCTGCCTTCCGGCCCTGGGGGAGTTCAGTCAGATAGCGCCACGTGAGGGGCTGCGCACAGCCTACCCGATCCCCGCCCCCGCAGGGACCGCCCCGGGCACCCGGACCGTCTCCGGATCACCTCCGGGCGACGGTCCGGGGAGCGGTCCGGGGAACGGGTTCGCGAGCACTCCTCAACGTCTTGTATTGTTTGCCCCGGAGGATTCGCCTAGTGGCCTAGGGCGCACGCTTGGAAAGCGTGTTGGGGGCAACCCCTCACGAGTTCGAATCTCGTATCCTCCGCCAGTGCCTCACCGGGCACGATGTCGAAGGGCCCCCTGGAAACAGGGGGCCCTTCGTCGTTGTCCCTACGACTCGTTGTCCTGGTCTTTGTCCACAGCGAGGTTTTCGGGCGCTCCCCAGATGGCGCGCTCGATCTTCCGAGCCGCTTCCTTGAGCATGGGATCGGTCACGTGCAGGTACCGCGCCCGCATCCGTGCGGCGCCGCCCGGCTCCCACCCCATGATCTGGTCGATGACGCGGTCCGGGACCCCGAGCAGCATCAGCACGGTGCCTGCGGTGTGCCGTGCGTCGTGCAGACGCCCGTCCCGGACGCCGGCGTCTTCCAGCAGCCGCTTCCAGTCGTGATAGTCCGTGTTCGGGCTGAGCGGCCCGCCCAACGGCTTGGTGAACACGTACTCCGACTCGGTCCACAGGTTCGCGGCCACCGCACGCTCCCGGGCCTGCGCCTCACGGTGGGAGCGGAGCATCACGACCAGCGGTCCCGGGAGGGGCACAGCGCGACGGCCGGCGCGTGACTTCGTGTTCTTCGTCTCGCGCCGCACCTGCACCCGGGCCGGGCAGTAGCCCGCCTTCCGGCCGCACGGCGCTGCATCGCCACACCCGTGCTCGTACTTCGGCCGCAACCGGTTCCGGCGAAGCTTCAGGTACTCGTTGTCCAGGTCCACGTCGGACCACCGCAGTCCGAGCGTCTCCCCCTGCCGCAACCCGAGCGCCAGGGCCAGCATCCAGCGGGCACTGTTCCGCCGCTTGTTCACTTCGAGTAGGAGACTCTGCACCTCGTCGACCGAGTAGGGCTCCACCTCGTTCTCGTCTTCTTCCATCCGGGGAGCCTTCGCGAGCGCGGCAGCGTTCTTCGCCGCGTGGCCGCGTCGCACGGCTTCACCCAGGGCCGTACGCGCGGTCCGGTGGGCCTGGTGCGCGGTGCCCGCCTTGCTGCCGGCGCTCTGCATCCGGCGGTACAGGCTCTCCAGGTGTTCGGGCTCCAGGCGGTCGATGCGGTGCCGACCGATGCCGGGCACGAGGTGCACCCGGACAGCCACCTCGTATCCGGCGTACGTGTTCTCGCTCACGACGGGCTTGGCGATGTTCTCGACCCAGTGCTCAAGCCACCTCGCGACCGTCCACGGCTTGCCGGGCTGCCGCGCGGACCCCTCGTCGCGCTGCTTCTCCAGGCGCCGGACCTCGTCCACCAGCTCCTTGCGCGTGGGGCGCGTCAGGTGCCGACGGTACGGCGTTCCGTCGTCCTTGTAACCCATGGGCACACGGGCGTGCCAGCGTTCGTCTTTGCCCAGGTAGATGGCCGATTCGCCGTTGGCTCGGCGAGTGCGCTTTTTCTCCTCTGCCATTGGCAGTTCCTCCGGTCGGTACGAGGCAGACAGACCGGAGCGCCGCCCGCATGTCGGGCGGCGCTCCGGGAGGGCGAGATCAGGCGGCGCGCTGTTCGGCGCGTCGCTGGGCGAGGTAGGCGGCGGGTGCATCGGCGGGGACGCGCCGGAGTCCGCCGATGGTCAGGGACTCCAGTTCTCCGGTGCGGATGAGGGCGTAGCAGGTGGTGCGGCCGATGCGGAGGCAGCGGGCGGCTTCTTCGACGGTCAACAGAACGGGGGGAAGGTCGCTGGCCTGGGCGAGTGGTGCGATGTCCACGGTGGTGATGCTCATGGAACGGTCTCCTCTGGACCTGTCCGTCGTGGCGCGGCGGTGTCTGGATTGAGAGTTCGCGTGTGTCCGAGGTGCGGATTTCTGCGTCACTGCGTCAAACACGTCATGCGGGCCTGTGACCTGTGGGTTTGTGTGACTCGGCGGTCTCGGGTGTCTGTCACCGCCGGGGGCGTGTGTCACGGGGCTGTGACGCGGGTGACGTGGTGTGACGCGGGTTTCGGGTGTCTGTGTCACGCTCGTTCATGCAGGTCAGGGGCCGTCATGGCGGTGACGGATGACGTGGTGACGCAGGGGCTCTCTCTTAGGACAAAAGAGAGGAGGTGGTTTCTGTTTGTGGTGCGGCTGCGGTGTTGAAGAAGGAGCCGCTTCGCGTCGCGCTCTTGGGGCGGCTGTCGCCGAACAGCAAGAGGAGCACCAGGGCGGCGGGTGCTCCTCTTGCTTGTCGTGCGGCTGAACACGCGCGGTCAGTGCAGGGAGCCCTGTTGGTGCAGGGGCTCGGGTACGGGGCGGGTCATGGAGATGTAGCGGGCGGTGCGGGTGCGTCCCCAGTCGATGACGACGCCCCGGGCGGCGAAGGTGGGCTGAAGGCGCTTGAGCCGGTCGGAGAGGACTTTGCCGGTGGTGGGCCAGCCCTTGGGCAGGGGACGGCAGTCCTCGCCACTGTGGAGGCGGCTGAGGCAGTCCAGCCACTCGGAAGAGGTCATGCGCTGCTCTGCACCCGGTTCGAGCCCGGCGGCGTGGTGCAGCACGGTCTGTGCCAACAGGTCGCCCTCGATCACGTCGTCGTTGAGTTCATCAAGGCTGGCCCGGTAGGCGGGCAGCGAGGCAAGGCCGGTCGCCGTGTCGAACTGCGCGCACAGGTGAGCGAAGTCGGCCATGCGCAGGTCGGTGGGCGTGGGGGCGGTCGCGGCGCGGACCTTGACCGTGAGGTCAAGGAGCGAGCCGAGGATGACGGGAAGGGCGGCGGTGAAGTCGGCCCACAGTTCCGCTTCGGTGCGCCGCACCTGCGGGCGCTCCAGCCGGACGGCTTGCCACCACCGTTGCCGTACGCGGCCACATACGGGCCGTCGAAGTACTGGCCGTGCCGGTAGCCGCGCACGCGGCCCCGGTGCGGGCGGTGCGCCGGCTGCTCGATCGTCCAGCCGCCCAACTCGAAGTTGCGGTGCCGGATCACTCCGAGACCGAACATCTCCCCACACAAGATGAGGTCTTTGCGGATCTTCGCGCGGCCGTTGGGCTGCTCGATTACGTACGGCAGGCCCGACGCGTCCAGCAGCTCACGGGTGGGGGCCACGAGGTTGACATGCGGGCGCCCCCAGCCCTGGGAGGCGTTCGTGCCCACGGTGAGCGCGCATCCGTGCTGGCAGGGCGGAGAGGCGTGCACGAACGCGTACCGGCGGATCTCACCCGACGCGATGAGGTGGGCGAGGTAGGTTAGCGCGTCGCCATGGTGGCGGGGGAAGGGGTAGTTGGGTCGGTCGGCGATGTCGCAGCCGTCGACTTCGAATCCGGCGCGGGCGTAGCCCACGGCGGCGCCGCCAGCGCAGCAGAACAGGTCCAGCAGGCGCGGCCGAGGGTCGCGCACTCGCCGGATGGTGGCGGGTTGCGTCATGCTGGGGTATCTCCAGTTCCTTGATGAGTGCTGGCTGACAAGGGCGGCCCCGGTTCTTTGGCGAGATGCGGGGGCCGCCCTTGGCGTAGCTAGCTGTGGAAGTGGTTGCGCTTGATCACGGCCTTGCGGATGTTCACGGTCGTGCCGCCCCGGTGGCCGCTCGCGCTGAAGATCTGCGCGGCGATCCATCCGCCGAAGATCACGGCGGCCAGGGTGATCAGTTGGGTGATGAACGCGGTGAGGGCGGCGATGAACGAGGTGAGCAGGATCAGCCCGCCGCACACCGCGAGGAAGCCGACGCCCCCGAGGGCGACGTTCACGGCCGTCCGCGAGACGGCCGGCTTGGCCGCGATCGGCTCAGGCTGGGTGGGGTTGATGGCGTAGCCGGTGACGACGCGGCCGTCGGGCAGGACGATGCTCGCCACCGCCGGAACGGTGTTCGGTTGGACCGGCACGAGGGGCGCCGGCGTCACGGTGGCGGGCGGGTACGGGGTCGGGTGGTGGACTTCCACGGCCCGCTGCGCGGGCACGTGCGGGGTGTTCGCGGGGTACATGCGGAATCCCTTCCGGCGGATGGCCAGGGAGGCAGAGACACCCCCTGCCGGGGGCGTCACGGAGGGGTGTTTCGGGGGTCTGACCTGCATGCCTCCCTGACTCCCTGAACGATCATTTGTGCAGGTCAGGACCAGGGAGGCGGGTCAGGGAGGGGTTCAGGGAGTTCTCCCTGCCTCCCTGACCCGTCGGGGGTCGGCTCCCTGCCGTCATTCGGCGGAAGCGGAACCCTCGGCGTCGCGGTCGGCGAGGGCACGGGCGACGCGGTCGCGGCCGACGACCATGCGGCCGTCGGACTTGTAGGGCTCCGCGCCGGCGGCGTCCAAGACGCGCTTGAGGTCGATGAACGACCACCCGGCGTAGGCGTCCGCGTTGAGCGCGGCGAGCCGGGTGATGACCTCCTGCGTGCGCACCCGGGGCGCGTCACCGAGGACGGTGGCGATGTCGGCGAGCGGGTCCCGCTCCTCGCCCCGGTCGATGGCGTGCAGGGTGGTGACGCCGTCGCGCAGGGCCTTGGCCCGGTCGGTGATGGCGGTGGCCTGTTCGTCGTTGATGTAGTGCGTGCGCACCGTGATGGACGCCTGCCCGGCGGGGATCTCGATCCCGTCGGACGCGACGACGAGGGTTCCCTTGTCCAGGCCCTGGCGCAGCAGGTGCGGGGCGGCGCCGCCATCCACGGCCTTGTCCCCCAGCGCCATGCGGGCCTGTGACTCGGTGCCGAGGGCGAGGGAGGCGCGGGTGTGGGCGCCCTCGCGGACCAGCTTGGGAAGGTTCTGGTCGGTGGGGTCCTGCGTGCCCTCCCACAGCAGCACGTCGACCACGCGGCCTTGGTTGTGGACCTTGCGGACGGCCATGAAGTACCGGGAGATGGCCTTGGAGCCGCCGTAGGGGCGGCCGTCTTCGTCCTTGACCGGGCACATGAACGCCACCTGTGCTTCGTCCACGATGCCGATCAGCGGGTCGAAGACCGCACCGGGGTCGCGGCGGCGGATCTCGATGCGGCGGTTCATCTCCTCGACCAGACTCTCCACCATCTCGGTGGCCTCGATCACCTGCTCATCGGCCGGTCCCTGGATCAGGACCGTGGCCAGGCCGTCGAACATGGCCCAGTCGCCGGCGCCCTTGAGGTCGGCGATTCGAAACTCCACCCGGCGGTCCAGGCAGGCCCACAGGGCGAGCGCCCGCAGCGCGGCCGTCTTGCCCTGGTTCGACAACCCGGTGATGAGCAGGTGGCGCTGGTAGAGGGACAGGGCGGCGGCGTCCCCGCGCAGGTCCTGACCCCACGGCGCCTTGCCCTTGGCGTAGTCGGCGGTCAGCGACTCGTCCGTGGTCAGCGGGGACGGGCCGATCGGCTCATCCAACGCGCCCGAGTCGGCGATCCACAGCCGCACCGTCCGCGCGGCCTGCGGGATCGTGATGAACACCTCGTGCTCGTGCCGGGTCAGGTTCTCCGCGAGCTTCTTGCGCCGCTTCTGCACCTCATCGGTCGACACTCCGGAGGGAAGCGTCACGTCGACCTCGACACCGCATCCGGCGATCGTGATCGGCCCGAGCATCGAGGCACCGGCGTCGCCCATCTCCTTGATGGCGTTGCGCAGCGCGGGCACGCCGAGGTCGCGCAGGGCCTTGACCACGATGGACGGGGTGATCGGCTCACCCTCGCCCGAGCGGACGTTGGCGGGCAGGGCCCAGGCGGGGGCGGCGTGCTGCTTGCGGCCGACCGACCACAGCGCGAGCAGGGCCAGGAACGGGCCGATGGTGAGGGCCGGGCCCCACACGATCTGCACGATCCGGATCAGCAGGGCGATGAAGTCGATCGTCGCCGACAGGGGGGTGATGACGTCCCCGACCTGGCCGGTGTTGATGGCCATCACGACCCCGAGCGCGACCAGCACGCCGATACTCATGCCGGCGCCGACGGCCACACCCTTGGCGGCCTCCACCGGGGAGTGGAGCAGGTCCATGCGGCGGTGGTGGCGGGCGGCGCGGAAGCGCTGCAACCGCTCCTCCCACTCCTCCGCCGCTTCCAGGTTCCCCGCGGCTTCCGCCGCCCGGATCATCCGCTCGTACCGCGAGCCGGTACGGCCGTCCCACGCCCGGCGGGCCACGATCCGCCCGCCGTTGAAGGTGTAGAGGCCGTGCCGGGCCGTCGCCCGCACGACCGTCTTCGTCCGCTCGTGCGTCACGGCTGTCTTCACCGCGTGGCCCGAGCGGACCCACAGCGGCACCGGACGCGCGGGCGGCGCGTCGGGCACGACAGTGAGCACGGTGGGGGCCGTGTCCGGGGGCGGGGGGTCGGTGGGCTTGTAGAGGTGGACGACGTTCTCAGACATGCTGGAAGTTCTCCTGACTGGCCCAGCAGGGGCGGGAGGAAGGGAGAGAGCCGGGGTGGCCGTGTCCGTGGAAAGTCCCGATCACCCCGGCGCTGGAAAGCGGCTGGTCAGAACCAGCCGGACGACTTCTTCTTGGCCTTGTTGCGGGCGGCCTCGGTGATCAGGCGCTGACGCTCTCCGTGCAGGGCGGTTAGCTCCGCGTTCAGCCGGATCTCCGCGCTGTTGCCGGTGGCGTCCATACGCTGTTCCTCACGGCCCGCGCTGCGGCCCCGGGCCACCTTGTAGCCGCCGACGGCCAGCGAGCGGGCCAGCGCCCGGCGCTCGCTGCCGTTCAACGGCCACCACTCACCCCGGCGGACCGCTTCCAGCTTCTTCGTCGTCGCCTGAATCGCACGATCCAGACGACGGATCTCGGCGTTGCGCATGGTCAGACGCTCCTCCGAGAGTCGCAGGGATCGGGGTAGGCACAGGGCACGCAGGCCCCTAGCGAGGCGGGGATGACGTAGCCCGCATCCCGGCGGCACTGCGGGCAGACGCGGCGGGCCCGGTTCGCCGCCGCGAGCGCCGCCCACCGGCCGGGGGTCATCGGCCGGACGGGCTTGGCCAGGTCGACGCGGTAGAGGTAGGCGACCAGCGGCTCTCGGCGGCGACGCGGCCGTTCGAGTTGCGCGGCTACGTCCTGACCGCCGGGCCGCAGGCCGCGTGCACGGAGTTGGCGACGGGTGGCGTAGCCGTCCGGGGCCAGGCGCCACCGGTAAGTGGGCAGGGTGGTCATGCGGCGCCCCGGCGTCCGGGGCGCCGCCCGGCGACGCTCGCGAGCAGACGTCCGAGACCGGCCCGGCGGACGCGACCGGGCCCGCGCTTAGCCGCGTACATGGCCTCATCCGCCCGCCGCAGCAGCCCCGACAGGTCCTCTGCCGGATGGTCACCGCGCCGCACCCAGCCCAGCGACACCGTGGTGTGCACTTCGGGCGAACCGTCGACCGGGCGGGCCAGAACACGGGCGAGAACGGCGAACCGGTCGGCGGCGGCGCCCTCGCGGTCGATGAGTACGGCGGCGAACTCGTCGCCCCCGAGCCTGCCGACCACACCGGCACGGCCCACGGCGTGCGCGAGCCGGCCGGCCGTGGAGGCGAGCAGGGCGTCACCGGCCGCATGCCCGTGGGTGTCGTTGACCTGCTTGAAGCGGTCCACGTCCGCGAGCACCACGACCGCGTGCGGGTTGCGCAGCAGGCGGCGGGCCCGGCGGGTGAACGCCTCCCGCGTCCACAGCCCGGTCAGCGGGTCACGGCGAGCGGTCCGCAGACGCCGGGACATCCACCAGCCGTGGACACCCCAGACCAGCGCCACACCGACCGCGAACGCGACTAACAGCGGCGTACTCACCCGGCCACCCCCGCTCCGGCACGCTCAGCAAGCAGCGTGTCCCGCAACATCCGGGCGTTCGCCGGCGACGTGCGCACCGCGCGGCGGATGCCCTCGCCGGTCACCTTCGCGTCCGGCCAGTCCGCCGTCGCCTGGCGTGCTTCGGCGAGCAACTGTTCCGGCGTGCGCTTGGGTCGAGTCGGCTTCGCGGCGTCCGGGACACGGCCGGTGGCGCGGCGCGGTCGGGTCGATTCCGCCGGCACGGTGCGGGGCTCGATCGACGCGACCGGAGCGGGGTCGACCGGCGGGAGCGGCTTGAGGGGCGGAGTCGACTTGCCCAGGTCGACCGCGACCGGATCGGGCACGGTCAGCCGGGTCAGCGTCACCACCGGGTCCGGCGTCGATTTCGGCAGGTCAGTCATAGACTGTTTCATATCGGTCTTGGTTGATTCCTCCGCATTCGTGACCGGGGAGGGACCGAGCACGGTGCCGCCGAACAACGAGGCAAGGGCGGCGTCCGCGCCGCCGGTGATGCGGTCGCGCTGCACGTCCAGCAGCCTCGATCCAAGCGCCACGTCGCCGACCCCGACCTTGCGGGCCAGGCGCCACGACTTCCGCTCGGACCACTTCTTGACGCGGTCACTGGGGTGCTGGGTGGCACGGGCCCGGTGGTAGGCCAGGGCCTGCATCAGATCGGCGGTGCGGCGCTCGTTCTCCGCGTCGCGGCCGTCGGTGTGCACCACGATCCGCCGGGCGAGGAACGCCATACCCTCCGCCGAGACGGACATGCCCATCGGGGTCAGCGCGTAGATCACCGTGCGGCCCGGATCGGGCGCGGCCATCGCGCCCATGACAGCGGCGGCGGCCGGCAGCGCCCACAGCCCGAGCCGGACGATGCGCGGGGAGGACTGGCCCAGCATGGTCAAGCCGAGCAGGACCAGGGCGAGCACGGCAGTTGCGCCCTCACCGGCGGCGAGCGCCCCGAGCGCGGTGCCCTTGCCGTAGGCGTGGCCGATGTTGCTGTAGGTGCCGATACCGCCGAACACCCCGGTGGCCAGCATCGGCACGAAAGCGGCCGCCAGCACCCCGACCTGCACACGGGTCAGCTTCGCGCCGGTCATCGGGCACCCCCGGCGGTGATCAGGGCGGCGACGATGAGGAGCGCGCCGCCGGCCATGGTGAGGTCGACCGCGCGGCGCAAGGTGGTGAACTTGGCGACCGCGAGCCGGGACAGGCCGGCGACGTCGGCGGCCAGGCCCGAGGTGACGGCGTCGCCGATCTGCTCGGCGGTGAGGGTGGCCCACAGCGGGAAGCCGTGCCGGCCGCCCAGGTTCGGGCGCACCGACCGCAGCAGCAGACCGGCCGCACCGACCAGCAGGGCCAGCCCGGTGCCGCCCGCCACGTAGGCGGGCAGGTTCAGGGACAGGTCGCGGGCGACCGACCACGTGCCGGCGAGCACCGCACCGACGAACGCCAGCAGCAGTGCCGTCTTGGTGTCCGTCCGCGCGATCTCCGCCTTCACCTCGGCGTGCGCGGCGGTCAGGTTCCGGTCGGTGGCGCTCACGCGGCACCCCCGGAAAGGCTCGCACCGGCCGCCTGGTTGAGCAGCGCGACGCGGGCGGCGAGCGCGCGGCGGCGGGCCCGGCGGATGCGGCGGGCGTCCAGCTCGGTCGGCGTGCGGTCCAGAGTGACGATGTGGGCGTCCAGCAGGTCGACGTCCGCCAGGATGACGGGCATCTCCCGCTCGATCGCGTCCAGCTCCGCGGCCGTCGGCTCCATGAAGTCGGCGAACGCGGTAACAGCGTCCTGAACAGTGACGATGTGATCCATTGGGTCGTGTTCCTCTCACAGGGTGGAACGGCCCGAACAGCGGCCCCGGTGTTCCAGCACCGGGGCCGCACGCCGTTGAAGTCGGAAGAACCGGCTCCCCTCAGCGCTGCTCGTACGAGACGAGCAGCGGAGGCAACCGGCCGCAGCGGCAACCGCTGCGGAGAGGTTGAGCGTGTCGCTGTCTCCTTCGGGAACACGGGCTCCCGTTTTAGGCGTATGGAGACGTGACCTTTCGGTCTAAGCCCTCCCGAATGCCCAGGGTCGGGTGCGCCCTCGGCCCGATCCGCCCCGGGCCCCTTGAGGCCGCGTCCGGCGGACGTGGCCCCCATTGGTCGTGCTTCGGTGCCACACACTCCGCAATGCGTGGTGTGTATTACCTACCACTCACGTTGGCAGAAGGATTCCGCGCCGTCAACCCGTGGCTTTCGACTCGGTCCCGCCAGCCTGTCCCGTGCGGTGGTGATTCAACTGTCCCCATCCGGCGGGCGGTTCGGGAGCGAGTACTTGGGGGTGTACTCGTGCACTCCTAGGTGCGAACCCTCTGCACACTCGGCCTGACCTGCGTAGAGTGACGATGAGTCAAGCTGCTACTACGGCCGCACTCTGGGGGTTCCATGGCAGACCGGAACGCCAGACTGGCCGCGCTCATGCAGGAAGGCGACTTCTCGCACAAGTCCCTTGCTCGCGCGGTGGTAGCCGCTGCCGCTCGGTCAGGTGAAGACATCACCTGCGATCACACGTACGTCTCGCGGTGGCTCAAGGGGGCAATCCCGCGTGGCAACATGCCGCAGTTCATCGCGGACGCCATCGGGCAGAAGGTCGGGCGCCGGCTCGCCCTGGACGACATCGGCATGGGTGACGCGGCCGTGTCTTCCGTACAGCCTGACCTCGGACTTGAGTTCGCAGACAGGGCCGAGGCGGCGACCAAGACCGTCGCAGACCTCTGGCGTGCCGACCTGGCTGAGGCTGAGGTACTGGTCAGGGCACAGCCAGACTCGGCCGCCTGGAACACTGCGTCCCTGCGCTGGATCGTCGCCCCGCCGGACGGGGAGCTGACGCGCGCGAGCGGCCGCGCGATCGGCATGGTGGACGTGGAAATGATCCGCTCCACTGCCGACGCCTTCAGCATGCTCGATGGCAAGTTCGGCGGCGGCCATGCCCGACGTGCGCTGATCCAGTACCTGCACACGGACGTCCGGCCGATGCTGGACGGCAAGTACTCGGACGACGTAGGCAAACAGCTCTACTCGGCCGTGGCGGAAGCGCTCCTGCTCGCCGGGTGGATGTCGTACGACAGTGGCCTTCACGGCATCGCTCAGCGGTACTTCATCCAGGCGTTGCGCATGACGCAAGCGGCAGGGGACCGGCTTCTTGGGGGCAGCATCCTTTCCGCGATGAGCCACCAGGCCACGTTCCTCGGGCGCTACCACGACGCGGCGACCCTGGCTCGGGCGGCCTACACGGGCCCGGCCGGCGTGCTGGGCCCCACGATGTCCGCGCAGTTCCGCGCGATGGAGGCGCGGGCCCTGGCCCGCCTCGGCGACGAACGGGGATGCGACCTCGCCTTGGTAGAGGCAGAGCGCAAGCTCAGTCAGCGGACCCCGGACAGCGATCCGCCGTACATCGCCTATTTCGATGACGTGGAGCTTGCAGCCGAGATCGGCCATTGCTTCCGAGATTTGGGCCGGTCCGCAGAAGCAGCAGAACGGGGCGCGGGATCGATCTTCGGCGACGGCCTGAACAATCGAAGCGACTTCTTCGCGACGATAGTGCAGGCCGAAGCGTATATCAACCAAGGCGAAATTGGGCGCGGCTGCGAAATTGCCAAGACCGCCCTACAACTCGGCGAGGGGTTGAAGTCGGCGCGCTGCGTCCAGTACGTTCGAGAATTCCGCGAACGCGTTTCCCCTACGATGCGAGGCGCTGTGGAATTCCGCACCTTCATGGAAGAAGCGCGGACCTACCGCCTTTGGCAGCAATGCGGCTTGACGTCTTAAAAGGGCGCCCAATCTCGGCGTGATCCTCCCGACCGGAGAGTTGCCACCCGCTTCTCGACCTCGTCAGCGGCCCGGGAGTTCGCGCCCGCGTTCTGCGAGAGCCACGTGACCATCAGCAGTTCTCGCACGCTCCGGAGCACGCCGTATCCGGCCCATTCGCGCACGTCGAAACCGTAGCCCGCCACGAAATCCGCATACTCCGCTTCCGTATGCCATCCGAAGCTGTCGTAATACATGGCTGTTTGCATCAGGTCCCACTCGCGGGGGCCTGTAGCGAACCCGTCCAGGTCAATTACGCGCGGATGGCCAGACGCATCGTGCAGAACGTTACCCACGTTGAAGTCACCGTGCAGATGCCCCGAGGGAAGCGAGAATTCGAGGCGCCCATACTCGACCTCCAAATCCCTCGCCATCGAACGCAGGAATGATCGGGTACTCGCCGGAATGGAGGCACGCTCCAAGCGGCTCGCGACCTTTTCGAACGGCTGGAGTCGCGGCAGCAAAAAAGGCGGCGACTCCAGTTCATGGAGCCGCCGCAATAGCGCGCCCATTTCCGCCGTGCTCGCGTACGTGTCGCCGTCTGCGAGCCCTCCCCAAAAGGTGACCGGGTGGTCCTCGATCACGATCGGCTGTTCGGCGTCCGTGACGAGACGAGCGGCCGGATATCCCTGTTCTGCAAGCCACCGGGCCACCGCTACCTCTTGCCGCACCGAGGCAAGCCGGTCGGCGCCCCGCCCCACCCGCGAGATGATCCGGCCGCCGTCGACACGGAACACTGCATGGTCGCCTAGCCGAAGGATCTCGATGCCGTCCGGCTCCAGGTCGGCGACCGCGCATGCCCGGCGCAGGATGGCCTCTGCCGCGTCCGCGTCGAACTCTGTGCGCTCCGTCGTCGTCATGCGGTCTGTGTCTCCCGTCCGGTCGGCAGCGTGAGGACTTCCCGCCCTCGCCCTGCGCCTTTGCCGATCAGCCCTTGACCTTCCATCTGCGCGATGGCAGAGCGCACGGCGGTCCGGGACGCGCCGAACCGCTCGCACAGCTCCTTCTCGGTGGGGAAGCGGTCGCCCACCTTCACCTCCCCGCCGCGCAACAGGTCGGTCACCCGCTCGACCAACGGCCGGCGGTCGCCGGTCCCCACTACGAACCATCCGGCGCCCTGTACCGACTCGATCACACCATCGGCCTTGAGCGCGGCAAGCGCCCGCTCGATGGTGCTGCGGCTCACGCCGTACTCGCTCACGAGTGCCGACTGGGACGGCAGCGCTTCAGTGATCTCGCCGTCCCTGATCTTCTCGCGGAGGGATTCCGAGACCTCCAGGTACGTACCTCGCGGACTGCCCTGCGGCACGTGGGCTCCCTTCCTCGACCTCGGCGGTGGCCCGGTGGGCACCTAACGGAAACAAGGTTGCCACGTACGCTGCGACTGACCGACGGTCTCGTATCCGGTCAACCCCTCGATGCGCGGTTAACGGTGCGGACGACCAGCATCGGCGCGGTTGCTGTCATTCCAGATGTAGACAGCGAAGGTTCCTGAGCCGTACCAACTCTCGGGCCCCACCTCGGCCGTGAGAGACGGGTACTCGCTGATGAGCTTCCCAATCTCAGCCAGGTCGACCTGCCTGTACGGCTGGTTAAAGACCAGAGCAGGCTTGCCGGTGGTCCTAGAAAGCCACGTGGTCGTGTGGTCGTAGAACCCCGGCCTGTCGTGGCACTCCCTCTTAGCGCAACGGCCCTTGTCAAGCCAGTGCAGTCCAGACGAACACCCTGTGCTGCCGCTCCTGAGGTCGTATCGGTCCCGCCCAGTTCAGCAGATCCACGCGCAAATGGACGTAGACGTTCGGGCCGTAGGGCCAGTACGCACCTTCGGTATCACGGGTGAGCACGTCCCGGGAGCGGTCATCCAGAGAGCTGATCAGCTTCTTCTGGCTGGCGCTCTGGCACCGCGGGCACCACCACTTCGCTTCTTTCCCGGAGCCGAAGAACAGCCCCTCCCGGCTGCGACGCCCGCATCCCGCGCAGTCGTACATAGTCCTGCTCCTTCGCTTTACTAGGGACCGTTCGGCGCTGTAGGGAACGGTCGTGACCGCTCGCAATAACGGCGTGCGCACACGCTAGACCACAACTGGCTTACATATCGGGCTCTAGCTGCTTTTTCTTGCGGTCGCGAGCGAACCCTACAAAGCTAAGAATGAGGAATTTGAGTCCGAACGATGGCACGAGGGCTCCTGCATAAATCCAAAATGCACCAAACCATCCATCGTCTCCGTTCGGGTCCACTATTGGAAGCCAAAGAAAGTTGCCCGCAATGATAGCGAGCCAACGGCCCGTCTCCTTAGGGACTCGCCCGGCCCTGTACTCGAAGAATATGGTAAGGGCCATGAACAGCATGAAGTGGTAAAGGCTGAGCACCCAGACGACTGGGTTCACCCAGTCTGAGGACCCTTCGGCGAATCGAATTAGGCGAGGCCAGTCCCACAACATGACGAGAATTAGAACTTGGATGGGGAGGGATCGAATTAGATCCTTGCGGATAACACGGAGACGCTCCTCATGCCGAAGCGCAAAGTCGGCAATGCCCTCAAATAGCGGGTTGGGAGCCGTCTCGGGATCTAGCCCATGCCTGGCTCGAACGGCTTCGCTTAGTGCCTCCTCGTGGTTCGCCGCGCGGATCCGCATCCCGGCATCACCAGCATACGCCGCGACTTCCGCATAGAAGGCGTCAATCGTGTCAGAATTGAGCCGCGAATTGTTGGCTACTTGAACCCAACCGGGGCTCTCATTTACGGACCTTAACTGTTCAGTAAGGTTTACCCAGAACAGTTCTTTCTTTTTCATGTCGTAGACGACGCCGATGATAGGTATGCGACTCTGGCGCCAGTCATCGAAATGATCATCTATTGGAATCGCGTACCCGTTGACCCTTTTATACTTCTTGCCACTCTTCACCTGAATGGCAATCCAGCAAGGCGTCCTCTTGCTGCCGCGCGTGAAGTTAACGATCATGTCCTCGCCGTGATCGTTCCCTCCGTCGATCTCCTGAACGAGGTGATCGTGTTCCTCAAGGAGTGACCGCAGGGCGTTGACGCCCGCCCTCTCGATCTTGCGACTGGCACGAACAGTAGACACCCAGCCCCCCCCTGAAGTGAGTCTTCGTCAGACTAGCGGCAACCCCCGACAACCGGGACTGGTCGCAGTCACCCAGCCACGCACTGACCTGGTCGGTCCATGCCGCCCGTTGTCCTGTTCCTTGTCCAGTGCGCCGACGGTCGCCACCGTTCACCGCCGTACGCGCCCCCCTCCTGACCTGCCCGGCGGCCTCTCCTGAACGACCCCGTACGGCCACGCGGACAGTTGGAAAGCGTGTTGGGGGCAACCCCTCACGAGTTCGAATCTCGTATCCTCCGCCAGTGCCTCACCGGGCACGATGTCGAAGGGCCCCACCGTTCGCGGTGGGGCCCTTCTTCGTTGTCCGTCTCAGTTTCCGTCTCAGTTGGGGTCGGGGGCGCTTCCGTCCGGCTGCTCCGGGGCCGTTCCGACCTGGTCTCCAGCCGGGCCCCAGAGCGCGTCACCGACCTGTTGGGCGACCTGCTTCAAGAGCGGTCCGGTGACGTGCATGTACCGGGCCCGCATCCGGGCCGAGCCGCCCGGCTCCCAACCCATGATCGCGTCGACCACGACATCCGGTACCCCCAGCAGGAGGAGCACAGTACCGGCGGTGTGGCGTGCGTCATGGAGCCGCCCGTCTCGTACACCCGCGTCACCCAGCAGCCTCTTCCAGTGGTGGTAGTCGGTGTTCGGGATGAGTGGCCCACCGGTCGGCTGCGCGAAGACGTACCCCTTGTCCTCCCACTCCTCCCCCGCCTCCCGTCGCTCGCGCCCCTGCTCCTCCTGGTGCTTGCGGAGGAGCGTGATCAGCGGGACCGGGAGCCCGATCGTCCGACGGCCGGCGCGCGACTTGGTGCTCTTGTGCTCGCGCCGGATCTGCTGGCGCTTGGGGCAGTAGCCGGGCTTCCGGTCGCAGGTGCCGCCACAACCGTGCTCGTACTTCGGCCGCAGGCGGTTCTTCCGGATCCGGATGTACCCGGCGTCGAGGTAGACGTCCTCCCACATGAGCCCGAGCGCTTCGCCCTGCCGCAGGCCGAGCGCCAGCGCGATCACCCATCGCGCGCTGTTGCGGAGCTTCGACGCCTCCAGGAGGAGACTCTGAATTTCCTCGATCGTGTAGGGCTCGATCTCCTCCTCGTCGAGCCTCGGTGCCTTGGCAATCTCGGCGACGTTCTTGGCGATGTGGCCCCGCCGTACCGCCTCACTCAGCGCGACGCGGATGGTCCGGTGGGCATGGTGAGCGGTCCCGGCGGCGCTGCCGTTCTTCTGCATCCGCTCGTAGAACTCTTCGAGGTGTTCCGGCTCCAGGCGCTCCAGCTTGTGCGCGCCGAGACCGGGCACCAGATGGACGCGGACATCGACCTCGTAGCCGTCGTAGCTGTTCTCGCTGACGTACTTCTTGGCGATGTTCTCGACCCAGTGCTCCAGCCACGTCTTGACCGTCCACTGCTGCCCGACCTTGCGGACCATCCCGGCCTTGCGCTTCTGCTCCAGGTCACGGACCGCCTCCGTCACCTCGGCGCGGGTCTTCCGCTCGACGTGCCGACGGTCCGGCTTCCCGTCGGGGCGGACGCCGACCGTCACGCGGCCGTGCCACTTCCCGTCTTTGCCCAGGTAGATAGAGGAGGCGCCGTTGGGCTGCCGGGTGCGCTTCTTGTCCTCCGCCACGGGCGGACTCCTTCAGGTTGGGGTGGGTGGAAACGCCCGGAGCGCCCTCCCTGGCGGGACGGCGCTCCGGTGTGAGGCGGTGATCAGGCCGCGCACTGCTCCGTGCGAAGACGGGCGACGTAGGCGGCGGGGGCATCGACGGGGACGCGTCGGAGTCCGCCGACCATCAGGGACTCCAGCGCTCCGGTCCGGATGAGAGCGAAGCAGGTGGTGCGGCCGACGCGGAGTCGGCGGGCCGCCTCTTCGACGGTGAGCAGGACGAGCGTGGGGTCAACGGTCACTTCGAAAAGGGCCGCGTCCATGCGGTGCTCCTCTGGCGTAGTGAGCGGGGACTCTTGGCCCCCTTCTGGAGAGTCCGCTACATCCGCTACGCCGCTACATCGCAGGTCAGCGGCGCGTTTTGTGTAGCGGGAAGGTTGGGTGTAGCGGCTACGGCCCGCTCGCGGTGCCCTGGGTGGGGCGTCGCGGGAGTGGCGGCGTAGCCGCTACACCGGGAGTTGCCGCTACGCGAAGAGGGGGTCGGAGCTGGGCTGTAGCGGCGTAGCGGATGTAGCGCCGTCCTGGGGCGGGCGCGGGGGCGGGCAGTATCGCGTCCAGGCGTCGTGGAGGTCGTCGGCGAAGAAGCCCTTGAGGATGCCGCCGGCGGTGCGGATGTTGCGGGAGACGATGCGGGTGTTGTCGCCGGTCATGTACTCGCCGAGCATCTTGGACAGGCGCCGGTTGTCCAGCGGCTTGCCGTGGAGGTCCGCCCACGGGGCGTCTTCCAGGGCGTTGAGCCGGTCGAGGATGGCGACGGTGGGCAGCTTGTCCACGCCGATCAGGACGTTGTCCCGCAGGTCGGTGAGCAGCCGGATACCGAGCGAGCCCTTGTCGTCGGTCTGCGACGCCTTGACCAGTTCCGCACATGCGGCGCGGGCGCGCTCGGGCCAGTCGCCCCCGGCGGCGTCGGCGACGGCGAGCAGGGGTTCCCACACGTCGGCTGGCCGGTCGGTGACCCCGTCCGGCATGACGGGGCGGGCGCCGCCCACGCGGTCGCGGACCTGGTCGGCCCACTTGGCGAGCCGGTCGCGGATGGCGTGGCCCTGCTTCTCGTGGTCGCCGATCCGGTAGGGCTCGACCTTCTCGTTCCTGGCCCGTCGGCGCATCCGGATGATGACGGAGCGGGTCAGGATCGTGTCCGGGAGCGAGCCGAGACCGGCGACGGCGACCGCGCAGTACGAGGGGAAGCCGACCACGGTCTGGTTGGAGCCGTCCCCCACGCACCGGTACATGAGCCGTCCCCGGCGGTGTCCGGCGTTCAGGAAACCCCGGAGCTGCTCGTTGTCCCCGGCCTTCGGCCCGAACACGGTGTCGATCTCGTCGAAGATGATCGTGGGCCGCTCTCCGTCCACCCCGGAAACGGCCCGGAAGAGAGCGGATGGGGAGGCGTCCACGGCGGCCATGCTGTTGGGCACCAGGGTCTCGATGACCTCCAGCGCGCGGGACTTGCCCGACCCCGGTTCCGGGGAGAGGAACGCGATTCGGGGCGTGGAGTCGAATGCGTCGATCAGGTGGGCGTGGGCGTCCCACAGGGCGACGGCGACGTATCCGGCTTCGCGGGGGAAGACGTTGAACCGGCGGTGGAACTGCTCGACTTCGGCGAGCAGGGCGGCGCCGTCGATGGGCTGCACGCTCATGCGGCATCCCTCCCTTCCGTGAGCGGGACCAGGGCCCCGGTGCAGGCGGTCTTATGGGCGTCGTACTCGGCGACCATGGCCGCCACGGCGCTCTGCCCGGTGGCGGTGCCGGTCTGCCCGCAGTGGCAGGCGTAGGCGGCGTTCGGGGCGCCGTCGGTGCGCTTGGACCAGCGGGCGCCGTCGTAGTGCGACCGGTAGACCGGAGCCGCGTGGATGCGGATTCCGGGCTGATCCGGTGTCGGGTCGCTGGGGTTCGGGAGAAGGGCAGAAGGGACGCCTTCGGCGACGACCTTCGAGGCGCCCACGGCCCGCAGGTGCCGAGGCTGCACGGCGGCACCCGGGCGGTCGGTGGTCGGGCTGATGCTTTTCAGAGGGGGGTTCTGGTGGTCGCTCATGCCGTCTCCCGGGGTCGGGCGTTACGGATGGACCAGTTCAGAGCGCTGCGCAGGGTCGAGCGGCACTCGTACGGCTTCAGGCCGGCCGACTCTCCCGCCCTCTGAAAAGCGTCCTCAACCGTGTGCCGGTCGAGGTCGCCCCACGCGACGAAGCGCCCCACGGCGCGGGCGGCCCGGAACAACTCCGCCTCCCTGCCACCCTCCACGGCCGTGGCGACGGCGAAGGTCTCGCGCTCCAGCACCACGTCGGCGTACCGGCTCGCCCGGCTCGGCATGGGCGGCAGTACCGGCCGCGCGGGCTTCTGAGGGGGCGTCAGAGCTTCTTGGAGCCACGCGGGGAGTTCAGCAACCCGGACGTCGTCGAGGACGTCGTACGAGCCGCTGGGGACGATGCTGCCGGGGGCGACGACGTAGCCGCCCCATGCCCGGGTGTCGACCTTCCGGGCGAGCGTGCCCGCCGTCGACCTCAGCCGGACACCGTCCGGGGCGGTGAAGTACAGGTGCTCTCCCCCGCTCGTGGTCCGCACCCGGTAGGTCGACGGGACGGCCTGTCCGACGCGCTCGCAGAGCGCCTTGAAGGAAGTGGCGCCGTCAGGCGTTCCTTCTTCGTCTGTCGGCTTGAGCGTGTCGAGGTCGACCACGAGCAGCCCGGCCGGGCCGGTCGCGATGCCGACGTTGTACGGCCGCATCGTCCAGGCGCCCCGGATCAGGTCCGGGTCGAGGGTGGCGCGCTGCTCGGGCACCAGGTGCCCGCCGGCGCACCGCCCCGTGCCGGGGCAGGACGCCTCGGGGTGGCCGGCGGGCCGCTTGTCCCGGGGCCGGAGCGGGAACACGGGCCAGCCGCGCGAGGCCGCGTCCAGAGCGGAGGTGAGGAGGTCACTCACGCGGCCACCCCCACGGAGGCTTGGGTGAGGAACGCGCCGCCGATCCACTGGCTGTAGGCGGGCGGGATGGCCTCGGTGAGTTCCTCGCGGACGTCAGTCCACGTGATGCCCATGGCGGCCTGAAGCTCCGCGACGGTGGGCTTACCGCCGCCGTTGCCATACGCGGCGACGTACGGGCCGTCGAAGAACTCGCCGTGCCGCCAACCCCGCACCCGCCCCCGGTGCGGCACGTGCGCGGGCTTCTCGACGGTCCAGCGGCCGAGTTCGAAGTTCCGATGCCGCAGGACACCGAGGCTGAACATCTCGCCGCACAGGGTGAGGTCCTTGCGGATCTCTGCCTTCCCGTTGGGCTGCTCGATCACGTAGGGCAGGCCCGAGGCGTCGAGGAGTTCGCGGGTGGGCGGTACGAGGTCGACGTGGGTTCCGCCCCACCCTCGGGACCGGTTGGTGCCGACGGTCAGCGCACAGCCGGCCTGGCAGGGCGGGGAGGTGTGGATGAACGTGTACCGCTTGATCTCCCCGGTCGCGATGAGCGCGGCCAGGTACTCCAGGGCGTCGGCCTGGATGAAGGCGAAGGGGTAGTTGGGGCGAGGGGCGATGTCGACGCCGTGGACGTCGAACCCGGCGCGGCGGTAGCCCATGGCGGCGCCGCCGGCGCACGAGTACAGGTCCAGGAGTAACGGCCGCTCGCCGTCTCGCCGGATGGGGGTCGGGTGCGTCATGCTGGTGTCTCCAGTTCTGTTGCTGGTTGACGAGAGCGGCCCGGTCTTGGCGGACATATAGGGGCCGCTCTCGGCGTTCGTGGGGACGGCAACCGGAATCACGGGTTGCCGTCGGTCAGGGAGGCGCGGGTACCCCCTGCGGGATGGCTCGTGGAGGGGGTTTCCGCAGGTGGTGGCGGGGCGCCTCCCTGCCTCCCTGGTAGATCATTTGTGCAGGTCAGAGCCAGGGAAGCGGGTCAGGGAGGGGGGCAGGGAGTTCTCCCTGCCCCCCTGACGGTTCGGGGGTCGGTTCCCTGTCACATCTGGGCGGAAGTGGAACCCTCGGCGGGGCGGTTGGCGAGGGCTCGGGCGACCCGTTCGCGGCCGACGACCATGCGGCCGTCGGACTTGTACGGCTCGGCGCCGGCGTCCTCCAGCACCCGCTTGAGGTCGCCGGGCGTCCACGCGCCGTAGGCGTTCTCGCTGAGCGCGGACAGCCGCTTGAGGACGTCCGCCGTCAGCGTGCGGGCGGTGTCGCCGAGGACGCTGTAGATGTCGGCGAGCGCGTCGCGCTCCTCGCCCTGGTCGACGACATGCAGGGTCGTGACCCCGTCGCGCAGGGCCTTGGCCCGCTCCGCGACGAGCGCGGCGGTGTCGGTGTCGATGTAGTGGGTGCGGACGGTGATGGACGGCTGTCCGGCGGGAATCTTGATGCCGTCCGAGGCGACCACGACCGTGCCCTTGTCGAGACCCTGGCGGAGCTGGTGGGGTGCGGCGCCGCCGTCGACGGCGCTGTCGCCCAGTGCCATGCGGGCCTGCGTCTCGGTGCCGAGCACGAGGGAGATACGGGTGTGGGCACCCTCGCGGACCAGCTTGGGCAGGTTCTCGTTCGTCGGGTCCTGCGTGCCCTCCCACAGCAGGACGTCCACGGCCCGGCCCTGATTGTGAATCTTGCGGACGGCGTTGTAGTACCGGGAGGTGGCCTTCGTGCCGCCGTAGGGCCGCTTGTCCTTGCCCTTGCTGACGGCGGGGCACATGAACGCCACCTGTGCCTCGTCGACGATGCAGATCAGCGGGTCGAACTTCGTGCCGGGCGGGGCCTGCAGGCGCCGTTCCATCTCCGCGACCACGGCCTCGACCATCTCGGTGGCGTCGATGACGTGCTCGTCGGTCGGGCCCTGGATCAGGACGGTGGCGAGACCGTCGAACATGCCCCAGTCGCCCACACCCTTCAGGTCCGCGATCCGGAACTGAACGGTCTTGTCCAGGGCAAGCCACAGGGCCAGCGAGCGCAGGGCGGCGGTCTTGCCCTGGTTCGACTTGCCGGTGATCAGGAGCATCCGCTGATACAGGCTCAGCTCGGCCGCGTCCCCGCGCAGATCCTGACCCCACGGAGCCCGCCCCTTGGTGTAGTCGGCGGTCATCGTCTCGTCGGTGACCAGCGGGGACGGGCCGATCGGCTCGTCCAGCGCCCCGGAATCGGCGATCCACAGCCGCACCGTGCGGGCCGCCTCGGGGATCGTGATGAACACCTCGTGCTCGTGCCGGGCCAGGTTCTCCGCCAGCTTCTTGCGCCGTCCCTGCACCTCCGCAGTGGACACCCCGGACGGGAGGGTGACGTCGACCTCTACGCCGCATCCGGCGATCCGGATCGGGCCGAGCATCGCGGCGCCAGCGTCGCCCATCTCCTTGATGGCCTTCCGCAGCGGCGCGATACCCAGATCCCGCAGGGCGGTGACCACGATGGACGGAGTGATCGGCGCCCCCGCATCGTCCGTCCGGGCCTTCTCGGGGAGGGCCCACTGCGGGGCGGCGCCCCGGTGCCGGCCGACCGCCCACACCCCCATGAGCGCGAGCCACGGGCCGACGGCGACCATCGGCCCCCACAGGATCGTGACCAGGGTGACCAGCAGCCGGATCAGTTCCACCAGCGCCATGAGCGGGGTGAATACGTCGGAGGCGTCCTTGTTGGCTATGGCCAGGGCGATCCCGATCAGGATCAGCGCGCCGAGGGAACCGCCGGCGCCGTAGGCGGCGCCCTTCACGATCTTCTCGGGGGCCATGAGCAGGTCCATGCGCCGCTTGTGTCGCTGCTCGCGGAACCGGTGCAGTCGCTCCTCCCAGTCGCCCGCGGCTTCGTAGTTGCCTGCTGCTTCGGCCGCGCGGAGCAGGCGTTCGTAGCGGGCTCCGGTGCGGCCGTCCCAGGCCCGGCGGGTGACGATCCTCGTTCCGCCGACGACGTATGAGCCGTGCCGGACCACGACCCGACCGGCCGTCCGGGTGCGCTCGTGCGTCGCGGCGTGGGCAATCGCGCGCCCGGTGCGCTTCCAGACCCGCACCGGCTTGACCGGCTCCGCCACGGCCGCGACCGGGGCGGGCGGCTCGCTGGAGTCTTCGGTCTGCTGGTCTTTGAACAGGTGGACGACGTTCTCGGTCATGCTGGTCTCCTGCTGCTGCTCGAATGGGGTGGCGGTGCAGGGCCCGGGGCGGTCGGGATGCTTGGCGGCTGTCGACCGCCCCGGGGCACAGCTACTTGCGCTTCTTCTCCTCGCGCTCCGCACGCTTGCGGGCGCCGTCGAGAATCCGGTCGACCTTCCGTTCCAGGTCGCTGCGATCGACGCTCTCGCTCGCGATGCAGCGCTTGGCCATCCGGGCGACGAGCAAGGCAATCCGGGCGTTCTCGCCGGCCGTGAGCTTGGGGTAGTTCGGGTCGTAACTCGCCATCACTTGGCCTCCGCCTTCCGCTCGGCGGCCTCGACGATCGCGGCGGCGGTGGCGAGCTGTGCCCACACGGCCGCCTGCGCGACGATGTCCGGGTTCAGGTCGAGCGGGTGCTGACTGGTCAGGAGGTGTTCGGCGCGGGCGCGGTAGTCGTTGCTGTCCACAGCGGTGCGTCCCTTCCGGGGCCGGACTGTCCGGCTCCCCACCCGCCCCGGAACATGCGGAGCGGACAGGCAGCCGTCAGGCGGGCCGCAGTTCGTGGCTGTGGCACAGGACCGGGGTGATGAGCAGGCTGATTCCGGCGACCGTCCAGCGGCCGGCAGTGAGCGGGCCGGGCGGGACCTCGTCCACGATCCGGCTCGTCCGCCCCACGGCGCGGGGGTCGTCCTCACACGCGACGATCAGCACCTTGTCTCCGGTGGAGAACACGGTCACCGCCCTTTCCGGCGGTCCTTGCGCACCGTCTTGGCTGCGGCCTTGCCGTCCGAGCCACCGACGGACTTCACGACGGTGACCACGCCCCAGGTGAGGGCGACGGCGAGGAACGCGAGGATCGCGAGGTTGGCCGCGATGGCGGTGAGTGCGCCGATCAGTAGAGGGCCGAAGTACACCCCGGCGGCGACCGCGCCGGCCCCGACACCGGAACCGAGCGCGACCCGCTGAACCGTCCGGTCCGGCGGCGCCTGGTGAATGTGCTGGTGGACCACCTGCGGGCCGGTGGTCGGCGTGTGGATGGCGGGGAGTTGGTCGGAGTAGGTGTAGGTGCCGTCCGGGAGCCGCACCACGGGCGCGGGCTCGGGCAGGTTGCTCACGGCTGTGTCCTCTCTGACTGCTGCTCGGGGTAGGCGCAGGGGGTGCACATGCCGAGCGATGCCGGGATGCGGTACCCGGCGTCACGGCGGCAGTTCGGGCAGACCCGGCGGGCCGCGTTCGCCCTCTCCAGCGCGGCCCTCTTGGCGGCGGTCATGGGGCGGACGGGCTTGGCCTGGTCGATCCGGTATAGGTAGGCGACCAGCGGTTCGCGCCGGCGCCGGGGGCGTTGGAGCTGTGCCACGACCGGCTGACCCCCTGGACGTAAGCCCCTGGCACGGAGCTGCCGGAACGTGGCCAACCCGTCCGGGGCCAGATGCCACGGGTAGACGGGGATGGTGCCCATCAGCTGACCGCGACCGGCTCAGACGCCTGCTCGGCCGTGCGCTCGACCCGCAAGGTCTCGCGCAGCAACCGGGCCTTGTCCGGGGACGTGCGCAGCGCCTTGCGGATCCCCTCGGCGGTCAACTGCTCGACCGGCCACGACTCCGTCAACTGCCGAGCCTCGGACAGAAGTTCATCGGCCGTGCGGCGCGGGCGGGTCGATCGGGCCGCGTCCGGGACCCGACCGGTCGCCCGACGCGCAACCGACTGCTCGGCCGCGACCACACGAACCGCGACCCGATCAGTCGACTCGGCGTCGAGCGGAGAATCGACCTCCTCGGGCCGCTCGACGGCGACCGACCCGACCAGCGCGGGTACCGGCTCAGAGGCGGGTTCGGCCACGTCAGAGGTAGACCGTTCCGTATAGATCTGAGTCGATTTCTCCGCATTCGTGGGGTCGATCGGTCGATGGTGCAGGACCTTGGCGACCAGATCGGAACCGAAGTAGATCGACCCGACCGGCAGCGACGTGGCGAGCAGGACGAGCAGCCAGTTGACCGCGTCCCAGTCGGCCAGTCGCGTCCAGTCGACCGACTCGCCGTGCAGCTCCGGTACCAGACCGTGCACGAAGTTCAGAACGAGAGAGGCGGCGGTGTAGGCGGCCAGGACCCGCAGCGCGAACCGCTTGTCCGCCCGATCGGTCAGGACCAGAGTGGCGACCAAGGCCAGGGCCATCAGGCCGTCGACCACGAACGGATACAGCGTCGCTCCGGTCTCGTCCGCACCGACCGCCGTGGCCACGTCCCGCAGCGCATTCCATGAGACACGGAACGCCATGCCGACCACAGCGACCAGAGCGAGGACGAGCAGCGCCTTACCGGCGCGATTCATGCCGCTTCCCCCGAACCGAGGCGGTTCGTGAGGTCGCGGCGGGCCGCCATGACCCGATTGCGGGCCCGGCGGATCCGCCGCTCGTCCAGCACCGTGGCCGGACGGTCGAGCATCCAGATCTCCACGTCGAGCAGGTCGACCTCCGCCAGGATCAGCGGCATCTCCTGCTCGATCGCGTCCAACTCCGCATCCGACGGCTCACCGTCGAACGGGACGGCCGTAACAACGGCCTGAAGTGCAGCGATGGACTTCATTGGGTGTGTTCCTCTCAGACAGGAACGGCCCGAAACGAACCCCCGGAGTTGGCCCTCCGGGGGTTCTCGCCGTTGGAACCATCCGGCTCCCCTCAACCCCGCCCGTACGGCCAAAGCCGGACGGGCGGAGGAGGCAACCGACCGCAGTGGCGAGCCGCGGAGAGATTGGGTGCGCGGACCTCTGCCGCGCCGGCCGCCTTGTTGTTCCTAAGGACAGGCGGCGAACCCTCATCACGCTGTTCAGTTCTCAAGTACCTCTGGCGCTTCCATAGAGCCGACCCGCCTACACGGAGCCCTCCGGGCGACACGCGCCCTGACCTGCGTCGACGAGGACACAGCTCTCCCGTTCAGCCTGACTTACTTGGCTAGCCCGGTGGGCACGAGAACAACGTAGCCAGCCTGGCTAGTCACGTCAATAGATGGCTAGCCAGGCTGCCCAAATAGTCAGGTTCGCCGTAGCATCGGGGGCATGACCTTTGAGCTGGAGCCGCTGGACCCGGACGATGACCGGCCGCCGTACGAGCAGGTAGCCCGCAGCCTGGGCGCGGCAATCCGCACCAGGAAGCTCGGGCCCGGAGAGAAGCTGCCGTCACACGCCAAGCTGACGGAGCACTACGGATTCGCGCGCGCCACGATTCAGCGCGCGATTCGAGACCTGGAGGACGAGGGACTCGTCGTCTCACGCAAGGGCAGTGGAGTCTTCGTCCGGCACCGGACCGAGCGGCCGGCCGGTCTGCGCCCGTACGTCGAGCAGGCATTCGCGAGTCGGAGCGTGACGATCGACTTCGCCGGATTCTCCAGCGAGACCCTCCATGGAGCCCTGCAAGAGCCACTCGACAAGATCCGCACCGGACGCCTCGCGCCCACGAGCATCCGGATCCGGATTCTCGTCCCGGACATGTCTGTCCCCCAGGCGGCGCCTGTGCGCCGCGAGGACGGCGCCGATGACCCGCGCCTTCGGGCACGGATGCACGACATCATGGTCGGCTACACCCGCAGCATCTCGGACTCGATAAGCGAACTGGAGCACCTGGGACTCGTCCAGGAGAGCAACGTCAGCGTGCGGGTCCACAGCGGTACGCAGTTCTTCAAGCTCTACATCGTCAACAAGGAAGACGCGTTCTTCGGCTACTACCCGATCCGGCCCAACAAGGTGGTCGCACAGGGCGAGGCCATCGAGATCTACGACCTCGTGGGCAAGGACACGATCCTCTTCCACCACTCCCTCAACGACGGCGACTCGTCCAGCGGGGCACAGCAGGTGGAGCAGGCACGGATGTGGTTCGACAGCGTGTGGGAAACGATCGGAAGGGACTCCACCCCGGATGCGCTCTGACGGCCTGGCCGGCCTGCTCTCTGACTGCGACGCCATCCTGTTCGACTTCGACGGCCCTATCTGCGACGTCTTCCGGGGGCTCCCCGCCCCCGGTGTGGCCCGTGAGCTGGCCGACCTCCTCGTTGCCCTCGCTCCACACCTCGGGGACGCTGCCCGCTCCACAGAAGATCCGATGGAGGTACACCGTCTCTCTGCACAGGGCGGAGAGGCCGTCCTAGCGGCGGTCGAAGCAGCACTCACCGAGGCGGAGGTCCGCGCGGTCAAGGTCGCCGGACCTCCTGTGCACGGCGCCGCAGAGGCCCTGAAGGCTGCAAAGGGATCCGGGCACCGCGTCGCGGTCGTGAGCAACAACTCCGCTGATTGCGTACGGGCCTACCTGGCGGACCACGGGCTCTCTGGCGTGGTGGAGCAGATCCTGGGACGGCCGACACTCAGGCCGGACCTCATGAAGCCGTCGCCGTATCCGCTGCTCGAAGCAGCCTCGCACCTAGGCACAGCTCCGGAGCGAACGGTTCTGATCGGGGACTCGGTGACCGATATCGAGGCAGCTCGGGCGGCGGCCACTCGAAGCATCGGATTCGCTAACAAGCCAGCGAAGGAGAATTCGCTTGCGAACGCTGGGGCCGATGAAGTCGTCCTCAACATGATGAGCGTCACAGACGCGTTGAGCATGTAGCTAGAGGCCAGCGACCTCCTGAATCGCAAGCAACGCTAGGTGCGGAACAACGGCGACTGCCTCATCCAGCAGGTGCTCCACTGCATTCGCGTCTGAAGAATGGTCGATGTCGACGATGGACGCCCAGTGCTCGGGCTCGTAACGGGCCAGCATTGAAAGACCGAAAAGGAGGGCCCACCACACAAGAAGGGGATGAACCGGCTCCTGCATGGCGCCTATAGAGGGAAACAGGAACAAGTCATCTGGCCCTCGATACGCCGTTGCCTTCGCCCTTACCGTAGCGCGCCCGCCGTCCCTAGCCTCTGGACCACCCTTTTCGTCTGGAACATAGATCATGAGCTTTTGTTGAAAGCCATTGCTCTGCTCCTCCCAGCTCACAGCTTGGGCACCCGCAATTTCCTTGCGCGACCAACCATCCAGTGTCGGGTATCGCGCAAGGAACGTCTCTAGCGTCGCCGGGTCTCTCTCGGCTGCCTTGCGAACCTCGTTGCTGACGGGCATTACGTGCACCTGGACCCAGCCTTGGCCCTCCTCGTACCTGACCCCAGACTGGCTCATGTACATGGTCTTGACACCGTCTGCCCCAGGCAGAGGAACGCCATGAGTTTCCGGGATGAGCGGCCATAGTTGCCCGAGGCCAACCTCAACACCGGCCTCAAAGGAAGGTACGCCCAGGGCTCTTGCCACACCAGGCAGCGATCCTTTCGCTGTAGGTGTGACACCCACAGCCGCCAACCCCTTGCTCGCATCTAGGTTCTTCGTGCCAATCCCGTGCCCTTTCAGGCGCCATTCGATACCGACAGTCAATCTCGACGCGGCAGAGATCGCCCGCCCGAACTGGGAGAGGGCGTAGAAGATCTGGACGGGGCGCGTGGCAGGCCCGGCGTTCGCGGCTGCCTCCGTGAACTGTTGTGCTTGCTCAAGGGAGGCGTTGAAGACCGAACGACGCTGAGGGTCTGAACCCGCCGGGCCAGCAACCCCTGACCTGAGCCCACGCAGTTCACGCCAAACCTCGGCCTCCCGAGGCAGTCCAAGGTCCCGCCATGTAGCCATCGCGCCCTCCACAGATTTCCAGCCTCAGAGGATCGAATCACAGAGACCCATCGGCTGGGGCACGATCAGCGAGCAAGGTGTTCCTCGGCCGCGTTGCCACACAAGCTCCCACCACCCTCCCGAGGCCGCGACCCAAAGTGTGGGCTGGCGCGGGACACCCGTCTCAGTTTCCGTCTCATTCATCGTCGTCCGCCCGCGTTCACAGTCGTACGAACTGCGGGATTCCGCAGGGACGCGAACACCCCTGAACCCCCTTGAACGGCAGCGAACATCCCTCTGACCTGCATCAACAGACTTGGAAAGTGTGTTGGGGGCAACCCCTCACGAGTTCGAATCTCGTATCCTCCGCCAGTGCCTCACCGGGCACGATGTCGAAGGGCCCCACCGCTTGCGGTGGGGCCCTTCGACGTGCGTGGTTGCAGTTCCCCGCTATCGCCCGTCGAGGACGGCCCGGCACACGTTGCGGTACATGGCGGCGTTCCGTCCGTAGCGCCGCATCAGCTGGCCGCAGCCGGCGCACAGCCCGAGCTCCCACGGCGGGCAGCCCAGCGCGGCGGAGGCGGCGGCGCGCTCCACGATGGTGATCCGCATCGGGTCGCGGGAGCGCTGGACCGGCATGCGTGGAAGCGTGAAGCCACCGGTCGGCTGGTCGAGATCGCGAACAGGCCGACCGTCGCTGACGAACCAGCCCTCCTCGCCCGCTCGGCAGTTACGGTCAATCTCCTGCTCGGCGAAGGTGATCAGGTCGTCCTCCTCTTCGACCGGGGCCGTAGGGAGAGGCGTCTTCTCACTGATGAGCTCCCGCCACAGCGCGCGATCCTCGGCCGACACCCACATGTGCCGGCCTGCGCGGCCGCTTCCCCGGTTGGGCACGTAGACCGGGACGCTCTCGCCCGTCGCGCTCTGCAGGACCAGGTCCTCGATGAAGACCGGCTTCTTCTCCGGGAGGCACAGTGCCGGCACGAACCAGTCCGCGTGAATCGCGTCACAGTGGCCGGCGCCCTCGCTGACAAGGCAGTGGCGGTCGCTGCTCGGTACGCATTTCCAGACTTCGAGGTGCCGGTAGCCGCCGCGGATCACCATCTCCTTGCCGTCGGCGATGTCCTTCCACGGCATGTCGTCGACCCGTGCCCACGGGGCTCGGTCGATCAGGGATGCCGTCCGGTCCTTCGCCACCCAGAGAGGAGTGATGCCGTGCTCCACGGCGTTGACCGAGCGCCGATGGACGCTGCTGGGACTGAGGTGGTGGTACTGGATCTCCCAGCCGATCCGTATGCGGCCGGGTCCGACGACAACAGCGTCCGAGATACTGCGCCGGTTGCCGATGGGAACCTCGGCCTCGGCGTCCAGGCCGTACCGCCCGGCAGTCTCGACGATCCGCTCCTTGGTGGCCTTGTGCTGGGCGCTCTCCGCCGGCGTCGCCTTGTGCGTGATCGGCAGGTGCGAGGCGACGAGCGGTCGCCGGCCACTCACGCGCCCCCGGCGGATGAACATCCAGGGCGACTTCCCGCCCGACTCCGACAGGCACTCGCGCTTCTCGTGGTGCGCCAGGCATTCGAGCATGTGCGGGTCACGCTCGGAGACGCTGGCGGTGATCTCCAGGAGCAGATCGGGACGGTCCGGGTGACCGAGGTCGGGCAGGGACAGATTGATCTCTATGCCATATCCGGTGTGCCACACCCCATTAGCCATTCCTCCACCATAGGAACGACCGCTGACGCTCAACAGGGCGCGTGAGGGCTCGAACTCCGAGAGCCGGCCCCGAAGTTCTTCGAGGCCGGCTCTCGGAAACGGACTGGATCACCAGTCACCGAAGGCGGTCAGCGCCGCCACCTCTCCCAAAGCCACCCCATCGCCGTGACCGTCACGAGCCCGAGCACCTGCTGGGCCTCGTTGCCGATGCCGGTGGTGTAGCCCGCCGCATATCCGACGGCGACGGCCGCGACGAACATCTCGAACCTGGGCGGCCGCTCGCTTCCGGCCACGGGGACACGCATACTGGACATGGTTCTTCTCCTCGTTCAGATGGGTTGGACCATCCGCCGGACCCCGGAGATCTGTGGAAGGTGACACGGGATCCGGCGGAAACATGTGGGGGTCAGGGGGCACCCTCGAGGCCCCCTGACGTAGGCAACTCTTCGTACAGCTCGGAACTAACCAGCTCGCCGAGCTTCACGGCCATTTCTTGGCGTTGCTCCTCGCTCAGGCCACGGAACGCGCGCCAAGCTAGTTCGACTGGGGAGCTGGGGCGATATCCCATGGCGATCCAGGCCAGAATGAGCGACCTCTCAGCCTGGGAAAGATCCTTCAATCGCCCCCAGACCGCTTCCGGAGCCGGCGCTTGCCTGAGCCGAATGTCATCGAACGCCCGGGCTCGGAGGGTCTCAGGCTCTAGCAGATGAGCAAGCGACTTCGACTGCTTCTGCTGGCGGGCCGCACGGATTACGCCCGGTTCCCAAACAGCTGCCCCAGCCCGCACGAGCTGGGCTTCGTTGGGCGCCAGTTGCGGGTCTTCCCGGTTGGTCGCAATCACCCAACCGAGCTCGCGCAAGTCCCGCACACGGCGATCAATTTGCGCGACATCAGGAAACGCCGCCCTCAACTGGTCCTTGGTGTAGACGTTCCCCTCGCCCACCTGGGTAGCAAGCCACAGGGCAGCGCGGACCATGCTTCCCATCTTCTTGTCGGTCCAGTCGGGCAGCTCAGATTCCGCCACGGAGTCGCACCTCCTTCTGTCGCTCCACTGGAAGTAAACCACATCCGGCAGCATTCGGCGCAGTTCGGCGCAGTCCGGCAAACCCAGGGGGCGCTTCGGCGTCATTCGGCAACGCGCTGAGGAAACACAAACAAGCAGCGGGCCCCGGCTGAATCATCCCGGGCCCGCTACGGGAATGGGTCGTCGCGCTCGGAGCTGCCCGAGTCACCACTCGTCGGTGTCGCCGTACTTTCCTGGGTTCTGGGCTCGGTCCACAGCCTGTGCACACGCCTCGGCGAAGGCCGCCTCCACGGCGTCCTGATCCGTGCCTCGCACCTGGGCCTCGACCTCCTGGCCCGTGCCGGAGCGGCGGGCCGTGCGCCAGGCCGAGGCACGGTCGGTGTAGCGGTCGGTCTCGAACTCCCAGGCCGGCACCGACCACTGCTCCGGGCCCCCGGTCGCTGCGCGTTCGCCGCCAGGAAGGAACAGGGCTCGGGCGTGGAAGACCAGGGTCCGCTCCGGCACGCGGTCGCGGATCGCGCTCGCGCCACCAGGGCCCTGCTGTTCCCAGCGCCAGCGGTCCCATTCCTCGACCTCGGCTGCGTGGTCGGTCGGGCCAGTCCTCGCTCCACCGTGCGACGACCCCGTCGGCGTGCTCGCGGTGGAGGAAGGGGACTCGCCGCTCGCCGAGGTGTGCGACGTGGATCACCAGCTCGGCCGGGACGGGACTCTGGCCTGCCTTCGGCGCAGCACTTCCCGCAGTCTCGTCCGTGCCCCACAGGAGGCCGCCGACCTTGGCGGCGGTGTCCTTGAGGACGCGGCTGGTCAGGTGCTGGTAGCGGCGGCGCATCCGGGCGGACTTGCCAGGCTCCCAGCCCATGATGGCGTCGACGACCGCGTCCGAGACGCCGAGGATGAGCAGGACGGTCGCCGCAGTATGGCGAGCGTCGTGGAGGCGGGCGTCACGGACGCCGGCGGCCTTCAGGAGCTCCTTCCACTTGTGGTAGTCCGTGTTCGGGTTCAAGGGCTCGCCGGTGGGCGAGGTGAACACGTACCCCTTCTCCGTCCACAGGTCGCGGGCCCGGGCTCGCTCGCGGGCCTGGTCCTCCTTGTGCTGGCGCAGGAGCTGGAGGAGCTCGTCGGGGACGCCGATGGGGCGCTGGCCGGCGCGAGACTTGGCGTTCTTCGTCTCGCGGCGGGTGTTGATCTTCTGCGGGCAGAAGCCGGGCTTGCGTCCGCAGCGGTCGCCGCAGCCGTGCGTGTAGCGGGGCCGCAGCCGGCCACGCCGTACGCGGATAACGCCGAGGTCGAAGTCGACGTCGTCCCACTGCATGCCGAGGACCTCGCCTTGACGCAGGCCGAGGGCCAGCGCGATGACCCAGCGGGCGGTGTTCCGGTGCTTGCCCGCTTCGGCGAGGAGGCGCTGGACCTCCTCGACCGTGTACGGCTCGACCTCCTCCTCTTCGACCTTGGGGGCCTTGGCGATGGACGCCGGGTTCGCGGCAAGGTGCTGGCGGCGCACGGCCTCGTTCAGGGCCGCGCGGACCGTGCGGTGAGCCTGGTGGGCGGTGCCGGCGGCGCTGCCGTTGTCCTGCATCTTCTTGTAGAAGCGCTCCAGGTGCTCGGGATCGAGCTTCTCCAGGCGGTGGGCGCCGAGGCCGGGGATGAGGTGGTGGTAGACGGCGACGCGGTAACCGTCGATCGTGTTCTCCGAGACGTGTGCGGCGGCGATGTTCTCGACCCAGTGGGTGAGCCATGTCTTCACGGTCCACGACTGGCCGGCCTTGCGGACGGCCCCCTTGTCGCGCTGGCGCTCCAGGTCGCGGACGACCTTGGTGACCTCGGGGCGAGTCTTGCGGCTGACGTGGCGCCGGTCCGGCGTGCCGTCGTCTTTTACGCCGACGGTGACGTAGCCGTGCCAGCGGCCGTCCTTGCCCTGGAAGATCGAGGAGGCGCCGTTGGGCTGGCGGGACTTGGCGGTACGGGAGTCGGTCACGCGGCAGTCCCGAAGTCCGACGCGCCGAGCTGGCGGGTCAGGAAGTCGTTCACCGCCTCGGCTGGGATGCGCCGGAGACTGCCGATCTTGACCGAGGCGATCTCTCCGGTGGAGACGTACTCGTACAGCTTGGTGCGGCCGATGCCCAGGCGGCGGGCGGCCTCCTCGACCGTGAGCGCGACGAGCGTGGCGTCACCAGCAGGCCGGCGGTTGGCCACGAGGGTGCGCAGGGCGCCCTCGGGGACGTCCAGGAGGCGGGCTATCTGGGCAAGCGGAAGACCATTTTCGGGCAAGGGGAATTCCTTCTCTGGCCGAGCGTGGGACGGCGAATCCCGTTGCTGGCCGCGATCGTTCAGGGATGGGCGTTGTGCGATGGGGCGTACGCGGCGAGGGTCGGCCCCTGCTGTTCGTAGCAGCGGGGGACGGCGGGCCGGTCAGTCCTTCGGGGTGATGTCGTTGACGTGTTCGCCGAGGTAGCTGATCAGCTTCGAGGGCGGGAAGTGGCGGTGGAACTCGCCGTTGGAGGCGACTGCGAGCTCGTGTGTCAGGAATCCCTTGACCAGGTCTTCCTGGTTGGGGTTGGCGTCGGTGTACTCCTGCAGCTGCCCCTGGATCCGGCGCATCTCCTTGCGGGCCCGCCCCTGATGAACCGATCGGTGCGCCACAACCACCACCCACCGCCGACAACACCTCCCAGAACGACCGCACCGACGAGATAGGGCCAGATCACGCTCCAGAAGGCCACCAGCACGACGACGCCCACGACCCCAACGATGGCGCCGCCCCGGAGTCGCCTCTGTCGACGCTTCCGGGCCGCTGTTCCTCGCTGCTTCCGTGCCGCTGCCATGGAGCCCCTCCCCTTGTCCAGTGCAGCAGTCTCGGGAAGGGTGAGGCGTCCGAGAAGGGCGCAGTTCGGCCAATGGCTGGTCTCGTTATCTGGGCTCCCGACCGGCAGGGACAGGACACAATCAGGTCGTACGCGTACCGGGCCGCCAAGGGGGAGCACCATGGGCCTGCTGCCGACCGCCACGAGCACGGATGTCCAGGAGCTCCAGCCCCGCGTCGCCGTGCTCCCAGTCGGCTCCTTCGAGCAGCACGGCATGTATTTCCCATTGATCACCGACACGGCGATCGCGTGCGTCATCGCCCAGGAGATCGCCGCCGCCTATCCCGTCCACCTCCTCCCGCCCATCACCGTCTCGTGCAGCCACGAGCACGCGGCGTTCCCCGGTACCGTCAGCCTCAGCGCCAGGACCCTGTACGCCGTGATCGACGACATCCGTGCCTCACTCGCCCGCTCGGGCATCCACAAGCTGGTGATCGTCAACGGCCACGGCGGGAACTACGTCCTGTCGAACGTGGTCCAGGAAGCCAACGTCGACGGCCCCGCGGTCTCCCTCTTCCCCCTCGGCCCCGACTGGGACCGTGCCCGCGAGTACGGCGGCCTGGAATCCGACAGGCACGCGGACATGCACGCCGGCGAGATCGAGACGTCGATCCTGCTCCACGCCGCTCCCGAACTCGTCCGCGAGGGCTACGACGAGTCGGACCACGACAGCCGGCAGCGGCCATTCCTCCTGGTCCAGGGAATGGCCGAGTACACGCAGTCCGGGGTGATCGGCTTCCCCTCGCTCGCCACCGCTGAGAAGGGGAAGGCCGTCCTGGAAAGCCTGCGATCGAGCTTCTCAGCACACTTCGAGGTGCTCTGCCGACTGGGCTGACGCGGGAGGCACGGGCACGGCATGCGCATGGCCGCGTGACCGCCAGCACGGGAGCGTGGCCCAGCCCGTCCGATCCTGGAGACGCTCGGGCAACAGAATGCGCGAATATCACCATTCTGGTTGTAGGCGCTCGGCGGGACCGGTACGACGGGCATCATGTACCGATGGTCGCCGCTCAACGATCGACAGCTGGCCTTGCTCACTCGCATCGGAGAGGGAACGGATCCCGTCACCTCTGCCAGCCCGGAACTCGCCATCTCCGCTCGCGCCCTCAAGAGCCGGGGCCTCATCACCATGCCCAAGCAGGGTGGGAAGTGGCAGGCGGAGATCACCGATGACGGTCGCTTCTACCTGGAACACGGCCACCATCCGGACCGGCCTGAACCGACCCCGCGCAAGCAGCGTCAGGTAGCCGCCGAGCCGAAGTCGGGAGCTGCGGCACCGCCCCGTCAACGGACGACACCCCCGCCTGAGGCGAAGCCGGCGCCAGCGCGCCCTGCGAAGCCGCCACGTCAGTCGCCGGCGGAAATCGGCGCGGCCCTGATCGCGGAGGTGCAGAAGGCCGGCCGGTTCCTTCGGATCCCGGACCCAAGCGACGAGGAGCGGGCCCGCTATCGCCGGGCGTTCGACGCCGCGAGGCAGTGTGCTCCGGATGGCTTCCATTTGAAGTACAGCGGGCGGGCGAAGGGAGACTTCTTCCTCGGCCTGCTGCGGGTGACAGGCGAGGATGACACCGAGTGGAACCGGATCCGCCTGGCCCGCAGCCGAGTGATCACTGACATCGAGGACGTGATCACGGCGGTCACCGCAGACCACAGCGCCTTCGAGATCTCCGACGAAGTACTCCCACGAGTGCTCTCCCTGGTTCGGCTCCTCACCGAGCAGGCACGGGCACTGCACGGCGACATGGCGGTGTCGAAGAAGCGCAGGCAGCCGAGGCCGCTGCTCAAGCTCCACGGCGGGACATACGAGATCAGCTTCAAGGAACGGCAGAAGCAGGTCCGATACGTGCCCACGCAGCCGGGCCGGAGAACGTACGACTGGCAGCGGGTCACCCCCGCGCACCGGTTCGAGCCATCCGGCGAGCTGGAACTGCATGTGAGCCAAGGCTCGGCGTACGGCTGGAAGAAGGAATGGGCCGACAGCGCAAAGAAGCCGTTGGAGGACCAGATCGACGCCGTCCTCCGAGCCCTGAAGGCCCACGCGGAACAAGTGGAGCAGGCCCGGCTGGCGTGGGAGGCGGGACAGCGGCGTCAGCGGGAGGAGCGAGAACGGCAGGAGGAGGAACGCCGCCTCCGAGAGACCAAGGAAGAAGAGGAGCACCGTCGGCGGGAGGCTGAGAAGAAGGAGCGTACGCGGCGGGAATGGGAAGCTGCGGTCAGCGTCGCGACGATCAAGGCGGTGGACGCCGTACGGGTCGACCGGTTCGGCACCGCTCTGGCGCAATGGCGGGCGGCAGCGGAGATGCGGGCTTTCTGCGCCGCACTCGATGAGGCCGCCTCCGCCTCGGACGACGGCCACGAAGCCGAGCGGCTTCGCGAGTGGTCTACGTGGGGGAAGGCGGAAGCCGACCGGATTGACCCGACCGTGGCCGGCAGGAGCCTGACCGGCCACAGCCTCCACGCGGAACCCACGGGCGACCAGCTAAGGCTCTTCCTCGACGGCTGGCACCCGCAGCGGCCGGAGAAGGAAAAGCCACCGAAGAAGGAAGAACCTAAGGCGGAGGCCGAACCGCCCAAGCCGGAGCCGGAGCGGTGGCGCGGCTTCAGCGACGAACGTCTGGACCAAGGCTGGAGATATGGACCCCAAGGTCGCGCTCAATGGTGGAGGCGATGACACCGTGCCCGCGGTCACGTAGGGCCTTCACCGATTTCTCCACGAGCTTCCCGAGCCGGACGACCTCCTCGCGCAGGGCGACCAGCTCGTCGTACCGCTCGGCCTTGTCCTGGCCACACCAATCCCGGACGGTCCGCAGGACGGCCGCTTCCGCGTCCAGCTTGCGGTCGTCCCGGCGGCTGTAGGAGTACCAGGAGGACTGCGTGCGCTCCTGATCGATGGCCTGCTGCCTGCGGTCCACCTCCGGAAGGATGTCCTCGGCGAGACGGCCGGCCACAAGGCGTGCGATGCGCTCGGTGACCGGCCACCCGGCCAGACAGAGGCCGTCGCGGTTCTCGTAGACCATCGGGTCGCTTCGCAGCTCCGCAGCATCCATACCGACCAGCCGGGCCCCCTCTTCGAGGCGGATCAGTTCCAGGATCCCGGCGTCCGAGACACCTCGGCGCAGTCGCAGCTTGCTCCTCGGACGGACGAATCCGAGGACCATCCGCGCGGCCTCAAAGTCTGCGCTCCCACGCACCTCCCGCGACGCCACGGCCAGCGCGAGCTCACTTGAATCGTCCGCACGAAACGCCTCAACGTCCCCCCAGCGCGCTACAAGACAGCTTGGGTTGACCCACTCCTGCAGCCCCGCGTCATCGCCTTCGAGGAACCGGACGTGAAGCCAACCAGACCTGCCACGCCCACCCACGCGCACGATCTCGACCCTGCGAACCATGCTGCCCAGTTCCTTGGGCCTCGCTCGGAAGCCCCAGTGCTGACCCAACTCCATGTGTCCATTGAGCCAGGTCCGCTGCCCGCACGATGCGGACATCACCGAAAAAGGGCTGATGGAACTGCGCTCCTTCCTCCCCTGCCACCCATGCGCGGGTCGCGAGGAAGCCAGTCCGCCGCCGAGCTGCCCGAGCAGGAAGTCTGGCAAGCTAGCAGCTCGGTCCGGCGGGGCATAGCCATGGGGATTCATCGGAGAGCAGGCCCGACCGACCGCTACCCAGCGCCAAGGAGCGGAAAGCCTCGCCAAAATTGGACCCTCAAAATTCATCCCTCGGGAGCGTCAAGAACAGCTTCCTCTACAGTTTTCTGCTCGGGAATGCCAGTTGACTTCCATTCGACATAACTGAGGTCGACCCCGAATCGACTATTTTCTTCCAGGAACACATCCTCACGGAACACCAGAACAGGCTTCGGCCCCTTCCCCGGACCTTTAGCTTCCTTCCAGATGATCTCCGCAGGACGATTCCGGAATTCTTTCAGCTTCGCATCGCGTTGATCACCCGCATCCATCAGCGAGATTTCGATGCCGTCCAGGATGAGCTCCTCCATTTCGACACCGCTGTAACTGCGGTTGCAGAGAAGCCCGGCCGCCCGCTTCCGCCCCGGATGGATCGAGTCCCAGACCGAGCGAGCATTCCTCCGACCCTGACCTGGCGGGTTTCCCCCGAATCCGGTCATCACGGTATTCCAGAGGACCGGACTGTAGGCGCGCAGAAGGGCCCGTTCACCCAAGACGATCCAGATATCATCGAGGGTCAGGTACCTGACGTCGAAGTCCGAATCCTGGAGATTGAAAGGCTCTTTAATGCTTCTACGATGATCGCTTATCCGGTCGAACAGTTTACGTTGAGTCAGGCTCGGCGGATCTCCGTAGCTACTATCACCAGCCGAAGCCTTCCCCACGTAAATGGGGATATCGGTGCCCTTCAGGCCCTTGTAAATCGCAAGGTCGCCCTTGTAGTAAAGCGCGTAGAGCCCGGCACCTGGGAACGGCTCTACCTGGTCCAGCGGCACCCGTGGACGACCGTCCATCTCCTCCCGGAGATTACGGCCGAGCAAGTCAAGGCCCAACGGATTGAACTGTGGGGATGCAGGGCTGGGAGCCATGGACGGGATCCTACCCACGGGCGGAGACTCCCCGGCCTCCAGGGATCAACAACCTGTCAGATTCGGGCCCTACGCCGAGCGCCGCCGATCCGGGCGAGCTGTGCACAATAGATGCATATCATCCCGATTCTGGATGACTTATCGGCGAGCCCCGCACGGCACTTATCACCCTCGCGGCTGCCGCGTCAGCGTCCTCGTGCTCCCAGATACGGACGACTGTCCAGCCCGCTTCTCGCAGGAGGCGATCCGTCTCCGCGTCTCTGATTCGGTTGCCCTCGATCTTGCTTCGCCAGAACTCGGCGTTCTTGTGTGACTCCCGAAGGTGGTCCAGGCAGCCGTGCCAAAAGCAGCCGTCAACGAACACCGCGACCTTGGGCCTAGAGAAGATCAGATCGGCGGTGCGGCGCAAGGTGGGCAGCGGACGTGTGGCCACCCGATAGCGGAGCCCCTGCTTGTGCAGCAGGGATCGGAGCCTCAGCTCGGGTCGGGTGTCCTTGCTCCGATTGGCCCGCATCACCGCGCGTACCGACGGCGAGGAAGCCCAGGAGCCTTCCGCCGGCGGCTCCTCGGTGAGAAGGCCCTTCTCCCAGGCCATCTTCCAGCCCTCGGCGAGGTTCGCGGCCCGGGTCTCGTGCTCGACCTGTCCGAGGTAGCGGGCCGGAGACTTGCCGCCGTCGGACCAGCGCAGGTACGCGCGAATGCGCCGCGTGTCGGGAAGTACCTTCAGCTCCACCGACGCCCGGGCGAACCGCCCCTCGCCGAGATCCACAGATCGCTTGTGGCGACCACCCGCAGCTCGGTCCTGTTCGGCCGCAATGGCAGCCCGGGTCCTACCGGGCCGCCCTTTCCACGCCCGGTCCGGCGGCGAGTCGTGCTTCCAGCCGCTCTGCTCCCTGCTGGTGGGCCCGGTCACTTCTGTCGCTCCTCCGCCTCATCCAGGACGGTGGCGACCGCCTTCGCGAAGACCTCGCCAAGGGCAACGGGCACGGCATTGCCGAGCTGGCGCATCTTCTCCCCCCGGGGGCCCTTGAGCTCCCACGTGTCGGGGAACGTCATGACGCGCGCGGTTTCGCGGACCGTCATGTACCTGTACTTGTACCGGACGCCGCCCTGAGCGGCCTTGTCGGCCACCAGCTCGTCCAGGAGCATGACCGATTCGCCGCCGGGCACACCGTGAACGCCAGCCTTGACCGTCTTCGCCGGGCGGTCGAGTTCGTTGGGGGTGTGCCCGTCGTAGATCCGGGCACCGGGCCAGCCGATGTGTTCCGTGAACCCGCCGAGGAAGTGCTCGGTGCGGTCCAGCCACTCGTCCGGCACATCCGGCAGGGGCTTATTGTCGCCGATGCCGGCGATCGCGTCACGCAGGGTGTACCAGGGGAGCAGGCCGTCGTCCATCGGCATGGTCTTCGGGAGCCGGGCCATGACCCACTCGCGCACGTGGGTGGGCACATTCGAGTGCCGCTCCCAGTAGTTCCCGTCCTCCATGGACCGAAGGAGAGCAGACTCGGAGTGCGTCGGCTTCACGAGCTCCTTGAACAGCTCAAGGTCGACGTTCAGGTCGCGACGGAAAGCAACGATGATCACGCGGTTGCGGATCTGGGGCACCCCGTAGTCGGCAGCGTTCACCGGCATCATGACGATGTCGTACCGCTTCTTGGGGTCGTCCGGCTCCTTCTCCCGCCGCTCCAGCAGGTACTCGTAGTGCTGCTCCCAGGTACGGTCGCCTCGCTCCTCGAAGGGCAGCTCCAGCTCGCGCTGGATGTAGTCGAAGTAGCGGCGGAACGAGGGCCTGAGCAGGCCGCGCACGTTCTCGCAGATCACGGCCTTCGGCTGGATCTGTTGGACGGCCTTGAACATCTGGGGAAACATGTTCCGCTTGTCCTCGTCGCCCTTGGCGACGCCGCCGAGGCTGAACGGCTGGCAGGGAGGACCTCCGGCGAGCACGTCCACCTGGCCCGCCAGATAGTCCATGTCGAGCTCTTGGACATCGCCCGCGACGAGGGGCACCTTCTCGCCAGGCCCGGGGGCTCGGGTCGGCTTCTGGCCGTCGGGCAGCCGCTGGGCCCCGTTGGCCTCCAGGGTCTCGCATGCCCGCTTGGCGAACTCGTTGAAGAGCAGGGGGCGGAATCCGGCGCGGTGGACAGCCATGGCCAGACCGCCAGCGCCAGCGAAGAGCTCGACGCCCGTGCGGTCCTTCTTTGATCCTTCTTGCAGTTCAGCCATTCCAAAAGCATACCGCGGAGTTGTGGATCTCCAAGCCATTTCGAGGTGAAGGTTCGGCCACGTGTGCAGGCCACCGATAGGGTTTCCGGGATCATGTCGACCAAGGGAGTGGACGAATGGTGCCGGTGGTGGGCTCCGAGGACGGAACGCAGTACCACAAGGACTTCACCCTGAGCATCACCAAGGCGCTCGGCGACCAGTTGGCGTACGCGCTGAAGAAGCTTGGCCGGGCGCCTCTCTCCGAAGAGAGCATCGCGCGACTCAAAGAGAAGCCCGGGGTCTACCAGCTCTACCTGAACGGGAAGTTCGTCTACGTCGGCAAGGCCGACAAGTCGCTGCCGGCCCGCCTCGGCAACCATCTGCGCAAGATCTCTGGGCGTCGCAACATCTCCCTGGATGAGATGGCCTTCTCGTGTCTGTACGTGGCGGAGGACTTCTCCGCCCTCGCCCCCGAGCAGCTGCTCATCACACACCACAAGGGACAGGGCGACATCCCCTGGAACAACAACGGCTTCGGCAACAAGGATCCGGGCCGTCAGCGAGACAGCACGGTCCTTAAGCGGAATCACTTCGATGTCCTGTTCCCCGTTGACCTGGACCGGCCGATCGAGGGTCTGCAGGCTGGCGAGACGACGCTGCATGAACTCCTAGAAGCGATCAAGGCCGGTCTCCCGTACATCTTCAGGTATGGAAAGTCGGCGGAGTTCAAGGCTCGAAGCGTTCACGTGCCATCGGCCGCGATGACCGCCGACGAGGTCTTCCAGCTGATCTCGGCGGAGATACCGGACAAGTGGCAGGTCGCCGCCCTCATGGGTTACGTGATCATGTACGACGACAGTCCCAATACGTACAGGAGCGCGTGGCGGTACTACCGCCACGGCGAGCGCATCAGCGCCGTGCCTGAGGCGGACCCGGCGGGGGTTGTCGAAGCCGAGCCACCGTCGATGGATGACTGACCCAGCTGACACAGACCAGCACCGCAGTCAGCAGCCGAAGCGGCGGGCGTAGATCGCGAAAGTTCCGGTGCCACACTGACGGGATGATCAGGGAACCTGCCGAGACCACCGTCTCCGAAGCCGGCATCGTCGAGATCCCCTTGGGGGTACTCGCGGAGGCCGGACTGTCGCCTGGAGCAGCCGTCGTCGTGTACAGCGACGGAGATGGGCGCATCGTGGTCCGTCGGAAGGAAGACGCGATCCGCGACCTGCTGGAGAACGGTTCGCTGTGATCCAACGGTGGCCGCGTGGTTGCAGTTCTGGTTGCATTCACCCTCGTCCGACCCCGTCCGGACGAGGCCGTCTCGAACGCTCCGCCGCAGGTCAGGACGGGTACGGCCCCCGCCGGACCCCCGTACGAATATTTGGAAAGCGTGTTGGGGGCAACCCCTCACGAGTTCGAATCTCGTATCCTCCGCCAGTGCCTCACCGGGCACGATGTCGAAGGGCCCCACCGTTCGCGGTGGGGCCCTTCGACGTGCGTGGTTGCAGTTCCCCGCTATCGCCCGTCGAGGACGGCCCGGCACACGTTGCGGTACATGGCCGCGTCCTGCCCCCCCGGACCGCTTCTGCGGCCGGGGTCTTCGGCATGCTCTGGGTCTCGGTTTCGGTCTCACTCACTTCCGACATTCACGATATTTGTTGCTTTGCACCTGTGCACCCTGGGGAGCGGCGGGCGTCGGGGCCGACACGGCGCACGCCGCGAGGACGCCAGAACTAGGAGTATGTTTTATGTAGGCGTACTTCTATATCGGAGCCACTCATGGACAAGCCTGCCGAGATGTTCGACCGGGACTACGAGTGGTCGGCGCTGAACCGGTTCATCACCGATCCGCAGCCCGGCGCGACTCTGGGCGTGGTCTCCGGGCGTCGCCGCCAGGGCAAGACGTTCCTGCTGGATGCCGCGTGCCGTGCCGCCGGAGGGTTCTATTTCGGTGCGACTGAGGCCACCGATGCCGAGTCGCTACGACGGATCAGCGCGACGCTGACCGCCCACGTCCGTCCCGCCAGCCCGTTCCACTTCGCCGATTGGGCAGAGGCCGTCGACGCACTGCTGGCACTCGGTGCCGAGCGGCCCGTCCCGGTGGTGATCGACGAGTTTCCGTACCTCGTCAAGGCCAACCCCGAGCTGCCCTCGATCATTCAAGAGGCGTTGCGGCCTCTGCGTGATCAGCGCACCGGCTCCCGTACCCGGCTGCTGCTGTGCGGCTCGGCGCTGTCCTTCATGGGCAGGCTGCTCTCAGGTAACGCCCCACTACGCGGACGGGCGGGGCTGGAGCTGGTCGTCCGCCCCCTGGACCATCGCCTCGCCGCCGAGTTCTGGGGCATTACCGACCCTCACTTGGCCATGAGGGTGAACGCGATCGTGGGCGGCACCCCGGCCTACAGGCGCGAATTCGCGCGCGGCGACACGCCAAAGGATCCGGATGACTTCGACGACTGGGTAGTCCGCACCGTCCTCAACCCCGAAACCCCCCTCTTCCGCGAGGCCCGCTACCTGCTGGCCGAAGAACCCGACCTTCGCGACACCGCCCTGTACCTCTCCGTCCTGGCCGCTGTCGCCGACGGCAACGCGACACGAGGGGGTATGGCCGGCTACCTGGAACGCAAGGCCACCGACATCGCCCATCCCATCAATGTCCTCGAAGACGCGGGCCTGCTGCACCGGGACGCGGACGTTTTCCGCGAGAACCGTCCCACCTACCGCATCGCCGAACCGCTGATCGGCTTCTACCACGCGATCATGCGACCGGTCTGGGACCAGCTCGAACGCCCCGGCAGCGCACCACGGGTCTGGCAAGCCAGCCGTCGCCGGTTCGTCAGCAACGTCCTCGGGCCACACTTCGAGCAGGTGTGCCGGGACTGGGCCCTGCATCACGCCGATCCCGAACTGCTCGGTGGTCTACCAGCACGCGTCGGGCATGGTGTCGTTCACGACCCCAAGGCCCGTACCGGCCATGAAGTCGACGTGGCGGTCATCGGAATCACAGATGGCACCAAGCCACCACTGTTGGCCATCGGAGAGGCCAAGTGGAACGACACCATGGGAGTTGCCCACCTCGAACGCCTCCGCCACATCCGCGACCTCGTCACCCTGGCAGGCCGCTACGACACCACCAACACGCAGCTCATGTGCTTCAGCGGAGCAGGCTTCAACGACAAGGCGCACGGCGCAGCAGCGGCCCACCCGGACATCCGGCTGATCGACCTGGCGACCCTCTACGGCCAGGCATAGAGGCCCTCGGGACTGCGCTCGGACGCCGGGCGCTCCTGTTCAGACCGTGGCGCCTCGCCACGTTCATGGCGACCCTACGAGCCGAGCCTGGCAGATCCAGAAGGCGCTCCAAGCAGGGTAGGCACCCCCGCCTGGCGAGCAAGGGAAAGCAGTGCCATGCCAGCGCAACAGGCTTGATCGTGGCCTACAAAATCATCACCGCGGCATGGCCGGAGCAGGTCGCAGACCTATTTTCTGACGGCATCGGCGAGGCTAGCCGCGAATTCGTCGGTCGAGACCCCCGGGCCATGTACACAAACACCATGCCCAGCGTGAACCGCGGGATGGTCAGCAGGGACAGCGTGCAGCAGTCAGCACAGGCGGTCAAAGCTTTCAACGCCCTTGTCTCCGGCGAGTCCATCGGCACCTTGAAGAAGATGAAGTCGGGCGGCATCAAAACGGTTCTCGACCGAAGGGCCGGCGAGGAGGTCCAACAGGAATACCTGGCGGATCGTTACCCAGAAGTAACTTCACAGACAGCCGTCCCAGATGACAAGTGGCTCGGGGAGGACAGCGCGAGGCTCTTCGGTCAGGAAGGCTGGGACCGCGCCGTGTTGTCCGAAGGACGGCTCTCGATGCGCACCTAGGGCGGTGGCGTGCAGATCCGTGGCTGGCCCGGTCTCAGTTTCCCGTCCCCGGTCCCGGTCGCGGTCTCGGTTGCCGCTCCTCGCGAAGGGTGCACGAGGTCGCCGGGTCCGTGTCTCTGGCCGTGTCCGGCCCGTGTCTCTGGCAGGTGCGGCGCGGAGGGGAACGCGCCCGGATCCGGCAGGTGGTCACCGCTGCCCGCCATCCATGACGGGGCGATGAGCCAGGTACAGATTGATCAGCTTCGGCAGTCCGGACGCGACACCGGCCCTTCCGACGTCGGCGAGCGTATGGTGCGCGCTCTTTGTGACGGGCTGTCAGCCCCGGACGCGCTGCCACGTAACGACGGCTTCTGGCACGGCTGGGGGGATGACCGGGGGCAACGGTCGGCAAGCTCAACGACTACGCGAAGACGACTGGACCACGATCCGGCAGACCGCACGGCGCGGTGGGCGCTGGTGTCGCTCTCGCTGGCTCTCGGGGCGAATGACGGGGGCACTGCTCGGGCCAGAGATCGCCGCCGATCCCGCGGCCGTGGCGGACGCTCTGGTCATCTCCGACTGGATCGCGCAGGAGATGGGGTTCGACCTGACCGCTGAGCTGCGGAAGGTGTGCGAGCGGGCGATCGTGGGGCGCTGGAGGCGTTGGCGCGGACACCCGGGGGGGGGAGGCGGAGCGGACCGCGTTGCACCGTCTTGGCGGAGGCCCGGCCGCTGCGTGAAGCGTTGCCGGCTGCGCCACCGACGGTGACCTCGAAGGGCAGGCGGTCGACGGCACGGCCTTCATCGGGGGGCGGGGCGGATCTGCATGCCGGGCCTGCGGCGGTGGACCGTCAGATAGGACAGCCCCCGGTCGCCCGCCGCCACCGACCGGGTGGAGCCGCGGGGGAGCCACGCCAGGACGCCCTCCGTGAGGGGCTGATCGGGGACGGCCGGTCCGCTGAGGGTGCCCTCTCCGGAGACGACGACCAGCAGGACGTCCACCTCCGGCTCCGTGTGGGTGCCGATGCGGCCGGACGGGGGGATGCGGACCAGGTTCGAGTCCAGCTGCCGGCCGGGCTCGGCCAGGCGCCAGAGGGCTCCTGACCGCGCGGGATGTACGGCCGGCTCGGGGCCGGAGGACGTCGGGGCCGGCTCGGGGGCGGAGGGGGAGGCCGGGTCCGGCTCGGGGGCGGAGGACGTCGGGGCCGGCTCGGGGGCGGGATCCGGGCCGATGAGCGCGCGGATGTCGCACAGGATCCGCGGTACGAGGGAGTCGTCGGCCGGGCCGGAGGACCCGATGCCCGATTCAGCGGTCATGTTCACCGTCCGATGTGTGCCCGTGACGTACCCCACACCAGTGCGTGGCGCCTCAAATGCGAATCGTACATGCGCATTTGTTAGCGTCAGGGCGTGCGGCTGACGAAGTTCACCGACCTGGCGCTCCGTGCCGTGATGCGCCTGGCGGTTACCGGGACGAACGAGCCCCTGACCACCCGCGAGGTGGCCGAGGCCATGACTGTGCCGTACACCCATATGGCGAAGGCGATAGCCCGTCTCCAGCACCTGGGCGTGGTCGAGGCGCGACGGGGGCGGGGCGGCGGCCTCGCGCTCACCGAGGCCGGCCGGCGGACCTCGGTCGGCCACCTGGTGCGCGAGCTGGAGGGGGACGGCGAGGTCGTCGCCTGCGAATCCGGCGACGCGCCCTGCCCGCTGCGCGGCGCGTGCCGCCTCCGCCGGGCATTGCGGGACGCCCAGAACGCCTTCTACGCGACCCTGGACCCCCTGACCGTCGACGACCTGGTGGCCTCCCCCGCCGGTCCGGTACTGATCGGCCTGGTCGGCCGCGCCCGGGACTGACGCGACGCCCCCTCGGGGCGGACCCCCGCACACCTACGCCCGGGGACCCGGCCGGACACCATGCTCGCCCGGATCGCCAACAAGCACGCCTCCCTCGGTGTCACCTCCGACCAGTACAAGCTGGTCCACCACCATCTCTTCGGCGCGATCGCCGAGGTGCTCGGCGACGCCGTGACCACCGAGGTCGCCGACGCCTGGGACGAGGTGTACTGGCTGATGGCGAACGCCCTCATCGCCATCGAGTCCGGGCTCCGCCGCGACGCAGGTGGTGCGGGTGGCGCCGAGGGCGCCGAGGGAGAGGTGTGGCGGCAGGTGGAGATAGCCGAGCGCCGTACGGAGACCCCGGACGTGATCTCGCTCGTCCTGCGCCCGGCCGACGGCCGGGCGCTCGCCGCCGCCCGGCCCGGCCAGTACGTCGGTGTGCGCACCCGACTGCCCGACGGCGCCCGGCAGATACGCCAGTACAGCCTCTCCGCGGCCCCCGGCTCCTCCCACTGGCGCATCGGCGTCAAGCGCGTGGCGGGCGGGGCGGGTCCGCGGGGCGAGGTCTCCTCCTGGCTCCACGATCACGCCCGGCCGGGCGACCGGCTCACCGTGTCCGCCCCGTTCGGCGACCTCGTCGTGCCCGACGGGGACGGCCCCCTGCTCCTGGTCTCGGCCGGGATCGGTTGTACGCCGATGCTGGCCGTCCTCGACCACCTCCCCGGCACCGGATCGGCCCGCCCCGTGACGGTGGTCCACGCCGACCGCGACCCCGCCTCCCACGCCCACCGCGACGAGCAGCGCCGACTCGTGGACGCGCTGCCCGACGCGACCCTGCACCTCCGGTACGCCTCGCACGACCGGACCCGGGACGGCGAGGCCCCCGTGGCGGCGGAGGCGGCGGAGGCGGCGACCGACCGGACCAGCGTCGGCTCACTGCCCCTGCCCGAAGGCGTCACCGCCTACCTGTGCGGCCCGCTCCCCTTCATGCGCGCCGTACGCGGCGACCTGCTGCGCGGGGGCGTCCCCGCGCAGCGGATCCACTACGAGGTGTTCGGGCCGGATCTCTGGCTCGGCGAGGAGTAGAGGAACGGCAGGGCCGGCCGCGTCAGTCGGCGGAGCCGGCGTCGCGGCGGCGGACGAGGAACATCGCGCCCGCCCCAAGGACCACGGCCGCGCCTCCCGCCAGGGCGAGCCGTGGCATGACCGAGGGCGAGCCGGTGCTGGCGAGACTGCCGGACGCCCGGGCCACCGGGGTGGTGGAGGTGCCGCCCCGGGGCCTCGCGCCCGGGGTGCGCGGCTTGCTGCCGCTGGGTCCGGCCTCGCCGACCTGGCCCGGCACGGTGCCCTCGGCCAGGATCTGGAACTCGTACATCGCCAGGTCCGGGGCACCGCCGCAGGAACCGTCGTCGTTGATGTAGTCACTGGCGTGGAAGACCACGCCGTCACCGGCCGGAGCGGAGGCGTCGACCGTGAGGCGCAGCGCGACCTCGGCGCCCGCGCCCGCTCCCAGCGGGGTGACCTCACCGGCGTACCCGTCCACGACGTCCTTCCACCCCGGGGACGAGACGGAGGACCACTGGAGCCTCAGCAGATCTTCGAGGTGCCGGTAGCCGCTCCTGTCGGTCGCGTAGAAGCCGACGAACGGATAGACCGCGTCCATGGCCTTGGCCGTGCCGTTGGTGACGCGCAGGGTGAAGCCCGCCGTCGTACCGGCGACGATCTTCGAGGGCAGGCCGGACACCACGGTGCTGAGTCCGGACTCGGCGAGGCACTCGTCGTCCTGCCCGTCGTCGCCGTCCTGGCCTCCTTCCCCGTCCTCGCCGTCCTCGCCGTCCTCGCCATCGCCACCGTCTTTCCCGTCCTCGCCGCCCTCGCCGTTCGCCGCCTTCGCGTCGGCGAGCGCCTTGTCGGCGGTCTTCTTGGCGTCGAGGGCCCTGGCCGTGGTGGCCCGGGCCTCGGTCAGGCGTCGGGAGGCCGCGGTCCGCGCCTCTTCCGCCGCCTTGTCGGCCGCCTCCGCCCCGGCGTCGGCGGTGGCCTTGCCGCTCGCGGCCGCTCCGGCCTCGGCCCCGGCGTCCGTGACGGCCTTCCGCGCGGCGGCCCTCTGCTCCTCGGTCGCCGTCGCGGGCAGGGCGGCGAGCGCGGCCTCGGCGTCGGCGAGCGCCTTGTCGGCATCGGCCTTGGCGGCCGCGGCCGCGGCCGCCTCCTTCTTCGCCGCGGCGGCCGCGACAGCGTGGGGCGCGGTGCCGGAGAACGCCTCCTCCACCGCCCTGGCGGCGACCCTCTCGGCGGCGAGGGCGTCGTCGTACGCCGTGTGCGCCTCGGCGGCGGCCTTCTCCAACCCGGGGACGGAGGGCTCGCGCTGCTCGGTCCGGGTCCGGTCGGCCGGCGTCGGGTCGGTTGCGGTCCGGTCGTTCCGCACCTGGGTGCCCTCCGCCCGGCCGGGGGGAACCGCCGGTCCGGTGTCGGCGAACGCGGGCGCAGCGGACAGCAGCACCACCGGCGTGGTCACAGCAGCGGCGACGGCCGTTGCGAGCATGCGTCGGATCTTCACAAGAGCCCTTTTCTGGGTCCGAAGAACAAGGGGAGGGGCAGCCGCGGCGGAACCGCGCACGCCCGGACGGCCGGCGGCAGCGGTGATCGTAGGGCGGGAACGGGTCACGAGAAGCGGGGTCCCGGGCTTGCGGGGTTCGCCCGTCGAGGCGGATGGCGGACGAAGAAGATCGACCGAGGCGGTCGCCGCCCAGGGTCCGCCGTCTTTCCTGTCTGACTGCGCCTGGCTGTGCGTTTCTACGGTCTTCCGATGTTTTCTACAGTCTTCTGCGGTTATCTGCGGTTTTTCGAGCTTGTTGGCTTTTATGGCTTCCGCGGCTTCTGTGACTCATATCATGCGGCCGGGATCTGATCGTGAAAGCGTGAAAACGGCTCGGGGAGTGTCGAGAAAAGGGGCGCCGGGTCCGACGTTCCCGGCGGGAGCCGCCCGCGAGGGGCGTCGACAGCGCACATGAGGAGCGATGTCATGAAGTACCTGGTGATGGTCCAGGGCTCACAGGCCGACTACGACGCGATGAGCGGCAAGCCCTCCGCCCAGAGCCCCGCCTGGAGCGAGGAGGACCTGCGCGCCATGTTCGGGTTCATGCAGGCGATCAACGACGACCTCGTCGAGTCCGGCGAGCTCGTCGACGCCAACGGGCTCGCCGAGCCCGCGCGGACCCGGTTCGTCAGCGCCGGGCAGGACGGCCGGCCGGTGATCACCGATGGTCCGTACGGGGAGACCAAGGAGCTGCTCGCCGGCTACTGGGTGCTCGACTGCGCGAGCCTGGAACGGGTCACCGAGATCGCCGCCCGCGTCGCCCAGTGCCCCGCGCCCGAGGGCTCCCCCGAGTACCCGGTGGTGATCCGGCCGATCATGGAGGGCGGCGGCCCATGTGACGAGCCGTAGACGGACGGACGACCCTGAAACCGCGACCGCGACCGCGACCGGGACCGGGACCGGGACCGAGATGGGGACGGGGACGGGGACGGGCGGGTGACACCGAGGGTGCCCGGGCGGCCTACCGGGCGGCGGCGGACCGCACCCTCAGCGTCCCGGAGGCGCGCTACCTGCGGGGCCGGGCGGCCCGGCTGCAGACGGCGCCGGGCGTCCTCCCCCGCCCGGCCTGTGCCGGGCGTCCGCCCCTGCCCCCGCACCGGGCGTCCTCCCCCGGGGCCTCGGCCGCCCCCTGCCCGCCCGTTTCAGCGTGCCGCGTCCAGACGGGCCCTCTGCTCCTCCGTCAGTTCCAGGTCCACCGCCGCGAGGCTCTCCTCCAGCTGGGCCACGGAGGAGGCGCCGACCAGGGGGATCGAGGGGACCTCGGCCCCGATCAGCCAGGCCAGCACGACCTGGTTGACGGTCGCCCCGGTCTCCTCGGCCACCCCGCGCAGGGCCGCCAGGCGGGCGGGCGTTCCCGGGTGGTCGCCCACAGCCGGGTCCAGCGGCTTGTCCGCCCGGACATATCCCCCCGCCAGCAGCGGCGAGTAGGCGACCAGCGCCAGTGAGGGCTCGGCCCGCACATAGCTGAGCAGGTCTCCGCCCACCAGCCCCGGCTCGCCCTCGTCGGTCCTGCGGCCGGGAAGATCGGTGCGCCGGCGCAGGTAGCTGTGGTGGTACTGGAGGACCTCGTAACCGGGCAGACCGGCCGCAGCCGCCAGGTTCCGGGCCCGTTCGACCTGCCATGCCCAGTGGTTGCTGACGCCCAGCAGGCCGACGGTTCCTTCCGCGACCAGTCCGGCGAAGCCCTCGACGGTCTCCTGGAGGGCGACGTCCGGGTCCATGATGTGGGCGTACAGGAGGTCCAGTCTGTCCATGCCGAGTCGTTCCCGGCTCTGTTCGGCGGCCTCGCGGATGCTCTTGGCCGACAGCCCCTCCGCGTTGTCGACGAAGCCGGTGCCCGGGGCGAGCGGGCTCGCACCCAGCTTGGTGGCGATGGTGACCTCGTCGCCGATGCCCCGGCTGCGGCGCCAGCGGCCCAGCACCGTCTCGCTCTCGCCGCCCCGGCTGCCGGTGAACCAGAAGGCGTAGTTGTTCGACGTGTCGATGAAGGTCCCGCCGGCCTCCACGTACCGGTCGAGGATCGCGAACGCCGTCGTCTCGTCGGTGGCCGTGCCGAACAGCATGGCGCCGAGACTCAGCACGCTCACCTCGCGGCGGGTGGCGGGATCGGTGCCTATGGTGCGGTAGCGCATACGGGTTCCCCCTCGTCCGGCCCGTCGGCGTGCGGGCAGTACGGGGGAGTCTGCTTTCTGGAGCGCACTCGAAGTCAACCCCCGCCCTGCACGGCGGGCCCGCGGCCGGTCACGCGCCTTCTCCCCGCGCCTGCCCGTGGCCGAGGGGGGGGAGCGGGTCGGCGCGGCGGCTGCCCGCGCCGCGGGGGGGGCCGACGCCCGTGTCGCCCGGGTACGCCGTCGACGGGGGCACCTCGACGCGGCGCCGGCCCGGTCCGTGACGAGGTGCCGCCGGAGCCGTACCACGGGGCGCCCCGGAGCCGAGTCCCGGAGGACGAGGACCCGCCGTGGGGGAACCCGCGCGGAGGGTCACAAAGGGGGTGACGTGGAGTGCCGGACGTGGCCGACCGGGCGAACGCCGGGTGCGGCCCGCGCCCACCGGCGCGATCATCGCAGCATGACGACCACCATCCACCTCGCCCAGCAACCGGAAGCCGACGAGCTGCTCGGCCGCAGTCCGCTCGCCGCCCTCATCGGCATGCTGCTGGACCAGCAAGTCCCCATGGAGTGGGCCTTCTCCGGCCCGTACACGATCGCCCGGCGCCTCGGCTCGGACGACCTCGACGCCCCCGCGATCGCCGCGTACGCCCCCGAGGCGTTCGCCGCGCTCCTCTCCGAGAAGCCGGCCGTGCACCGCTACCCCGCCGCGATGGCCAAACGGGTGCAGCAGGTCTGCCAGTACCTGGTGGAGCACTACGACGGTGACGCGAGCGCCATCTGGTCGGGCGTCACCACCGGCAAGGAGCTGCTCGCCCGTCTCCAGGCGCTGCCCGGGTTCGGCAAGCAGAAGGCCCAGATCTTCCTGGCGCTGCTGGGCAAGCAGTACGGCGTACGGCCCAAGGGCTGGCGCGAGGCGGCGGGCGCGTACGGCGAGGCGGGCTCCTACCGTTCGGCGGCCGACATCACCGGACCCGATTCGCTCGCCAGGGTGCGCGCGTACAAGCAGGAGGCCAAGCGCGCGGCCAAGACGGCGGAAGCCGCCCCCGCGACCGGCCGGACGAGCGGAACGGGCGGAACGGGCGGAGCGGGCGGAACGAGCGGGACGGGAAAGGCGGCGGAGGGCGGTGGAAGGAGCGGGACGAGCTGAACCGGTAGCGGCTCATCGGCCAACTCGGCTTGATGACGCCGAAGTTCTACGGCGGAGTGACACGTTCCGAGGCGAAACGTACGGTAAATGACGTGAGTTGCGGCACATCTGTTCACAGAAGCCCTGGAGATCGCTAGCTTCCCTTCAACCTCGTTCGCACCGGGAAGGACCTCTGTGAACGCATCCCACCGCAGAGCCGTGGCCGCCCTGGCCGCAGCAGCACTTGCGACCCCGCTCCTGCTGGCTTCCGCCTCCCCCGCCTCCGCCGACCGGCACGACCCCGGCAAGGAAGCGGCCAAGGACGCATCGAAGCTCTCCCGGAAACTGGTCCGGGAGTCGTCCGCCAAGGACGCCTTCAAGCACCTGGAGAAGTTCCAGCAGATAGCCGACTCGGCCGGCGGACACCGCGCGGCGGGCTCGCTCGGACACGACGCCTCCGCGGCGTACGTGTACCAGCAGCTCAAGAAGGCCGGCTACCAGGTCGAGTACCAGAAGTTCGACTTCATCTACACCCAGACGCAGGCCGAGAAGCTCTCGGTGGTCTCGCCGTCCCCGCGCGACATCGGCATCACGGCGATGACGTACACCAAGTCGACGCCCGTCGGCGGCGTCAAGGCCGAGCTGGCCGCCGTCCCGGTCGACGCCACCACGGGCTGTGAGCCCACGGACTACGCGACCGGCACGTTCACCGGCAAGATCGCCCTGATCAAGCGCGGTGGCTGCACGTTCGCCGACAAGCAGATCCAGGCCGCGGCCGCGGGCGCCACCGGCGCGATCATCTACAACAACGGCCCCGGCACGATGTCCGGCACGCTCAGCGCGCCCGAGAACGGCAGGATCCCGACCGGTGGCATCACCCAGGCCGAGGGCGAGGCGCTCGCCGCCGACCTGGCCAAGGGCCCGGTGGAGGTCTCCTTCGAGATCCGGCAGCTCCAGGAGAAGCGTTCCACCAACAACGTCATCGCGGAGACCGCCCGCGGCAACGCCGCCAACACGGTGATGCTCGGCTCGCACCTCGACTCGGTGACCGCGGGCCCCGGCATCAACGACAACGGCTCCGGCTCGGCCGGCCTGCTCGAAGTCGCTCTGGAGCTGGCCAAGTCCAAGGAGAAGCCCGCCAACAAGGTGCGCTTCGCCTGGTGGTCGGCGGAGGAGAACGGCCTCCTCGGCTCCGAGCACTACGTCGAGAACCTCGACGCGCTCGGCCGCAAGGAGCTCAAGCTCTACCTCAACTTCGACATGATCGCCTCCCCGAACTACGGCCTGTTCGTGTACGACGGCGACAACTCCGACGGCGTCGGCGAGCCCGCGGGCCCGGCCGGTTCGGCCCAGCTGGAACGCGACATCAACGAGTTCCTGGACAAGCAGGGCCAGCCGCACGAGGGCACCGACTTCACCGGCCGCTCGGACTACGGCCCCTTCATCGCGGTCGGCATCCCGTCCGGCGGCACGTTCACCGGTGCCGAGGGTGTCAAGACGGCCGCCCAGGCCGCCAAGTTCGGCGGTACGGCGGGTGTGGCGTACGACGCGTGCTACCACGCCAAGTGCGACGACATCAAGAACATCGACATGAAGGCGTTCGACGTCAACATCGACGTCATCGCCAACGCGGTGGGCACCTACGCCCACGACCTGAGCTCGCTGCGCAAGCCGGTCGTCACCGTCCCGACGGACGGCGACGCGGGCAGCGGCGGCGGCCTGCACGAGGGCCACGACCACGAGGTCACCGAGTAGGACCCGGCAGCCTCCGGACCCGACCGCCCGGCCCCGGCCCCGGCCACCACCGGACCCGGCCGCGCCGCGCCGGCCGTACCGGCACGGCCGGGTTCCGTCGGGCGGGTTCCGTCGGGCGGTCCATCGGCCGGGTCCCGTCGGGCGCCTCGCCGCCGGGCCGGGCTCCGTCGGGCCGGGGCAGCAGCACGTACCGGTGGGCGCGCCGCGGGAGGTCATCTCCTGCGGCGCGCCGTCCCGAAGAGCGAGCGGGTGATCTCCCGGCCCACCTGCGTCCCGATGGACCGGGCCAGCGACCGGAAGATCCCGCTGCCCACCACCTGCTCGACCAGCGAGTCCCGCTGCTCCTGCCCCGGCTCCGGCTCCTCCTCGTCGCTCCGCTCCCGCCGGGAGGTCCGGGCCGCCGGTTCCCCGGACCGGCCCACCGCCTCCCCCTCGGCCTTCCCGGCCCCGGCCCGCTGTTCGGCGGCGGTCAGCCTCTCGTACGCCGACTCCCGGTCCACCGCCTCCGCGTACCGCCCGTACAGCGGCGACGACGTCACCGCCCGGTCCAGCTCCGCCGCGTCGATCGGCCCCATCCGCGAGACGGGGGCGCGCAGCCGGGTCGCCGCCACCGGGGTGGGGGCGCCGTCCTCGCTCAGCACGGTGACGACCGCCTCGCCCGTGCCGAGCCCGGTCAGCACCTCCTCCAGGTCGTACGGCGACTTCGGAAAGGTCCGCACGGTCGCCGTGAGCGCCTTCGCGTCGTCGGGCGTGAACGCCCGCAGCGCGTGCTGCACCCGGTTGCCGAGCTGCGCGAGTACGTCTCCGGGCACGTCCTTCGGGGTCTGGGTGACGAAGAAGACCCCCACGCCCTTGGAGCGGATCAGCCGCACGGTCTGTGTGACCGCGTCCAGGAACCCCTTCGACGCGCCGTGGAACAGCAGGTGCGCCTCGTCGAAGAAGAAGACCAGCTTGGGCTTGTCCAGGTCCCCCGCCTCGGGCAGGTCGTGGAAGAGGTCGGCGAGCAGCCACATCAGGAAGGTCGAGAAGAGCTGCGGCCGGTCCTGCACGGAGGGCAGCTCCAGCACGGAGACCAGTCCGCGCCCGTCCGGCGCCGTGCGCAGGAACTCGGCGGTGTCGAGCTCCGGCTCGCCGAAGAACCCCGCACCGCCCTGCTGCTCGAAGGCGGTGAGGGAGCGCAGGATGACCCCCGCCGTGGCGGACGACAGCCCGCCGATGCCCTTCAGCTCCCCCTTCCCGGCGTCCGACACCAGGAAGCCGGCCACGGCCCGCAGGTCCTTCAGGTCGACGAGCTCCAGGCCCTTGGTGTCCGCGTAGTGGAAGATCAGCCCCAGGGACTGCTCCTGGGTCCGGTTGAGCTGGAGCACCTTGGAGAGCAGGACCGGACCGAAACCGGTGACCGTGGCCCGCAGCGGGATGCCGGATCCGGCCCCGCCCAGCGCGTAGAACTCGGCGGGGAACCCCCGCGCCGCCCAGTCCTGGCCGACCTCCCCGCTCCGCTCGCGGACCCGGTCGCCCGTCTCTCCGGGCGCGGCGATCCCGGAGAGGTCGCCCTTGATGTCGGCGAGGAAGACGGGCACGCCGTGTGCCGAGAGCTGTTCGGCGATCAGCTGGAGCGTCTTGGTCTTCCCGGTCCCGGTGGCACCGGCGACCAGCCCGTGCCGGTTCAGCATCGGCAGCGGGACGCGGATCGGGGCGTCGGGCAGGCAGCGCCCTTCCCAGAGCAGCGCCCCGAGTTCCAGAGAGGGCCCCGCGAACGCGTATCCCGCGGCGATCCGCGCCGCCTCACTGCCGGTCATCGCGGCCCCTTGGTCCTCTTGTCTGGGTTTGCTAGGTTTTGCTCAGTTTTCGCCAGCATCGCACTGGCGTCGCGTGGCTGCGCCGGGAGCCGCTTGCCCGGTAGGCTTTCCGTGTGATCTTCAAGCGCATCGGTAACGGGCGGCCGTATCCCGACCACGGCCGGGAAAGCACCCGGCAGTGGGCGGATGTCGCGCCGCGTCCGGTCCGCCTCGATCAGCTCGTGACCACCAAGGGCCAGCTGGATCTGGAGACGCTCCTCGCCGAGGACTCGACCTTCTACGGCGACCTCTTCGCGCACGTCGTGAAGTGGCAGGGCGATCTCTACCTCGAGGACGGACTGCACCGCGCCGTGCGCGCGGCCTTGCAACAGCGGCAGGTACTGCACGCCCGCGTGCTCGAAATGGACTGAGCCGGACGGACGGCCCCCCCGGACGGACCGAGCCCCGGCGGCCTCACCGCCGCCGATCGGGTTCGGAACCGATCGGGACTGACCCTTTCGGGCCTTTTCCGACCCATCCGGCCCCATCCGCTGATCGTTTAGTAGGCATAGCCAACGGGCCGCATTACGCTGCGCCCATGAGCATGCTCACTCCCCCCGGTATGGGCGGAAAGTACCGCATCACGGGCCAGACGTATCCGAGGATGCGTCGGCCGCGCCGCCGCCGCCGGATCGTGCTCGCGGTCGTCGCCTCAGTGGTCGCCCTGGGCCTGGCCGGCTGGGGGACCCTGCAGCTCATCGACATCTTCGGCGGCGGTGACACCGCGAGACGCACGACGGCGGCCGCACGCTGCACGCCGCAGAAGGCCCGGCCCGCGGTGGACGCGGTCAATCTGCCCAAGCCCGCCGACATCACCGTGAACGTCTACAACGCCACCCCGCGCGCCGGGCTCGCCAAGACGACCGCCGACGAGCTGAAGAAGCGCGGCTTCGCCATCGGCAAGGTCGGCAACGCCCCGGCCGCCTACGACAAGAAGGTCCCCGGCGCCGGGATGCTGCTGGGCGCCGCCGACGCCACCAAGGGGGCCTTCCCGGTCCTCGGTACGCAGCTCAAGGGCGCGACGGTCAAGACCGACACCCGGCCCACGGCGGACGTGGACCTGATCATCGGTACGGCCTTCCAGGCCCTGAACGCGCCGAAGGACGCGACCGCCGCCCTGGCCCTCCTGGCCAAACCGGCGCCCGCGCCCTCCTCCTGCTGAAAAGCCGGCCTGGCCGGGCCCATCGGGCCCGGCCAGGCCGGCTCGATCCGGCTCGGTCCAAAAACAATGAGCCTGGGGAGACGATGGAGACGATCTAGTCGGCGGTGCCGTACATCCGGTCGCCCGCGTCGCCCAGGCCCGGCACGATGTAACCGTGCTCGTTGAGGCGCTCGTCGACCGAGGCCGTGACGACGGTGACCGGCGTGCCCGCCAGCTCCCGCTCCATCACCTCGACGCCCTCCGGCGCCGCCAGCAGCACGACCGCGGTCACATCGTCCGCACCGCGCTTGATCAGCTCCCGGATCGCGGCGACCAGCGTGCCGCCGGTGGCCAGCATGGGGTCCAGGACGTACACCTGGCGGCCGGAGAGGTCCTCCGGCATCCGGGTGGCGTACGTGGACGCCTCCAGCGTCTCCTCGTTGCGGATCATCCCGAGGAAACCCACCTCGGCGGTCGGCAGCAGCCGCACCATGCCGTCGAGCATGCCCAGGCCGGCCCGCAGGATCGGCACGACCAGCGGACGCGGGTACGACAGCTTCACGCCGGTCGTCCGGGTCACGGGGGTCTCGATGTCGACCTGCTCGGTGCGCACATCCCGGGTGGCCTCGTACGCGAGCAGGGTGACCAGCTCGTCGGCGAGCCGCCGGAAGGTCGGGGAATCGGTGCGCCTGTCGCGCAGTGTGGTGAGTTTGTGCGCCACCAGCGGGTGGTCGACGACGTGGATCCGCATGTACCCCACAGTAGCCCGCACTGGCATCAACCCCCGCCGCGGAGGGAAGGTGGGGTGGGGATGTCCGGCGGACCGGGCCGGACCGGGGAGCGGCGTACCGGGGCAGCGGCCCCGGGCGGGATCCGAGCGTGGATCCCCTGCGGAGGAGGGGGCCGTCCGGCGCGCCGGACGGCCCACGACCCCGCCGGAGACGGATCCCGGGCGACGCCACCGGCCCGGCCCGGTCCGGCGGACACCCCGATGGACGGACCCAGCCTGGGGGTGGTCTAGCGATGCCGGACCGGCAAGAACCGAAGCGGACGCAGGAGGACCCGGAGACCGACGCGCAGCGCAGGAGGCGCCGCGCGCAGTTCCTCCGCGAACTGAACGAGGCCAAGGCGCTGCGCGAGCGCGTCCAGCCGCGCCGGGCACGGGCCGCGCGGATGCGCCAGGCGATGCGTATGCGCACCTTCCGCTGGTGAGACATGGGCGGGGCCTGGTGACAGCGAGCGGCTCCCGGCATCAGACTGGTGCACGACGCAAGAGCGGAACACCTCTCCTGAAGGCCTCGCATCTGCCACGATGCCGAGTGGGCGGGGCATTCAGGAGCGTGCCGCCCGATCGCCACACCTCTGATCAGTGGGAGAGTCACGGTGTACTTCGCCGCACTGCTCGCGCGCACCGAAGACGGATGGGAAGCGAGCGACACAGAGCTCGACGATGTAGAGACCTTGTCGGATCTGACCGACCTCGCTCGCGATGCGTCGGTGGATGACGACACAGTGATCGTCTTCATCGAGCAGGAAGACGCATGGTTCGGGATCATCCGGGTGGAGGGTGAGGACGACCCCCGGATCTACATCTCGGACGGGGCGGCCGCCGCCCGCTCCTCGTACGGGGAGATCCTCATCAAGGAACTGCTGGGCGACGACCAGGGCGGTGGTGCCGATGACCTGGACACGCTGAACCTCGACGGCACCGAGGACGGGGAACCGGACGAGGACGACGAGGAGGAGTCGGTGACGGCGGCGGAGACCGTGCCCGCCGAGCCGGTCGGCGACCTGGAGATCCTCGCGGACCTCGGGTTGCGGGAGAAGGAGCTGCTGGCGCTCTCGACCGAGGCCCTGGCCGACATCGCGGACGCGCTGGGCGCCGCGGAGGTGCTGGAGGCCGTCCGCTAGCGCCCTCCGACCGACGCCCGGCCGACGCCCGGCAGACCCCGGCCGACCCCCGGCTGCCCCACGGCCGATGCCGGTACCGAACCGGCGTCCGACCAGGGCCCTGTCCGGATCCGGCCGCCGTACCGGATCCCGGCCCGGGAACGACCCGATCCTGACCCCGCCCCGACCCCGACCCCGAGCCGGATCCCGGCCCCGATCCCGAGACCGAGACCGAGACCGATTCCTGCCCAGCCCCGCCCCGGCCCTCGATCCGGGCGCGAACCCGGTCCTACGACCGGACTTCGCTCCGGCCGAGGCCCCGACCCCGTGCAGAGCGCGAACCTGTGTCCCACCCCGAACCCCGTCCCGTGACCGACTCCCTGTCCGACACCCCCTCCGGCCCGGTGCCCGGCGCCGTGCCCGACCCCGTACGGGATCCCTGGCGGGTCCCGATGCGCCATGCCCTGGAAGAGGCCGAGCGCGCCGCGCGGGCCGGCGATGTGCCGGTCGGCGCGGTCGTGCTGTCCGCCGACGGCACGGTGCTCGCGACCGGGCACAACGAGCGGGAGGTGACCGGCGATCCGACGGCGCACGCCGAGGTGCTGGCACTGCGCCGGGCCGCCGCCCGGACCGGCGAGTGGCGGCTGCCCGGCTGCACGCTCGTCGTGACGCTGGAGCCGTGTGTGATGTGCGCCGGCGCGCTCGTGCAGTCGCGCGTGGACCGCGTGGTGTTCGGGGCGCTCGACGAGAAGGCGGGCGCGGTCGGCTCGCTCTGGGATCTCGTACGGGACCGACGGCTGAACCACCGCCCCGAGGTCGTGCACGGGGTGCTCGCGGAGGAGTGCGCCCAGCTGCTCACCCGCTTCTTCCGCGACCGCTGACCACGACTCCGGCCATGGATTTCAGCGAACCGGTCCCTTTGGGCTAAGCTCTCTCTCGGTAGCGTGTCCGAGCGGCCGAAGGAGCTCGCCTCGAAAGCGAGTGTGGCGCAAGTCACCGAGGGTTCAAATCCCTCCGCTACCGCTCTTGTGGAAGGGCCCCGACGCATCGCGTCGGGGCCCTTTCCGCGTGCCGGGACCTTTCCGCGTACGGGCGTGCACCTCGCCGGCCCTTCGGGATCACGGGGGCCCGGCCCGCGCCCGCGCTCCGGCGCCCTGGTCCCGGGCGCCCGGCAAGGGGCCCCGACGGCCCGGCCCTTGGCCCCTGGGGCTCGGTTAGACTCACCCGACCGTGCAGGGGATCGCCAGGGAGCGGCAGGGGAGACTGGACTGATGGCGCAAACGAAGAAGATCGCGCTCTATGTGGTCGTCGTCTTCGTGCTGTACACGATCATCACCTCCCCGGCCCGTGCGGCCGACCTCGTCCAGGTAGGGTTCGAGGGCATTTCGAGCGCCGCGCAGGGCGTCGGCGCGTTCATGACCGAGCTCATCAACTAGCCCGCCCGGCCGAACCTTCCGAGGAGTCCCCGTGATCCGGCACCTGGTCCTCTTCAAGCTCAACGACGGCGTACAGCGGGACGAGCCGCGCGTGGCCGCCGGAGTGAAGGCGTTCGAGGAACTGGGCGGTCTCATCCCCGACGTGACGTTCTGGGAGTGCGCCTGGAACATCACCGATCGCCCCATCGCGTACGACTACGCCATCAACGCGGCCGTCACCGACCGGGACGCGCTGAAGCGGTACATCGAGCACCCGGCCCATCAGGAGGCCGCCGGCCTGTGGCGCGAGTTCGCCACCTGGGTGATCGCCGACTACGAGTTCTGAGCACTCCGCACCCCGGAGCCCCGCACCGCCATGGTGCGGGGCTTTCGCTTTGCAACACGGTGCTATGCGGTGCTTGCACACAGTGGACATGTCTTGTGATGCTATGACCGCTTTTGACGGACGGGTTGATCGTTGTTGCCGCAAAGTTGACCGCAAAGGGGTGGCGTGAACGTGCCGGCCAGTACGACGCCTCAACAGGTGCCGCCCCAGAACGAGTCGGAGGCCCGCCCCAGACCGCAGGGCAGGGCCGCGGACACCCGGGCGCTCACCCAGGTGCTCTTCGGCCAGCTCAAGGGTCTGGAGCCGGGCTCCCCGGAGCACCAGCGGGTGCGCGGCGCCCTGATCGAGGCGAACCTGCCCCTGGTGCGGTACGCGGCCGCCCGCTTCCGGTCCCGCAACGAGCCGATGGAGGACGTCGTCCAGGTCGGCACGATCGGCCTGATCAACGCGATCGACCGGTTCGACCCGGACCGGGGCGTCCAGTTCCCCACCTTCGCCATGCCGACCGTGGTCGGCGAGATCAAGCGGTACTTCCGGGACAACGTACGGACCGTCCACGTGCCCCGCCGCCTGCACGAGCTGTGGGTCCAGGTGAACGGCGCCACCGAGGACCTGACGACCGCTCACGGCCGGTCGCCCTCGACGGCCGAGATCGCCGAACGGCTGAAGATCTCCGAGGACGAGGTGCTCTCCTGCATCGAGGCCGGGCGCTCCTACCACGCCACCTCACTGGAGGCGGCACAGGAGGGGGACGGGCTGCCGGGACTGCTCGACCGGCTCGGCTACGAGGACCCGGCCCTGGCCGGGGTCGAGCACCGGGACCTCGTCCGGCATCTCCTCGTCCAACTGCCCGAGAGGGAACAGCGGATCCTGATGCTCCGCTACTACAGCAACCTCACCCAGTCCCAGATCAGTCAGGAACTGGGTGTTTCCCAGATGCATGTGTCAAGGCTCCTGGCCCGGAGCTTCGCCCGTCTGAGATCAGCAAACAGAATCGAAGCGTAGCTGAATCGGGTAGACCCGTTCAGTCCTGATTTCGGCGACATAAAAGCCGCGCAACCCCTTTTTCCTGCGCAGATTTGCCTCCACTGTGTCGACAAGTCACTACAGCGTGTTGCCGACATGTGACATTCTGCTGGAACCGCGTTTGCCGCAGTCTCGGCGCCGGTATTCAGGTGGAGGCTGCGTTCCTCCGATGGTCGCGGCCCACGCGACCGTCCGCGACCTCAAGGGGGTGGCATGTCCGCAGAACAGGGCAGCTCGAAGGTGCTCACGCTCACGAAGAGCGAACCCGCCGTGCTTGTCGAAACCTCGGAAGCCATCGACACCCGCACTCTGTCCCGCTCCCTGTTCCTGCGGCTCGCCGCGCTCGACGAGGACAGCCCCGAGCGCGCCTACGTCCGGGACACTCTCATCGAGCTCAACCTGCCGCTCGTGCGGTACGCGGCGGCCCGCTTCCGCAGTCGCAACGAGCCCATGGAGGACATCGTCCAGGTCGGCACGATCGGCCTGATCAAGGCGATCGACCGGTTCGACTGCGAACGCGGCGTGGAGTTCCCGACGTTCGCGATGCCGACGGTCGTCGGCGAGATCAAGCGCTTCTTCCGGGACACCTCGTGGTCGGTCCGGGTGCCGCGGCGCCTCCAGGAGCTGCGCCTGGCGCTGACCAAGGCGAGCGACGAGCTCGCCCAGAAGCTCGACCGCTCGCCGACCGTCCCCGAACTCGCCGCCGTACTGGGGGTGTCGGAGGAGGACGTCGTCGACGGCCTGGCCGTGGGCAACGCCTACACCGCCTCGTCGCTGGACTCGCCCTCACCGGAGGACGACGGCGGGGAGGGCTCCCTGGCCGACCGGCTCGGCTACGAGGACACGGCGCTGGAGGGCGTCGAGTACCGCGAGTCGCTCAAGCCCCTGCTGGCCAAACTCCCCCCGCGGGAACGCCAGATCATCATGCTGCGGTTCTTCGCCAACATGACGCAGTCACAGATCGGCGAGGAGGTCGGCATCTCCCAGATGCACGTCTCGCGGCTGCTGACCCGCACGCTGGCGCAGCTGCGGGACGGACTCATCTCCGACTGAGAGGCCCTGTCCGCCGGAGCGCCGCGCCGACGCGGTGCGACGACGGACTCGGCCATGGCGGCGCTCCGCTTCGGCGGGGCGCCGACCGTCTGCGGGCGGCCCGGGCGACCCGGGCGGTGACGGACGGGTCCGCACGGTGTTCGGGCACGCCGGCTCCCGGCGACGTACGAATCCGACTCCGGCTCCCGGCTCCCGGCGGCCGTACGGCTCCGCACCCGGCCCTGGCTCCGGCCCGGCGGCGTACGGTCCCGGTCCCGGTCCCGGTCCGGGTCCGCACGGCACCTCGCCGCCGTACCGGTGACATGCGGGGCGGGGCCCGGCATGGACGCGGATCCACCGCACCGTGGACCGGCGCCCCCGGCCGGTGTCGGCACGCGCGGAGCCGATACCGGGCGGCTTTCCGGGCAGCGCGCGTCGCGCCCGGGCCGATCGGCACGGGCGCGACGAAGAAGGGGACGGGCGGGCCCGCGGGGCCGGGCAGGTGCGCCGGGCGGGCCGGACGCCTCCGCGTCCTGGAGGCGACCTGGGCGGGCCGGCTCAGCCGAGGGCGAGCCAGGCGACCGCCGCGATGATCACTACGGCCGCGACGATGCCCACGATCAGGCCGACCCGGGGGCCGGACTGGGCCGTCACCTGCTGCTGCCGCTGCGGCGCACCCTCGTCGACGAAGGCGCGGAACATCTGGGTGTTGCCCGACGGGTCGTAGCCCTCGGGGCCCTGGGTGTTGTGTGCCATGGGGCAGGACCCTAGCGAACGGCGGCCTCCGCCCCCACCTCAGCCTCCGTTTACCGCTCCTTTGCCAGAGCTTTAGGCGCCTTCGCCCCTTTTTAGTTTGCCTTCAGCAACCAACCGATTCTATGGTTGCCCTAAGCAACAAGATGTGCGGGGGTGCCCATGGCCGAGCGGAGTCAGTACGAAGAACTGGCCCGGCAACTGAGCGCCATAGGCGCCGTCAAGCGGGGTCTCGCGCGCCTTCTGCCCGCCGAGTGCCCCGCCGGATCGGCGGCCGTGCTGGCCCTTCTCGACCGGTACGGCGAGATGCGGATGAGCCGCCTGACGGAGCTCCTCGCCGTCGACATGTCGGTCACCAGCCGGCATGTGGCCCATGTGGCGGAGCGCGGATGGATCGAGCGGCAGCCCGACCCGTGCGACAAGCGCTCCCGCATCCTGCGGCTGACAGCCGCGGGCAAGGACCTGCTGGACGGTCTCGGCCGTCGGTCGGCGGACCTGTTCGCCCACCACCTCAAGGACTGGTCCGACGACGAGGTCGGGCAACTCAACGTGATGCTGGCCCGCCTCCGGGACTCGTTCGGGGACTGCCGGGCCCACACCGGCCGTACACACGTATAGCGACGCAAAGGAAGTTCATGGCAACGACCACACCAGCCGGTGTGCGGGGCGGCCACGCCAAGCATGGGGGGCACTCCTCATCCGACGGCGCGCCGATGTCGCACCGGCAGATCATGGAGGCACTTTCCGGGCTGTTGCTCGGCATGTTCGTCGCCATTCTGTCCTCGACGATCGTTTCCAACGCCCTGCCGCAGATCATCTCCGACCTCGGTGGCGGCCAGAGCGCCTACACCTGGGTCGTGACGGCCTCGCTGCTGGCGATGACCGCGACGACCCCGCTGTGGGGCAAGCTCTCGGACCTCTTCTCCAAGAAGCTGCTGGTCCAGATATCCCTGGTCATCTATGTCCTCGGGTCGGCCGCGGCCGGTCTCTCGCAGAACGCCGGCACGCTGATCGCCTGCCGCGTCGTCCAGGGCATCGGCGTCGGCGGCCTGTCCGCCCTCGCGCAGATCGTGATGGCCGCGATGATCTCCCCGCGCGAGCGCGGCCGCTACAGCGGCTACCTCGGCGCGACCTTCGCCGTCGCCACCGTCGGCGGCCCGCTGCTCGGCGGCGTCATCACCGACACCGACTGGCTCGGCTGGCGCTGGTGCTTCTACGTGGGTGTGCCCTTCGCGATCATCGCGCTGGTCGTGCTCCAGAAGACCCTGAAGCTGCCGGTCGTGAAGCGTCAGGTCAAGGTCGACTGGACGGGCGCCTTCTTCATCAGCGCCGCCGTCTCACTGCTGCTGGTCTGGGTCACCTTCGCCGGTGACAAGTACGACTGGCTGTCGTGGCAGACGTACACGATGGTCGCCGGATCGATCGTCCTGGGCGCGCTCTTCCTGGTCGTGGAGAACAGGGCGAGCGAGCCGATCATCCCGCTGCGGCTGTTCCGCAACCGCACCATCACCCTGGCCTCGCTCGCGTCGCTCTTCGTCGGTGTCGCGATGTTCGCGGGCACGGTCTTCTTCAGCCAGTACTTCCAGCTGGCACGGGACGAGTCGCCCACGATGTCCGGCGTCATGACGATCCCGATGATCGGCGGCCTGTTCATCTCCTCCACGGTCTCCGGCCAGATCATCACCAAGACCGGCAGGTGGAAGGCGTGGCTGGTCAGCGGCGGCGTCCTGGTGACGGCCGGCCTCGGACTGCTGGGCACCATCCGGTACGACTCCGAGTACTGGCACATCGCGATCTACATGGCGATCATGGGCCTCGGCATCGGCATGATGATGCAGAACCTGGTGCTCGCCACGCAGAACCAGGTCGCCCCCGAGGACCTCGGCGCCGCGTCGTCCGTCGTCACGTTCTTCCGGTCCCTGGGCGGTGCCATCGGCGTCTCGGCGCTGGGCGCGGTCATGGCCAACCGGGTCACCCACTACGTCAAGGACGGGCTCGCCGAGCTCGGCCCGCAGGGCGCGGCCCTGGGCCACGGCGGTACGGGCGGCGGGGGCATCCCCGACCTGGACACGCTGCCGGCTCCGTTCCGCACGGTGATGGAGACCGCGTACGGGCACGGTGTGGCCGACGTGTTCCTCTACTCGGCGCCGTTCGCGCTGATCGCCTTCCTGCTGACGCTGTTCATCAAGGAGGTCGCTCTGAAGAGCAGCATGGCGCCGGAACCGGCGACCGCCGAGGCCGCGCCCGCCCCTGCCGCCACGGCCACCCCGGCCGCCACCCCGGCCGCCGGGTCGGTGGAGACCACGGCTCCGCTGCCCCCCGTCGTCAACGGCACGCCGGTGCACGGCACCGTACGGACCGCCGACGCCGTGCCCGTACCCCGGGCGGCCGTCACGCTGATCTCGCTGGCCGGGCGTCAGCTGGGCCGCTCGGTGGCCCAGGCCGACGGTTCGTACGCCCTGGACGCACCGGGCTCCGGCTCCTACGTCCTGATCGCCTCCGCCGACGGCTTCCAGCCGCAGGCGTCCACGGTGGTCGTCGGGGACGAGGCCCTGGCCTACGACATCCTGCTCTCCGGTACGAGCGGGCTGACCGGCACCGTCCGGGCCGCCGACGGCGGCACCCCGGTCGACGGCGCCATGGTGATCGTGACCGATGTGCGCGGGGACGTCCTGGCCACCGGCCTCTCCGCCGAGGACGGCGTCTTCACCTTCGCCGAACTGGTGCCGGGTGCCGTGACCGTCGCGGTGAACGCCGACGGCTACCGGCCGCTGGCCCTGCCGGTCGACATCGGCGGCCAGGGCGTGACCCGGGTCGAGGCGCTGCTCCAGTCGGGCGCGCTGCTCCAGGGCACGATCCGGGCCGGTGCGGACCGCCGTCCGCTGGCCGACGCCCGGGTGACGCTCGTCGACGCGGCCGGGAACGTGGTCGCGACCGCGACGACCGGCGAGGACGGCGCGTACGGCTTCGCCGACCTGAACGCGGGCGAGTACACGGTCATCGCGACCGGCTACCCGCCGGTGGCCGGCTCGCTGACCGTGGCCGGTCGCGGGGTCGACGGGCATGACATCGAGCTCGCCCACCCGGGCGAGTGACGGACTCCCGGCGGCGCCCCGAGCGGAGGCGCGGCCGGGACCGGGGTGCCCGGCGTGACCCGCCGGGACCCCACAGGGGGCGGCAGGCAGGGGACGGCCTGCCGCCCCGGTGTTTTTCACAGGAGGAGACAAACGGGATGGGACTGCACGCACAGGTACGCACGCGGGACGGCTGGGCCGTCCAGCACGCCGTCGTGACCGTCACCGACATGACCGGCGCGCAGGTACTGCGCGCGACCGCGGACACGGACGGCACGGTGGCGGCGGACGTGACGCTGCCCCCCGGCCCGTACACGGTGATCGTGACGGCCGTGGGTTACGCCCCCGTGGCGTCCACGGCGCTGGTGACCGCGAGCGGCCGGGCGGAGGTGGGCGCGGTCGTACTGGCCCGCGCGGGCGGCGTGGAGCTGCCCCCGCCGGGCGCCTGGGCCCTGGACCCGGCGCACTCGACGGTCGGCGCGGTCGCCCAGCACCTGGGGATCTCCAGCGTCCACGGCCGCTTCACCGAGTTCGGCGGCCGGATCGAGATCGCCGAGGACCTCGCCGCGTCCCGGGTGCACGCCGTCATCTCCGCCGCTTCCATCGACACGGGCAACGCGCTGCGGGACAAGCACCTGCGGTCGCCGGACTTCCTGGACGTCGGCACGTACCCGGAGATCGTCTACGAGGGCCACGGGGTCACCCCGGCGGGCCCGGACCGCTGGACGGTGCACGGCCGGCTGTCGCTCCACGGCATCGTGCGCGACGTCGACCTCGACCTCACCTACCTGGGCACGGGACCCGACCCGTGGGGCGGTGTCCGGGCGGCGTTCCGCGCGACGGCGGAGCTGCGGCGGGACGACTTCGCCATGAACTACAACCAGGTGGTGCAGGCCGGCATCTCGGCGATCGGCACCACGCTGAAGGTCGAACTGGACATGCAGGCGGTTCAGGGAGACCGGCTCCCCTAGGAGGGGGTGGGCGCGATGCCCGGCCTGCTCGGCGCCGGTACGGCTCGTACCGGCGCCGTCCGCGTACCGGTCAGCCCTGGAACTCGCTGAGGTCGATGGTGTGGACGTGCAGGGGGACGCCGTACTCGGGGTGCTCGGTCTCCCGCTCCAGCGACATGCCGAGCTTGCGCGCGACGTTCTCCGACGCCTCGTTGCCCAGCCGGTTGATGCTGACGACCCGGTCGAGGCCCCGGTCCTGAAGGGCGAACTCCAGGGCGGCGTGTGCTGCTTCGGAGGCGTACCCCTGGCCCCAGAACGGCCGTCCGAGACGCCAGACGATCTCCACGGCGGGCAGCACCTCCGGCAGGTACTCCGGTACGGACAGTCCGGCGAGGCCGGCCAGTTCGCCCGAGGCGAGGAGCTCCACGGCGAAGAGTCCGAAGCCCTCGTCGTCCCACTCCTCCTCCCAGCGCTCGATGTCCTCGGCCGTCTGCTCCAGGTCACGGACCGAGCCGTCGTCGATCCAGCGCATGACCTCGGCGTCCGCGTTGATCTCGGCCATGGGGACGAGGTCGTCGTCCTGCCAGCGGCGGAGGATGAGTCGGGGGGTACGGATCTCGGTCATGCCCCCATCCTGTCGAAACAGCGCCCGCAGCGGTAATCGGCCCCCGGAGGCCCGGAGCCCGAGGACCGGCCGGGAGGGCGGGAGGGCAGGGCGCGAGGAGCGCCGGGAGGGACGGCCGGGGGCAGGCCGGGGCTAGCGCATCGCCTCGATGCCCGCGACGAGGATCTTCAGCGCGAAGTCGAAGTCCCGTTCCCGCATCTCCTCCACCGTGTCCCCGCCCCGCGCCTCCATGAGCTCCGTCGCCCTCTCGAAGGTCTTCTCCAGGTCGGGCTGCCGCCTGATCGTCGACATCGCCTGGTGGAAGTACTCGTCCTGCGTCATCCCCGCGGACGCGCACCGCTGGACGAAGTGCCCTTCGATGGTCCCGAAGCCGTAGACGAACTGGAAGACCGCCGAGAGCGCGCCCGTCTGGCCGTGCGGCGGGAGGCCCGTCCTGCCGACGACCTCCTGCACGCACACCGAGAAGGCCATCGAGTGCGGGCCGATGTTGAGGAAGTGGCCCATCAGCGGGGACGCCCACGGGTGGCGGACCAGCAGGCTGCGGTAGGCGACCGCCAGCGTCCGGAGCTGGTCGCGCCAGTCCTCGTCGGACGACGGGTCCGGGAGCGTCAACTCGCCGAAGATCGCGTCGAGGGCGAGCTCCAGGAGGTCGTCCTTGGTGTCGACGTACCAGTAGACCGACATCGCCGTGACGTTCAGCTCGGCCGCCAGCCGCCGCATGGAGAACCTGGCCAGCCCGTCCGCGTCCAGCAGCCGCACCGACGCGGCCGTGATCCTGTCGCGGTCGAGGCCGGAGGGCTGGTCCGCGCGCCTGGTCCGGGGGGCCTTGCCCTCCAGCCACACACTCGACCGCGTCGGACGCTTCGTGCGGTCGGCTGCCGACACCATGGGCTTTCCTCCTCGTTCCTGAGCCCGATGCTATGCCTGCGGCCGCTCCGCCCGTCGCAGCAGCAGCGCCGCGAGCAGGCCGCCCGCCAGCACCGCGACGGCGCCGACCAGCTGGCTGGTCTCCAGCCCGGCGGCGAAGGCGTCCGCGATGCGGGCCTTCTCCTGCGCGCTGCCGGCCGCCGCGAGCGCCGCGGGCAGCGACGCGGCCGAGACCGGTACGAGCGCCGCGAAGCGCGAGTTGAGCACGGCTCCGAGGACGGCGACGCCGAGCCCGTTGCCGAACTCGGCGAGCGTGCCGTTGATGCCCGCGCCCACGCCCGCCTTCTCCGGCGGGATCGCGCTCATGATCGCGTTGGCCATGGCCGGCATCGACAGGGCGACACCCGCGCCCATGACCACCAGGCCGAGCAGCATGCCGCCGTAGCCGTGCTGTCCGCCCAGGACGGCGATCGCGGCGAGACCGGCGGCGACCATGGCCATGCCGAGGGCGATGGTCCCCGGCGTACCGAGCTTCGGCAGCAGGCGCGCCCCGACCCCGGTGAGGTTGAGGACGACCACGGTCAGCGCCAGCGGCGCCGTACGCAGGCCCGCGTCCAGCGGCCCGTATCCGAGCACGAACTGGAGGTGCTGGGTGAGCAGGAAGAGCGAGCCGGTCATGCCGAAGGCGACCAGGATGGCGCCCGCGACGGCCCCGACGAACCGCTGGTTGCGGAAGAAGTGCATGTCCAGCATCGGGTGCGGGGTGCGCAGCTCCCACAGGACGAAGAGACCGAGGACGGCGATGCCGATCGCGGCGGACAGCAGGACCTGACCCGACGTCCAGCCGTGCTCGGGGCCGGAGATGATCGCGTACACGACGGCCGTCATGCCGATCGTCGAGAGCACGGCACCCAGCAGGTCCGGCCGGTCGCCCTGCTTGTGCCTGGACTCGGGGACCAGCGCGACGACGGCGACGAGGCCGACGACCGCCACCGGAATGTTGATCAGGAAGATCGCGCCCCACCAGAAGTGGTCGAGCATGAAACCGCCGAGCAGCGGCCCGGCGGCGAAGCCCAGCGAACTGACCGTCGACCACAGGGCGATGGCCTTGACCCGCTCGGCGTCGTCGAAGATCTGGACGACGACGGCGAGGGTCGTGGTCATCAGCAGCGCGCCGCCTATGCCCATCCCGGCCCGGGCGGCGATCAGCTGCCCGGACGTCTCGGAGAGCCCGGCGGCGAGCGATCCCAGACCGAACAGGGCGAGCCCGGACAGCAGCATCTTCTTGCGGCCGTACCGGTCGGCGGCGTTTCCGGCGGTGAGCAGCAGACCCGACTGGACCAGCGAGTACGCGTTGATCATCCACTGGATGTCGGCGGTGGAGGCGTCGAGTTCGGCGGTGAGCGAGGGGATCGCGACGCTGAGGACGGTGTTGTCGAGCAGCACGGTGAGCTGGGCGAGGCAGATGACGCCGAGGATCAGCCAGCGCTGCGGATGCCCCCCGGTGGGGGCCGTGATGCGATTCTCGGCGGTCGTCGCCGGCATGCCTGCTCCTTGTACGGTGTAAGGGACCTTGCCCTTACACCGTACAAGGACTCTCGTACGCTGTATACCGATGTGCTGTCAGGTGCGGCCCGGCGGGTTCCGTCCGCTCTCAGGCCGCCTTCCGGGTGAGGTCGTAGAGGGTCGTGCCGTCGACGGTGACCTTCTCGAAGGTGGACTCGACCCATGAGGTGATCGACGAGCTTCCGCCGCCGCCGGGGCCGCCGCCCCGGCCGCCGCTCGCGATGAAGTAGTGGATCTCGCCGTCCTCGACGTACTGCTTGAACCGCGCGAGCGTCGGGGACGGGTCGCTGCCGTTGAAGCCGCCGATCGCCATGACCGGCTTCTCGGTGGCGAGCTGGTAACCGGCAGCGTTCTGGGAGCCGACGGCCGCCGCGACCCACGTGTAGGCGTCGGCGTTCCGCCGGAGCCGGGACTCCACCGCGGAGTTCACGGCGGTGCCGTTCAGCAGGCCGCCCATGCCGCCCCCGGGACCGCCCCGCTCGCCCTGCGCGGGAAGCCGGCCACCCTGGCCCTGCGGTGCCTGGCCCTGAGGAGCCTGGCCCGGGGGCGTCCGGCCCTGCCCCTGAGCGGTCTGCCCCTGAGGGGCCTGGCCCGGGGGCGTCCGGCCCTGGCCGTCGCCCCGCATCCCCGGGGGACGCATGCCGTCGGGGCCTCCACCGCCGCCCGGACCGCCCCGCATGGAGGCCGGACCGGCGGTGACGATCGAACCGGTGTGTCCGGTTCCCAGCGTCGAGAGGGTGTACGCCGTCGGCCCCGCCAGAGCCGCCGCCAGCCCGAGCCCGGCCGCCGCGAAGGCCGCCCGGCGCCCGAGGCGCGCCCCCAGCAGCAGCCCGAGCGCGGCCACCGCGCCGCCGATGAGGACCGCCCAGCGCAGCCACGGCAGGTAGTCGGCCGTACGGCCGAGCAGCGTGTACGCCCAGACGGCCGTGCCCGCCGTCGTGAGCGCCAGCGTGGACGAGGCCGGCAGGTGCGCCCGCTCCTCCCACAGCACCGTCACGCCCATGCCGACGAGGGCCGCGATGTAGGGGGCGAGGGCCACCGTGTAGTACTCGTGGAAGATGCCGGCCATGAAGCTGAGGACCACCAGGGTCATCAGCAGCGAGCCGCCCCACACCAGGAACGCCGCCCGTGCCGTGTCGGTCCGCTTCGCCCGCCAGGTGATGACGAGTCCCGTGAGCAGCAGGACCAGCGCGGCGGGCAGCAGCCACGAGATCTGGCCGCCGATGGAGTCGTTGAACATCCGGCCGACGCCGGTCTCGCCCCAGCCGCCGCCCTGACCGCCACCACCGCCACCGCCACCGCCACCACCGACACTGCCGACCTCGTTGCCGTTGATGCGGCCGAGCCCGTTGTAGCCGAAGGTCAGCTCAAGGAAGCTGTTGTTCTGCGAGCCGCCGACGTACGGACGCGAAGACTCCGGCCACAGCTCGACGATCGCGACCCACCAGCCGCCGGACACCACCACCGCGAGCCCCGCCAGCGCCAGTCGGCCCAGCCGCCTGCCCACGGTGACGGGCGCGCACACCGCGTACACCAGCGCCAGCGGCGGCAGGATCAGGAACGCCTGGAGCGTCTTCGTCAGGAAGGCGAACCCGATCGCCACGCCCGCCCACACCAGCCACTTGGTCCGCCCGTCCTCCAGTGCGCGCAGCACGAGGTACACGGCGACCGTCATCAGCAGCGCGAGCAGCGCGTCCGGGTTGTTGAACCGGAACATCAGCGCGGCCACGGGAGTCAGTGCGAGCACCGCGCCCGCGACGAGTCCGGCGGCCGGGCTGAAACGGCGGCGGACGGCGGCGTACACGACACCGACGGTGGCGACCGCCATCAGCACCTCGGGGAGCAGGATCTGCCAGGACCCGAGGCCGAAGAACCGTACGGACAGCGCCATCGGCCACAGGGCGGCCGGCGGCTTGTCGACGGTGATGGAGTTCGCGGCGTCGGACGCACCGAAGAAGAACGCCTTCCAGCTCTCGCTGCCCGCCTGGACGGCGGCCGAGTAGAAGGAGTTGGCGTACCCGGAGGCGTCGAGGTCGTACAGGTAGAGCACGGCGGTGACGAGGAGGAGCCCGAGGAGGGCGGGTCGGACCCAGGCGGCGTCCTCGGCCCGCCCGCGCCACAGCCGGGCGACCCGCCCGCCGCCGGGCCCGCCGCCCTGCCCGAGCCGTCGCCCGGCCGCCAGGGGCACGGCCGAAGGGGAAGGAGCCGGGGAGGGCCCCGACGGAGGCGCGGAGCCCGCGGGAACGGGACTGTCGTGATCGGTCGTCGTCATCGTGCGTTCCTCGGTTCGTTGTCGTACGCGTACGGCGAAGGCGCGGAGTACGGCGAGGGGTCGGTGTACGGGGCGGGGCCGGTGCAGGGCGAGGGGCCGGTGTACGGGGCGGGCGCGGCGGCACCGGCGGAGGAGCCGCCGGGGCGGCCCGTCCCCACGGCCGCCTCGCGCCGCTCGGGGAACACCCAGGCGCGGAAGAGCAGGAACCGCAGCACCGTCGCCGCGAGGTTGGCCGCGATCAGTACCGCCATCTCCGTGGAGTGCGCGGGGCTGCCGCTGGCCGCGTCGAGGGCGGCGAGCGAACCGCTGGTGAGCGCGAGCCCGATGCCGAGGACGACCAGGCCCTGGGCCTGGTGGCGGACGGCCCGGTCCCGGCCCCGCACGCCGAAGGTGAGGCGCCGGTTGGCGGCCGTGTTGGCCACGGCCGACACCAGCAGGGCGAGGGCGTTGGCCGCCTGCGGCCCGGCCCCGGACCGGAGGGCCGAGTACAGCAGCAGGTAGAAGAGGGTCGACAGCGCGCCCACCACACAGAACCCGACGAGCTGCCGGGCCAGACCGCGCGGGACGCCGCTGATCATCCGGTCGCGGGGGTCGTCGCCGAACGGCCGCGCCAGCCGGTCCAGCGGCAGCGTGCCCCTGGCGAGCGCCCGCCCGACCCGCCAGACGCCCTTGAGGTCGTCGGTGGCGGTCCTCACGATGTGGACGGTGGAGTCGGGGTCGTCGACCCAGTCGACCGGCACCTCGTGGATGCGCAGCCCCGCCCGCTCGGCCAGCACCAGCATCTCGGTGTCGAAGAACCAGCCGGTGTCCTCGACCATCGGCAGCAGCCGCTCGGCGACCTCACGGCGTATCGCCTTGAACCCGCACTGGGCGTCGCTGAAGCGGGCGGCGAGCGAGCCGCGCAGGATCAGGTTGTAGGTACGGGAGATGAACTCACGCTTCGGCCCGCGCACCACCCGGGAGCTGCGCGCCAGCCGCGACCCGATCGCGAGGTCCGAGTGCCCGGAGATGAGCGGCGCCACCAGGGGCAGGAGCGCGTTCAGATCGGTCGACAGGTCGACGTCCATGTAGGCGAGGACATGGGCGTCCGAGTGCGACCACACGGTCCGCAGCGCACGCCCCCGCCCCTTCTGCTCCAGGCGCACCGACCGCACCTGCGGGACGCGGCCGGCCAGATGGGCGGCGACCTCCGGCGTACGGTCGGTGCTCGCGTTGTCGGCGACGGTGATGCGGAAGCCGTACGGGAACGTGCGGGCCAGGTGCTCGTGGAGCCTGAGCACACAGGGTTCGAGGTCCTTCTCCTCGTTGAAGACGGGGATCACCACGTCGAGGACGGGCCGGCCGGCGACGCCCACGGGCAGATGCTCCCGGGCGGGCAGGGCACCCACAAAGCATTCGGTTCGCATGCCACCGACACTCCCGGCGGGCGCTGTCACGGCTGTGTGCTGCGCCTGTGCCCCGCCTGTGAGTCCTGGTCCGGCCGTGAGCCGTGGGACGGGACCGGGCCCTGGACCGGGGAGGGATCCGAGGGGGCTCCGGCGTACGGGAGTCGGGCCGAACAGGGGAGACGGACGGCGAACACGGTCCGCCCGGGCACGCTGTGGACGCGCACACCGCCGCCGTGCGCGACGACGACGGCCTGGACGATGGCCAGTCCGAGCCCCGTGCTGCCGGCGTGCCGGGAGCGCGAGGCGTCACCACGGGCGAACCGTTCGAAGACGTGCGGCAGCAGACCGGGCGGGATTCCGGGCCCGTCGTCCTCCACCTCGACGACGGCCCAGGGGCCCTCCCAGCGGACCCGGGCGGTGACCGTGGTGCCCGCCGGGGTGTGGGACCGGGCGTTGCCGAGCAGATTGACCAGCACCTGGTGCAGCCTGGCGGCATCGCCCCGTACGGTCGCGGGCTCGTCGGGCAGCTCCAGCCGCCAACGGTGGTCCCGCCCGGCCGCGCGGGCGTCGCTGACCGCGTCCACGACGAGCGGCGAGAGATCGGTGCTCTGGTACGAGAGCGGGCGTCCGGCATCGAGCCGCGCCAGCAGCAGCAGGTCCTCGACGAGACCGGTCATCCGGGTCGCCTCGGCCTCGATCCGGCCGAGCGCGTGACGGGTGTCGGGCCCGGTCCGCTCGCGGCCGAGCCGGGTGAGCTCGGCGTACCCCCGGATGGACGCCAGCGGAGTACGCAGTTCATGGCTGGCGTCCGCGACGAACCGGCGTACCCGGGTCTCGCTCTGCTGACGGGCGTGGAGCGCCGAATGGACGTGGTCGAGCATCCGGTTGAGGGCCGCGCCGACCTGGCCGACCTCGGTACGGGGGTCCGCCTCCGCGTCCGCCACCCGTTCGTACAGCGCCACCTCGCCGCTGTGCAACGGCAGTTCGCTGACGCGCGTCGCGGTCGCCGCGACCCGCCGCAGCGGGCGCAGGGCGACGCCGACGAGCGTGCCGCCCGCGATACCGGCGGCGATCAGCCCGGCGGCCGCGACGTACACCTCGACGAGGACCAGCCGGTTCACCGTGTCCTGCACGTCGGTGAGCGGGAAGCCCAGGACGATCGTCCCGTCGCGCGACGCGAGCACCCGGTGGTCGCCGAGTCCGGGCAGGCTCACCGTGTGCACGCCGCCGTCGCGCGCGGCGGCGGACAGCGCGGCGCTCTGCGCCGTGTCGAGGGAGCCGGGCGGGTCGCCGGGCCGGGGGCCCACCAGCCGGCCCGCCTCCCCGAGCGCGCCGCCCGGGGCGGCGGCCCGCCCTCCGACGGTGCCGATCGGCTGTCCGGGCGCGGTGATGAACCGCAGACCGCCCGGGGCGCCCTCGTGCGCGGCCCGGTCCACGGCCGTCCTGAGCTGGCCGTCCTTCTGGTCCACCAGGTAGGAGCGCAGGGCGATCGTCGTGACCGCGCCGATCACCGCCGCCACGACCGCGATCAGCGCCACCGCCGATACGACGAGCCGCGTCCGCAGCGACCAGCGCCGCCCGCCCCGGCCCTCACCCACGGCCCTCACCCACGGCCCCCGCACGGCCCGCTCTTCCGTGGCCGGCCCCCGCACGGCCCGCCCTTCCATGGCCGGCTCCCGCAGCCGGACCCACCCGGGTCTCACTCACCCGGCTTGATCAGGTACCCCGCACCCCGCCGGGTGTGGATCATCGGCGTATGCCCGGCGTCGATCTTCCGCCGGAGGTACGAGATGTACAGCTCGACCACGTTGGCCTGTCCGCCGAAGTCGTACGACCAGACCCGGTCCAGGATCTGCGCCTTGCTGAGCACCCGGCGCGGATTGCGCATCAGGAAGCGCAGCAACTCGAACTCGGTCGCCGTCAAATGGATGTTCCGGCCGCCCCGGGACACCTCGTGACTGTCCTCGTCCAGGGTCAGGTCGCCCACCGCCAGCAATGACTCGCTGCGCACCATGGCCGTACCGGAACGCCGGATCAGCCCCCGCAGCCTGGCCACGACCTCCTCCAGGCTGAACGGCTTGGTGACGTAGTCGTCGCCGCCCGCCGTCAGGCCGGCGATCCGGTCCTCGACCGAGTCCTTCGCCGTCAGGAACAGCACGGGCACGTCCGGCAGTTCGCGGCGCAGCCTGCTGAGCACGGCCAGGCCGTCCATGTCGGGCAGCATCACGTCGAGCACGACGGCGTCCGGCCGGAACTCGCGCGCCGAGCGCAGCGCGCCCGCGCCGTCACCGGCGCTGCGCACCTCCCACCCCTCGTAGCGCAGGGCCATGGACAGCAGCTCGGCGAGCGACGCCTCGTCGTCCACGACGAGCACCCGTACGGCGCTCCCGTCGGGCCTGAGCATCTCGGTACGCCGCCGGGGCGAGGTCGTGGTCATGCTCCCACGCTGGCGGGCACCCCTGAGAGGACTCTTTCGCGTTCCTGTGAATCGGCTGAGAAACCTCTCGGCCGGCCGAACGCGCCCCCGGGGCCCGGCTCCCCGTCAGCCGAACAGCCGGATCGCGTTGTGGTGGCAGACGGCCCGCAGCCAGTCGTCACCGAGGTCCAGCCGCTCCAGGGACTCCAGTTGATGGAGGTAGCCGTAGGGAATGTTGGGGAAGTCGGAGCCCAGCAGGACGCGGTCCCCGAGGTCCAGCAGACGTCCCCGTTCGGCGGCCGGGAAGGGCATCAGCCGCTCGCTGAAGTCGGTGAACGCCATCGTGGTGTCGAGCCGCACCTCCTCGTACCGCTCGGCGAGGTCCAGGAAGTCCGCGTACTCCGGCATCCCCATATGGGCGATGACCAACCGCAGCCGGGGGTGGCGGGCGAGCAGCCGGCCGACCGGGCCGGGGCCGGTGTGCTTGCCGAGGGCGGGGCCGGACCCGCAGTGGATCACTATGGGCACACCCGCCTCGGCCAGCAGCCCCCAGGCCGGGTCGAGGAGCGGGTCGCCGGGGTCGTACGCCCCGACCTGCACATGCGCCTTGAAGACACGGGCACCGGTCTCGACGGCCTCGCGCACGTACGCCTCCACGCCCTCCTCCGGGTAGAGCGTCGCGGTCCGCAGGCACCCCTCGGCCCGCCCGGCGAAATCGGCCCCCCACGTGTTGAGCCACCGGGCCATGCCGGCCTTGTGCGGATAGAGCATCGAGGTGAAGCGCACCACGCCGAACTCCCGCAGCAGCTCGACCCGCCGGTCCTCCTCCTGGCGGTAGGTGATGGGCCACTGCGTGCCGAGCGACGGCCCCACCGAGTCGAAGTACGCCCACACCTTGCGCAGGACGCGCTCGGGCATGAAATGCGTGTGCACATCGACGAGTCCGGGGAGGCCGAGCCTCTCCCAGAACGCCCTGACCGCCAGTGGATCGCTCATGCGGATCACCCTCCGCCGCCGTGCGGGCCGTGTCCAGACCACGTCCGGCCCCGCGGTCCGGCCCTCTGCCCGGCGGCCGTTCCGCGCGCTCCCGACCGCGCTGGTCAGAACAGCCCTCCCTGCACCCCCTCCGAGCCGTTCGGCCCCTTCGGCCCTTTCGAGAGCGGTGCGACCGGCACGGTCGCCCCGCCCGCCGTCGTTCCGCCGGCGCTCTCCTCGCTCCCGGCCGACACCAGCTCCCAGCCCGTGAGCAGCCGTGTGTCGAGGACCAGGGCCCGGCCGTCGGGTACGGCGAGGTGCAGATCGGGCCCGGCCGCGGCCATGAGCGTCCCGCGCACCGCCCCGCCGTCCACGAGCTCGGCGACGGCCCCGTCGACCGCCCCGAGTCCGGCGAGGCCGAACGCCCGCGCGTGATCGACCACCGCCGGTCCCAGCCGCTCCAGGGTGTCCTCCCAGCCGGGCACCCCCACGGCCCGCCGGTAAAGATCCTCGACCTCGGCCGCCCGCTCCCCCTCCCCCGGCAGGACCGCGCGGACGGCGCGCTTGGCGGCGTACGGGATCCGGTCCGGCACCCCCAGCGCCGTACCGAGCACCTCCTCGGCCCGGCGCGCCGCCATCAGCGGCCCCCGGCCCAGCCAGCTGAACGCCACCGCCCCCTGCTCCAGCAGCCGCGCGTCACCCCGCTGCTCCGCGGTGATCCCGACCTTGACCATGCCCGGCCCGAACCAGGCGAGGTACACCCGGTAGACCCGCCGGTCGTCGGCGATCGTGTCGGCGGCGACGGAGTGCAGCCGGTCCAGCCTGGCGCACTCCGCGCACAGCCCACCCGTGCTCCGCCCGGCGACGAGGGAGTCCAGGGGACACGGATTGCCCCGCGCCCCGGGGCACCGCCGCTCGCCGACGGCCCGGAACCCGATGGCCCGCCCGTACTCCAGGGCACTGAGGCGCTCCCGGTCCCATACGAGTACGGGCCGCCCCTGCGGCCACCTCAGCCCTCTGCACCGCCACCCGGCCACCGCACCTCCCGTTTCCGGGCACGGTAGCGCGGAGGTCCGGCGGTCCGGACGGTTCAGCGACCGGACGGGGGTCCGACGCGGTACCGGGCGCGGGGCGCCGACGCCGTGTCGTGGAGGTCCCGCAGCATGGTGTGGGCCTCGCGCACCTCACGCAGCCGTCCCGGGTCGAGATCGGCGACGACCAACTCGGTCGTCTCCGCTCCGCCTTCGGCGACGGGGAGTCCGTCGGGGCCCCAGACGGCACTGCCGCCGCAGGCCCGCCAGCCACCGGTCGTGCCGACGTGGTTGGCCAGCAGCGTGTACACCGTGTTGTCGAAGGCGCGGGCGGGGAACCACATCCGGGACTCGTGATACCCGTTGCCGACGCCGAACAGCGCGCCCACCACGTAGGCGTGGCAGCCGTCGAGGGCCGCCGCGCGCGCGTGTTCGGGGAACCCGGAGTCGTAGCAGATGCCCAGCCCGAGCCGCCATCCGTCGACCTCCAGGGTGCAGCCGGCGGCTCCCTGCCGGTAGAGGACCCGTTCGGTCGCGAACAGCGTCTGCTTGTCGTAGCGCGCCACGAGCTCCCCGTCGGACCCGATCACCAGGGCCGACACGTACAGCTCACCCGCGTCCTGCACGGCGGCCCCGACCACGGCGACGGTCCCGGTCTCCCGGCAGGCCTCACGCACCGGCGCCAGCCGGCCGTCCGCCGTCCGGACGGCACAGCGCTCGGGCTCGGCGCGTACGAGGTCCGGCTCGTAGCCGCTGAGGAACTTCTCGGGGAACACGACGACCCGTACCCCGCTCGCGGCGGCCCGCCGCACCATGGCGGCGACGGTGGAGACGTTCGCGTCGACGTCCCCGGCGACGGGGCACGCCTGAGCGGCTGCGACGCGAAGGACACGGGACGGAAGCTGATCAAGGGGCACGGACCGTCAATCTAGCAAGGTGGCTCCTCCCTCCCGAGAGGGCGAGGCAACGTTTCTGCGGTGAACACGATCGTCCAGACGGCTCAGTTGTTCGGGTCACTGCCACTCGTGGGGGTGATGGACGCCGTTCCCTACTGTCCATGATCAAGACCCTGAAGCGGGCCGCCACCGTGGCGGCGCTCGCCCTCCTGCCCCTCGCCCTCGCCACCCCGGCCCATGGCACCGGGACCGCCCTCCCGCACGCGGCCGGGACCACCCTCCCGCTCGCCGAGGCCGTCGCCGCCCTCCCCCTGGCCGCCGAGTCGCGCGAGGGTTACGTGCGCACCGGCTTCAAGCACTGGAACGCCGGGGAGATCCCCGCCGACGGCTGCAACACCAGGGCCGAGGTGCTGCTGGCCGAGGCCACCGAGGACCCGCAGATCCTGCCGGGCTGCAAACTGATCGGCGGAATGTGGTGGTCGTACTACGACCAGATGTGGGTGAGCTCCGCCTCGGCGCTGGACATCGACCACATGGTCCCGCTCGCGGAGGCGTGGGACAGCGGCGCCTCGCAGTGGACGGCCGCCCGCCGCGAGGCGTACGCCAACGACCAGGGCGCCTCGACGTCCCTGGTCGCCGTCACGGCCGCCTCCAACCGCAGCAAGGCCGACCAGGACCCGGCCGAATGGCTGCCCCCGGCGGCCACGGCCCGCTGTCAGTACCTCGCGGAGTGGACCCAGACGAAACTCCGCTGGGGCCTCACCCTCGACACCGCCGAACGCGACGCCCTGACCGCCCTGTCGACGGGCTGCCCGGACACGACGGTCACCTACGAGACCGCACCCTGATCCGCGATCGCGGGGCGGGGGGGCCTTCAACGCCAGAGGCCCCGGACTCTCGTCCGGGGCCTCTGGCCTGCTGTGCACTCGGCAGGATTCGAACCTGCAACCTTCTGATCCGTAGGATCGGGCACCCCATAGCGCAAAGCCACCGGAGCCTCACGCCTTGGGTGCTCACGCTAGTGGTCGCGCGTCACTGTGAGCTGCGGTTGCCGTCAACCTTGCCGTCAACTCGCCTCCAGAACACATCGCTCCAAGGGGCTTCCACAACCTGCCGGAACCCACCTGATGCTCTGCGGCAAGCGGGAACCCCATACACACAGTGCCACCAGCGCAACCTCGCCTACCCCCTCCTGGCTAGTCCGCAGACTCGCGCCAACTGCTGCCCCGCTCGCGGCGACGCCTGTGCCAGCTGGTTCCCCATCCGTGCCTGGAGCCGTAGATTCGGGGCAACTAGGCACAGCTGTAGCTCGTGGGCCGGCCACAGGGGGGCACCGTGGCAGGGCCACGCGGGATGGGGGGACAGTTGACAGGGCTCTTCAGCATTGTGTCCGACGAGGTCATCGATGGGCACAGGTACGTGCACGTGGTCCCGGCAGATCAGGCGCAGTTCGCCCATGCCATCGCACCTCTGGTCACAGCTCACTACTTCGACGAGGCCGACGTACGCGAGCGGCTCCTCCGGTCAGCCCAAGAGCTGACGCTCTTCAGTGGAGAGTCGTTCGAGATATCCGAGCAGGACGTACAGCTGGCACTCACCGAGGAGCGCGATGCGGTAATTCCAGAGCCCTGGAAGGGTGACCGGAAGAAGCACCTCGATGTACAGCGAAGTGAATTTGGCGAAATACTAGCCAGCGAGGCACTGAAGCAGATATTCGGGACCTTCATACCGGCTTCACGAATCAAGCACAAAGAGATCCCTGATCAGCAGACCCGCGGGGCTGACGTCATCGGCCTTGAAGACATTGACCAACCAAGCGTTTCCCTGATTCTCGGCGAAGTGAAGGGATCCCAGGACAAGAAAAGCCCACCGGGAGTTGTCTCCGGGATGGAGGAGAAACTCGGCGAACTGATCGGAAATCGCCGAGCCCTTCTTCAAGAACTATGCTGGCTACGCGATCACGCCGAGGAAGGGTACGCCGCAGTCTGCTCCAGACTTCACGCGTCATTTGTCCTCAAAAGAGAAAAGTTCAAGATAACACTGGCGCCCCTCCTCGTCAGGACTTCCGACACCCACCACGAGAAGGATCCCGGAACCTTCAAGAGCAACCCGCAAAGCTTCGGCAAGAGAATCCGCTGGGTTAGCATTGTGGTGGAAGGCGATCTCTTCGAGATCGCGCAGGAGGTCTACCGAATCGCTAGAGAGGGGGCAGCTTAAATGGACCGTGACCAGATCTTCATCGACGCCTTCGCCGACGAGGGCGGTGACGAATACGTGGGATCGCTGCGCCTGAACTACCTAGCGCAGTTCCTGGACGCCCTGACACTCGATGCCGAGGATGTAGACCCAGAGTCTGTAGACGAGATCGCCTGGTCGTTCGAGTCGCTTGCAATATCAGCCGCTCGCGCGGAAAAAGACGAAAAACACGTAGCAAATCTGGCGCAGCGCGCATTCCAATTTCGAACAGTCCTTTGGACCTCGCCTGAACGAGTCTCACTATACGACCTTTGGATGTTGATTGTTTCAGGAGTCCTAGCTCAAAAGCAGCCCGAGCTTAGACTGCTGTTGACTGGAGAAAGAATCCAGGAGCTGGAAACAGGACAAGACCTCGGGGAATGGAGTGATCGCGTCTGGTCCCACTCGGCTCTGTCACTCGCAATGCTCGCAAGGAAGAGCAACTCGTGGCGCGACGTAGATAACGGGATCGCCTATCTCGCACGACTCTCCGAATTGCAGCGCGAAGGCGAGGCAAGTATCTTCAGGGAATCTCCGGGAGCGGATTGGCGCGAGGATAAGCAAAAATGCAAACTCCTGGGCCTCTATCACATCGGCGAGGCCCTGTCCGTGTTGGGATCATATATCAGAACAGGCGCTCCTGAAAGCATTCTCGTCACACTACAAAGGCATAGCGAGAATGCGCGTCTACTGCTGGGGGCTAGTGGCGACATAGAGCTGGAGAGGATCGGCGAATCAATCGAGCCTCTCGCCACAGCAATGGCGAAGTCATCGATCTGGTACAACACATCACGGCTTTCCAGCGCTGCACGAGAATTCGCCCAGCAGATCGCATCTGATGATCACGAGTATCCGGTCTCTGAGCTTTGGTGGTCTCAGCGCGAGGCACTTTCTCAGAGTCTTCTGGACCCGTTCAAGACTGCCATCAGCGTCCAGATGCCCACGAGCGCCGGCAAAACGCTTCTGGCAGAATTCTCGATCGTCCAGACCATGGCTCTTAATCCCGGATCAGTAATCGCCTATGTTGTTCCCACGCGCGCACTGGTGAATCAGATGACGCGTCGCCTGAGGCGCGATCTTTCAGGTGCAAGCTCTGATGGTTCTCAGATCTCAGTAGAAGCAGCGGTACCTGTTTTCGAGTTGGACCCTACGGAGAGCTCCCTGCTGAGCAACCGGCCCGACGTACTCGTAACAACTCCGGAAAAGCTTGACCTACTGGTTAAATCTGACCACGCAAGCGTACGAGATCTCTCTCTTGTTGTTGTGGATGAAGCCCATCACATCGCCGACGAAAGCCGTGGCCCCCGCCTTGAATTGCTGCTCGCTACCCTTAAGAAAGAAAGAGGCCGACGCTGCCGATTCCTGCTGCTGACGCCTTTCCTTCCTAATGCATCCGACCTGGCTAAGTGGCTAGGTTCGGGCGAGGGTTCTGCTATTGAGCTGAACTGGAAGCCTAGCGAGCAAATTAGGGCACTTGGCCACTGGACCCGAGATCGCAAGGAGAAGCGCTACAACGACACCCTTGAACTGGTGCCGTCTGCTACGCAGCCCTCAAACTGGGATGGCGTGGTGATGGATCTGGGGCCGGCTTCTATCCCATGCGAGTCCCGTCAGCGAGAGAGCATGTCGGCTTCCTTGGCAATCTCGATGAGCGAGAGGGCACAGGGGGGCACCCTAATCCTGACGGGGGGTCCAGGGAAATCTGAGAAGCGCGCACAGCAAGTAGCAGATCAATTGCCGCCGGTAACAAGCGCCACCTGCCCTGATATCAATCTCCTCAATGCAGTTATCGACTACGTGGAAAATGAGCTGGGCTCGGAATACCCGCTCGCGAAGACACTTCGCTCAGGTGTCGCGTTCCACCACGCTGGGCTGCCACCCGAGGTGAGGAGCCTTATCGAGGTTCTTCTCGATAAGGGATGCATTCGAGTCGTCGCGGGGACATCCACTCTTGCGCAAGGTGTCGACTTCCCCCTGTCCTCGGTGATTGTCGAAACGCTAAAGATGCCCCAGGGCAGGGGGGAAAAGTACCGACCTCTCCGTTACTCCGAGTTTTGGAACATTGCCGGAAGAGCCGGGCGCGCCCTGCGCGACCGCGTGGGTGTCGTCATCTACCCATCAATAAACAAGACGCAGGATGCAGAATTTCGCCAGTATCTTGAGGGTGAAGCGGCCGAGGTAGTGTCGGCCCTGCTTCAAGCCATCATGATGCTGGACGAGACACGACCTGAATATAATCTCCGTCTCGTACGTGGAAATCCGCAGATCAGCCACTTCTTTCAGTATCTTGCGCATGCACTTAAAGTGGGCGGATTCGACGCAGCCAGCGCTGAAGTTGAAGAAATCCTGCGTTCCTCTCTGGTGTTTCACGGACTGCAGGCAGAAGACAGGGAGGTGGCTGAGCGACTGGTTACATGGTCGAGAGGATTCATGGAGGAGTTCAGGTCGAGTTCACTCCTTGGTGTTGCCGATGTGACAGGCCTCTCTCTGCCCAGTGTCGGGCTCCTTTCTGCAACCTCTCCAAGAATATTCAAGGACCCAGAGTTCTGGGCGCCAGAGAACCTCTTCGGCGATAGCCTTAATCCGCTGATGCAAGTTATCGAGGTGCTAGCAGAGGTTCCAGAGATGTCGCTTGCGCCTTCCGATGAGGCAGGCGGTTTGAATTCTAGGAGAGTCGCCGGAATCCTTCGCGACTGGGTGTCCGGGAAGGCTCTTCCGGAAATCGCCGACAACTGGTTCTCTCACTCAGACAAGCCACTTACAGATGCCGGTCGATACCTGTTTCGAGATCTTTCCGGGTACCTCCCGTGGGGGCTCGGTGCGCTGCAATTGATCGAGCTAGCTGGAAAGTCCAGCGAAGAGACAAGCAGGGCGTTTCACGTTCCGGCCATGTCTTTCTACGGAGTAGATAAGATCGAGTCTCTTCCCCTTCGGATGGTCGGCGTTCCACGCGCTGCAGCATCGCATTTCGGCGCCATAGCCCCCCGTTTCACATCGTTCCAAGAGGCGCGCGCGTGGGTGGCCTCTCAACCAGCTTCTTCCTGGGAAGAGTCTTCAACGCGGGAGTTCTCGCCCACAACGTTGAAGACAATCTGGGATGCGGTAGGAGGCTCGACGGCCTAACCCGTGCGCAGGTCCAAGTAGGGCGTCACAGCTGCGTGTCCACCGCGCCGTGATGCCCTGAACAGGGTCTGCCTACCTACTTGCTCTGCGATGCTGGAGGTCGATCGAGAGGGGCCGCAGCGATGCAGTGGAAGATCCACGGTGAACGTCCGATCTACGAGAACAGCTGGGTGAACCTGTGGCTCACCGACGTCGAGACGCCGGACGGGAACCGCTGGGAACACCACGTCGTCAAGCTCCGCCACCTGGCCGTGGCCGCCGTGGTCAACGAGCGGCGCGAGGTTCTGATGATGTGGCGGCACCGCTTCATCACGGACGCCTGGGCGTGGGAGTTGCCCATGGGCCTGGTCGAAGAGGGCGAGACGCCGGCTGATGCAGCGGTCCGTGAGGTTCTGGAGGAGACCGGCTGGCGGCCCGGTCCAATCAAGTCGCTGATCTACGCCGAGCCAGCCAACGGCATCACCGACTCCCAGCATCACGTCTTCCGCGCTGACGGGGCGACGTACGAGGGTCCGCCGACCGAGAAGAACGAGTCGGACCGGATCGAGTGGATCCCGCTGGCCGACGTGCGGGGCATGATCGACCGCCGGGAGATCGTCAGCAGTGGCTCCCTCGTTGGGCTGCTCTATGTGCTCATGGACGAGGCGATCCGCTGATCTGGCGGGGCAGCGCTTCCCGGAGCCGGGACTCGAACGCCACCGCGGCCGGTTCGCGGCGGAAGGGCTCCAGCTGTTCGTAGAACTCCCGGAGATGGCCGGCGACTCGTTGTGAGCTGACGGCCGCCGCCGGGGCCAGGGCGTCCATGGCTGTATGGCACGCCTCGTCGAGTTTGCCGCGCTGGAGCTGGGTGCGGGCGAGCCAGAAGGCGTGGAAGGCGCGGCCCCGGTGGTTCAACTGGTGTTCTCGGCGAAGAGCGTCCGCGATGAGTGGTTCAGCGAGGGCGGCTTCGCCCAGGCGGCCGTGTGCGATGCCGGTGTCCACGATCAGTTTCGGTTCGTCGAAGTAGGCGACCCAGGCCGGGTCCGGATCGCCGGCACCGATCCGTCCGAACTGGGTGTGGGCTTCCGAGATCGCAGTGTGGGTCGCGCCGTGGTTGCCGAGGGTGGCGTGGGCGAAGGCTTCGCGCATCGCGAGCATGGCCAGCACGCGCGGTGTCGTCCCCGCAGCCGTTCGGGCCTGATCCTGGGCGGCTGTGACGAGTGCGAGGGCGTCGCCCGGCTTGTCCTGGTAGGTGGCCTGGAGACTCATGCAGGCGAGGACGTTGGCCATGAACTGGCGGTCGTCGATGGCCTTGGCCAGGCCGAGGGATTCGGTGAAGTAGGCGCGTGCCTGGTTGTACTGGCGGGCGTCGAAATAGGTCCATCCGGTGAGCCGGGCCAGCTCGGCCGCGATGCTGTGCAGGCCGTCTCGTAAAGGAGCCGGACGCTGCTCCTTGAGGAGGTCGACAACGTAGCGGAGCTGGCCGACGACCGCCGGCCGTAAGGTCTCGCCGCCGTGCTCGTCGTCCCGGCGCCAGTAGTCCGCGATCGACGAGTGCAGCGCGTCCAGTGTCGACGGGCTGAGATCCCGCTCGGCCGCCAGGGCGAGAATACTGTCGACATCCGCCCCCGGTAGTCCGGCGGCCAGTGGTTCGACGGCTGAGGTCGGCACCTCGACCGGTTCACGGGGCGTGACCGTCAGGCTGGGCGGCGTCTCCCAGGAGCGTCGGGCAAGTCCGAGCATGTGTCCGGGGATGCGCAGTCCATCCGAGATCCGTTCGATCACGTCCATGTGCAGCAACTGCCGCCGTCCGGCAATCACCTCGCCCACGCGGCTCGGGGTCAGGTCGCAGCGGCGCGCGACCATCGACGGATAGATGCCTGCTCGTGCCTTGACCAGCTGAAAGATGCGGCCGAAGTCTCTGGCCTGGCATGCCTCGATCATCACTGGGTCCGTGAGCAGGCTGACCGGGAGTTCCTTCGAGCGAGATGGCTCGGGCATCGGGCACGCTCCGGCATGAGGGCTACGGATCGCTGCACTTGGTCAACCGAGGGTGATGTTACCCAAGTTGGGTAATCCGCTTGGCCTTTCTGGCCGGGCCTGCGGATCGCGATGCTCCTGGCCATGGCGAACGGACAGGACGACGTACGGATGACGTTGCGGGTCTCCCGCGACTCCGGCCAGACCTGGGGGCCTCTCACGGAGGTACGTGTGGGTGAGGACCCGGTGGTCCCGGAGAACCCGGGCCGCTACCCGCCTTGCGTCTGCCCCCGGTGCTCGCAGCAGGCCCGGAATGCCGTCGCGTCCTTCCGGATGGTGTCGTGATGCGTTGCGCGCACTGGCGCCGGGTGCCCCTCGACCTGGCACGGGAAGCACGGGAGAAGTCGGCCGCCCCGTACATCGACAGGGCTGTGCAGTGCCAGCTGTCCGCGCACGACGAAGGTGAGCACTTCGGTCTCCTCACCGACGCCAGCGCGTACGGGACCGCGCTGTGGCTCCGCTGGCACGCGGTGGACGAGGCGGAACTTGTCGTACTGCCGGACTGCCCAGTGGCCGCCCCGGGTCCTGACGGTGAGGGCTGCTGTCTGTTCACCGACCACGCCGAGCAGCACACCTGGGAAGACGCCCTGGAGGAGGTCTCGTGCCCCAACTGATCGCGAGCCCGCACAAGACCCGGCGCCCTCGCTCGCCTCGCAACGAACAGTGCGGGGACTGCGGTGGCAGCGGCGCCAACTCGTCCGGCAAGACCTGCGGCACCTGCAACGGCCTGGGCGAGATCCACTGCCGCGCCGGTCGCCAGGAGTCCCACTCGCTGTCCCGCTTCGTGATCCGGAAGGAGGGCCACCGATGGCCCACGCTCTGATCGCCTCCCCGTTCCTCGACGGGCACCTTCTCCTCAAGCCGGGAGCAAGGGCCGGCGCCCGAATCTCCGCCGACCACTACGAGGGCCTGCGCCAGGGCGCCACCGACGGTGAGCCGCTGCCCGACTGGGCGGTGCAGACCGCCGCCGACGTGTGGGGCCTGGGCCTGGGCGGTCAGCCCACGCAGGGCACAGTGCTGGTGCGTGAGCCGTCCCCGTACGGCTACTGCCGGGCGTCCTGGGAGATCAATCTCGGCTGCAACTTCGGCTGCAAGCACTGCTACCTCGGCGAGCGCCCCTTCTCCGGGCTCGCTTGGGAGGACAAGGTGCGGCTGCTGGACATCATGCGCGAGGCCGGTGTCCTCTGGCTCCAGATCACCGGTGGCGAGCCCACCATGGATCCCCACTTCCAGGGCGCCTACCGGTACGCCTGGCTGGCCGGGATGATGCTCACCATCTCCACCAACGGCTCGCTGCTCTGGCGGCCGGACCTCCTCAAGCTCTTCCGGGACTGCCCGCCCTACCGGCTGGTGGTCAGCATGTACGGGGCGAGTGAGGAGTCCTTCGACACACTCACCCAGCGCCGTGGCGCGTGGAAGGCGTTCCGGCGCGGCATGGACGCCGCTCGTGAGGCGGGGCTGCCGCTGCGGATCAACGTCGTGGTGACCGAGGACAACGCCTCCGAGGCCGACGAGATGGCCGCCCTCGCCGATGAGTGGGACGTCGAAAACCACGCGTACACGAACATGACGCCCACGATCTACGGCGGCGGAGAGCCGCTGCTCGCCCAGTCCGCCGCCCACCTGCGGCAGCGCAAGCCGTTCGCCGGCTGCAACGCGGGACACACCTTCTTCCACGCCGACCCGCACGCCAAGGTCTCGATCTGCAAGGTCGGGCGCGACGACCAGATCGACCTCATGGCCGAAGGCATCGACGGCCTCACCCGGCTCGGCGCCATCGCCGACCGCCTCATGCTTCGCACCGGAGGGTGCGAAGGCTGCGCTCTGTCCGGCACCTGCCGGGTCTGCCGCCCCCTGGCCAAGCACTACCAGGAGGCCAAAGCGCCGCTGCACAGCTACTGCCAGCACGGAGACAAGGAGAACGCCTCATGACCCCGCCCGTACCGGTGACCATCCTCCCCAGCCCGCCGACCTCGGCCCGCCGCGCGGCCCCGCCCGTCGCGACCGCGTCGATCACCGCCGTCCAGGACCTCGACGTGATCGTGGAGAGCGCGGAGTGCTCCTGCGACGCCGGGGACGACAACCCCCACTGACCGACACGATCCGGTCAACTCTGCTCAGGCCCCGGCGTGCTCGCGTCGGGGCCTGAGCCCTGGCCGGCCCACCGCTAGGGTGCCGGTCATGTTCTTCCGCTGGGACTGGCTCCGGCCCCAACTGACCGCGCCGATCGTGCCGACTCTCGGTCCCATCCACCCCAGTGCCCTGACCGTCAGCATGTTCGAGGACATCCTGCGAGCGGCCAACACGGGTGACTTCCTGCCCTACGACAAGGACCGGCGCTGGGGCGGCGAGAAGGACGAGAAAGTCCTCCGCGAGGACGTGGTTCACCAGCCCGAGCACACCCTCATCCCCACCCTGAGTCGGCGTGGACGCGGCATTGTGAAGGTCTTCGCCTACGGGCTCCGCGACACCATCGTGGATGAGGCCGCCGAGCTGGCCGCGAAGCTCGCCTCCACGCACGACGTGGCGGGCGCCCGGGTCGTACGCCCTCTCGGTCCCGAGACTGCACACCCGCGCGGCACCCGCATCCAGCTGAAGGACTTCACCGCCCGCCCCTGCCCCGCCCCGGACGGCCCGGTCCGGCCCGTAACCGCCTGGTCGGCCGCCGTGCAGGAGACCTTCGCCCCGTTCGCCGAGGCCATGGCGGGCGATGGTCTGGCCTTCCTCCACGCACAGATGCAGGCCGGCCGGTGCGGCCCGGTTCTCGCCGCCGCCGTCGAGGACCGCATCGTGGGCGCGATCGGCCCTATGGAGATCCAGCCCGACGCCATTGGACGCCCCCAGCTCATGCCCCAGTACTTCGCCGTCCTCCCCGAGGCCCGAGGCCAGGGCCTGGGACGCGTCCTGTGGCGGGCAGCCATGCACTGGGGCCAGTCCCACGGCGCCGCCTACCAACTCCTCCAGACCGAGATCGGCGGACCCTCCGACCGGCTGTGCCAGGCCGAAGGACTCACCTCCCTCGGCTTCACCTACGCCATGTCCGCATAGCTCCGGACCGCGCCACTTTCTCTGGTGGGCTGCCCCGTGCCGTTGGCGACCTCAGCCACAGAAAGTCAGCCACGACGGCGGGTGTGCCGAACAAGCACCCGCCACGTGTGTCTCCAGCAACCACCCACCGGCCCCGGCCACGCTTCCCCCAGTGCGTCACGGTCTCGGCCACGTTGCAGCCTGAGCGCTGCCACCAACCTCGCCTGATGGATGGGCGGGAGACCGATCGCCGGGTCACGACTGGCTGACCGGCAATCCGCAGTGGCCGATGCGGACTTGGCAGGCGTCCCGCTCCTTCTGGCCGTGCTCGCCGTGGGGCAGTTGTCGGGGTTCTTCACGGGTCTGACTGCCCGCTTCTCGGGCTTTTGCGGCGCGAGCGGGCGGGGCCGTCGCGGGCGGTGGCGGAGACATGGAGCCAGCGGCGGCCTGGGGCCGCCGCGCCGCGCGGCCCGCGCCAGCGGGCCGCCTTGATCCAGTAAAGAAACTTTGGACAGCTCGCCCCTTCGGCTGCTTCGGTCGGCAGGGAGTGGGATTTTTTGCCATGTTTTATCCCGGTCTGATCGCGGGATCGCCGGAATCTATCCACAGGCTCCTGGCCGTTCGATGTTCCTGCTGGAAGTTGTCCACAGGAATGCAGCCGAGCGGGGCCGCTGGAGAGGTGCGGGAATGCGCGTTCTGAGGGGGTGTCCGCTTTCGCTGATTGCGTGCGGCTCGCGCCGGAGGTTCCGGGGCCTACGTACACAGAGAATGAGAAATGTGACCCACGCCACACATAAGCATGGGCACGCGGGATCCGGTTGCGAGACCTTCACAGCGGCTGACGGCTTCCCGGGAGGCGGAACTGCTCTGCGGTACTGCCGCCCACACGACGGGACGCGGCAAGGGATTTTGACAGCCTCTCCCGCCCGGCGGGTCGCGGGGTTGTGGCGAGATGCCCGATCGCAGCAGGCTTCCAGAGAAGGTGCCGGATGGTGCACGCGCGCTTCACCAGGGCGGGCCATCGAGGGGTTCTGCGGGACGGAACGAATGAACGGCGCGGCGATGGACGGGGAACAGTGAACGAGTCGGAGATATCAGCGCTGGACGCGGACGTGACACTCCTCGCGGCCGAAGTGGCCGACCTCGCCGCGCTCATGCAACAGGTGACGCGCGAGATTAAGCGTCTTCGCCAAGCGTTTGATCCTTCAGCCACTGAATGAGCTCAAGCGCTTCAACAAGCGTTTCACGCATGGAAGCGACGTCACGTCGAAGGTCTGCGACCTCTTGAGAAAGGCGGACGTACCGCGCATCGGCGGTTGAACCGGCAGCGTCGCCGGCCAGGGAGGTTCCCCCTGCCCCCTCCGCGGCCGCGTCGGACTCAGGGGCGGGGCGGCGAATGAAGCTGCCTCGCCCCTGGACGCTGTAGATCAACCCTTCGCTCTTGAGCAGACGGAACGCGTTCTGCACCGTGGCGCTGGCGAGCCCGAACTTCTCTTGCAGCTCCCGTGAGGACGGCACCTTGTCGCCAGGCCCTAGCTCGCCGCTCTGGATCTGGCGCCGCAGATAGTCGGCCACCTGGACGTAGGGCGGGCGGGAGTCGTCTTCGAGGGGCAGCGTCATGCCCGCAGGATACGGCCGCAGCCTCTGTCTACCTACGGAACGCATGGATAGCAGGATCCCTCCAACGCCTGGGTGTTGCAGTACACCCAGGCGTTGTGGTTACCTCTGGGTGTGGCCGGATCACTGGTCACGAACCCGACTGAAAGGGCCTATTCGCCATGGCCAGGACCGTTATCCGTGTGCACGTGCTCCCCACCACGAACGTCATGACCGGCACGCCGGCAGTGCCGAAGTGGAAGGACCAGGAGAACGGCATCCGCGCGGTGGACTTCGAGACCGGTGCGCCGCTGTGCACCCTGACGCTCTTCGTGATGGAGGGCGAGCGCGCTGAGGCACTGAAGGTGACCGTTCCGCAGACCGGTCTGCCCAACGGTCTGCACCCGGGCCGGTTAGTCCGCCCGGTGGACCTCTTCGCGAGCCCGTGGGCGCGGATCTTCAACGACCAGCTTCAGGAGGGCGTGGCCTACCGCTGCGCGGCACTGGAGCTGGTCGACGCCCCTGCTATGCCGCAGGAGACGACCGGGCCCGAGGGTGCTGCGGCGTGACGTCGCTCCCCGCGTGCGCGGTGAGACCCCGGATGGCGGCCGTCCGCTCGTGATCTTCATCGACGAGGCTGCCGCCATCCTGGGGGCACTGCGCCCCCTGCCTTTGCCTTTCCCCACGCGCCCGGTGCGGCGCGATCTCTCGAACGGAACGAAGGAAGACCGGTGAACGAACTCAACGAAGCCTTCGACTGGCTCCGTGCAGCGGTGTGGCTCGGGCTCGGACTGCTCACCCTGTGGGCCGTGGTCTGGGTGATCCGCTACCTGCAGGCGTCGCCGATGGAGCGGATCAGCATCCGGCAGGCGATACGGATCCGTTGGGGCTGGAAGCGGCTGGCGCGGATGTGCGGGCTGTCGGTCACGGACAAGATGCCGACCGCCCTGGCCTCGTTCGCGACCTCGGACGGCAAGGAACCCAAGCCCCGCGTCCTGGTCCCGGCTCTGAAGGTCACCCCGGACACCTTCGGGGTGATGGCTGGGGCAACCTGCCTGCCGAAGGTGGGTCTGGCGGAGTTCCAGAAGGCCGCTCCCTATCTGGCGGACGCCTGGCGCATGGCCCGCGTGTCCGTGTTGCCGGGTGACAAGCCAGGACAGGTCACGCTGCGCGGGGTGCGGGTGGATCCGCTGATCACGCCGACCATTCATGTGCCCACCGGCCGCCCGCCGGAGGAGTACGCGGTGTGGGAGCTGGGGGTGGACGAGTTCGGCTTGCCCGTGGTCGTGCCCCTGAAGGAGGTCCCCGGGGTGGCCATGGGCGGATTGCCGGGCTTCGGGAAGACGTCATGCGTGAACCGGCTGGTGTGTGACTGGGCGCCCTCGCCGGCCATCCAGTTCGTCTTCTTCGACGGAAAGGTCTCCCACGCCTACGAGGGCGACTACGCCGACCTCGTGCAGCGCGCGTTCGAGTTCTGCGGGGACGATCTGGAGGAGGCGAACAGGAAGCTGAAGGAACTCGTACAGTTGCGCCGCGCCCGCTCCGCGTCCATCCGCCGCGTGTTGGGCGTGAAGAACATGTGGCACGTCGGTCCCTCGGAGGACTGGCCGCTCATCGTCATCGTCATCGACGAGGCCCACACCTACTTCCGCGACTACAAGGGCTCCGACCCGGCTACCAAGAAGCTGTCCGCGCTCGCGGCGGAGAACGCCCGCCTGGTGGAGGACCTGGTGAAGAAGGGCCGCTCGGTCGGCTTCCTGACCCTGCTGACCACGCAGAAGACCACCGGAGACGCGATCCCCACCTTCATCCGCGACGTGTGCCCGGTCGGGCTGTCATTCGCGCAGAAGACCGCCGACGCCGCCGTGGCCGCGCTCGGTGACGACATCCGCGAGTGGCCCGACGCCAGCCCGGTCACCCTCCAGGACCCCGCCTACGTTGGCGTCGCAGTCATGTCTCAGCACGGCCGCCCCGGCTTCATCCGCATCCGCACCCCCTACGTCGCCGACCGGGACGCCGCCCGCGTCGCCGAACAGACCACCCACCTCGTTCGCCACCCGGCCAAGCTCCTGGAGGACCTGATCCACCGCACGGGCGTGGACCTCAACAAGGAGGACCCCGAGCCCCCGGCGGAAGCGGCCTGAGATGCGCCCCTCCATGCGGATCTACATCCGACACATGCGCAAGGCCATCACTACCGGGGACCTTGGCCGCGCCGCGCGGATAGGCATCGCCGCCTACCGCATCGCCAACACCCACGAACGCCAGGTCCTGGAGACCTACCTCGGTCCGAACGTCGCCCACAGGGCCGAACTCGTCCCCGCGAGCTGACCCGTCGGCCTCGGCCTCAACTCCCCTTGGAAGGAGGTGAATCCCTTCATGTCAGAAGACCGGATCACTCAGCGCACCGTGACCGTGGTCATGGCAGTCATCGCCATGCTGGCCTTCGTGTTCTCCTTCGGCAACGTCTGGAACCTGGCCCTGCGCCTGGGCGTCCCCGACCCGGTCGCGCCCCTGATCGCGCCGATGGTGGACCTGTCCGTCCTCGGCCTCCTGGTCGCCCTGCGGTACCTGTCCCTGCGCGGCGTGGCCGCCGACGACCTCAAGGGCGCGAACCGGCTGATGCACACCTCCGGCTTCTTCACCCTCGCCCTCAACATCGCCGAACCCGTCATCGCCGGGCACTACGGCCGCGCCTGCGTAGACGCCGTGGCCCCGCTGCTCCTCCTCGGCTGGGGTGCCGTCGGCCCCGCGCTGCTGCGCCATTTCCACGCCGTCACCACCGCGGACCCCGCCACCACACCGGCTGTGCTCCCGACCCCGGCTCCCGTGGCCGACCCGGCATCCGTACCGGAGGACGCTCCAGCCGACGCCGGAGCCGCCCTCATCCCGGAGCCTGCTCCTGAACCGGTTGCCGTGCCCGAACCAGCGGCGCCCCCGGCCCCCGCTCCTGTCGCTGTGCCGCATCCGGCCGCCAAGGTGGCCCCGGCTCTGCTGGACGCCGCCCGCGAGATTGCCGACGCCCACCGCGCCGCTACCGGCCAGCCCATCACGCTGCCGCAACTCAAGGCCCGTCTCGGCGTCAGCCTCCCCCTGGCCACCGCCGCACACGCGGCACTGACGGCCTGACCCTCCGCCGGCCTCCCGACATCTCCTCCTGGCCTCCTGGGCCTGACCCGTCATGCCCTCGGGCAGCACCTGGCTCCGTCTCGGTGCTGCCCGAGGCCTCCATCAGCGGAAAGGATCCCCCTGCCGATGCCCCGCGACCTCGACCTGCGGCACGTGATCAGCCCCGCTGTCCGGGACCTGATCGAACTGGCCAACCTCGGCGACTTCGACCGCACCCGCGAACAGATCAACCGCCTGCGCGGCTGCACCCGTCCGATCAACCTCGTCGGCCACACCACGACCCGCGACCACACCACCGGCGAAACGATCCGCTCGTACTCCACCAGCGACGAGCCCACCGGACGTCTGCTGACCACCTGCGGCAACCGTCGCGCCTCCCGCTGCCCCACCTGCTCCCGCCTCTACGCCGCCGATACCTACCACCTCATCCGCGCCGGACTCTCCGGCGGCAAGAACGTCCCCGAAACCATCCGCACCCACCCCAGGGTTTTCCTGACCCTCACCGCGCCCTCCTTCGGCCCTGTCCACAACCGACCCACCACCAAGGACGGCAAGCCCCAGCCTTGCCGCTGCGGCACCCGGCACCCCGACAGCGCCCCCGAACTCGGCACCCCTCTGAGCCCGAAGACGTACGACTACACCGGCGCCGTGCTCTGGAACGCCCACGCCAGCGCTCTTTGGGCACGCTTCACCCTCAACCTCCGCCGCACCCTCGCCGCAAACTTCGGCATCACGCAGAAGGACATGAACGCGGCCCTGCGGATCTCCTTCGCGAAGGTCGCCGAGTACCAGCAGCGCGGTCTGGTCCACTTCCACGCTGTCATCCGCTTCGACGGCCCTGGCGGCCACACCAGCCCCCCGCCGGCCTGGGCCAGCGCAGACCACCTCCTCCGCGCGATCAAGCCCGCGCTGAAGCGGACCACCCTGACCGTTGTCTCCGACACCGTGGGGGATCGGGAAATCGGCTGGGGCAAGAGGTTCAAGGTGGACGAGATCACCGCGCTCGGCGACGGGGAACTCACTGACAAGGCGGTGGCGGGCTACATCGCCAAATACGCCACCAAGAGTGCCGAGGACTCCGGAACGGTTGACCGTTCGCTGGTCTGCCGGACCTGCTCCGGCCGTGGCACGGTCGGCGGCCGAATCCGGGAGTTGTGCCCCGACTGCGAAGGCACCCGCCAGGCCGAACCCCTGCGGGACCTGCCCGTCCACCAGCACGTGCGGCAGATGATCCGCACCGCCTGGGACCTCGGCGGCCTGCCCGAGTTCGCAGACCTCAAGCTCTGTAAGTGGGCCCACATGCTCGGCTTCCGCGGCCACTTCTCCACCAAGTCCCGCGCCTACTCCACCACCCTTGGCGCCCTCCGCGACGTCCGCCGCGCCTGGCGCCTCGCCCAGGCCGACGCCGCCCGCATCCGCGCCGGCCACTCCGTACCCGCCCCGGACACGGTGCTCGTCACCGAGTCCTCCTGGGCCTACCTCGCCTCCGGCTACCGCCCCGGCGAAGAACTCCTCGCCAACCAGACCCGCCACGACATCAACCAGGCCCAACGCCGCAAGCACGAAGGGCTGGAGCCTGCATGACGACCGCCGTACTCACCGTGGACCAGGTCGCCGAGCGTCTCGGCATCAGCCGCTGGAAGGTCCACGACCTGATCCGCTCCCGCGAACTCGCCTCTTTCAAGATCGGCCGCTGCCGCCGCATCAGCGAAGCCGCGCTGGACGCCTACGTATCCCTCCGCACCGAACAGGAAGCCGCCTGATGGCCAAGCCGAAGAAGAACGCCAACAACGAGGGCACCATCTACCAGCGCAAGGACGGCCGCTGGGAGGGCAGCGCGTACGTCCTGACGACGGACGGCACCTACAAGCGGCGCAGCGTCTACGGCAAGAGCTGGGACGAGGCGCACGAGAAGCTGACCAAGCTCAAGGCCGACTCGCTCAGCGGCCTTCCCGTGGCCACCAACAAGATGACGATCGCCGAGTACCTGGCGTACTGGCTGGCGAACGTCGCCAGGACCAAGGTCCGCCCGACGACCTACGTCAACTACGAATCCCTCGTCCGGAACTACGTCACCCCGGAGTTCGGCAAGAAGAAGCTGGTCCGGCTCGCCGCCCGTGACATTCGCGCCTTCCTCATGAAGACGGCGGCCACCTGCCAGTGCTGCGCGCAGGGGAAGGACAAGAAGCGGCCGGAGCACAAGCGGCGCTGCTGCGCCCTCGGCAAGTGCTGCAAGAAGCTCCCGTCGGACCGGACCGTGCGCTTCCTGCTGGTGATCCTGCGTGCCGCTCTCCAGCACGCCGTACGGGAGGACGAGCTGCCCCGCAACGTGGCCAGGAACGTGGAGCTGAGCATGGGTACCAAGCGCGAGATCGAACCGCTCACCGCTGCGGAAGGGCGTCGGCTCCTGACGGCGGCCCGGGACAACCGGCTCTGGGCCGCGTACGAGCTGGCGGTCCGCATCGGGCTCCGGCGGGGTGAGCTGCTGGGGCTGCGCTGGTCGGATCTTCTCGACGGGGTTCTGACCGTCCGGCAGGCTCTTCAGCGTGTGGGTGGCGAGCTGCTGATCGTCGCGCCGAAGACCCAGCGCTCGGCCCGGCGCGTGGCGCTGCCGGCCGAATGCGTGACCGCGCTCCGTGCCCAGCGCGCCCAGCAGATCGCCGACCAGAAGGCCGCGGGTCACAACTGGAAGGGGACGGGGAAGGGCCTCGTCTTCACCACGAAAAACGGGACACCCATAGAGCCCCGCAACCTGAACCGGTCCTTCGAGGCCCTGTCCGTCCGCGCCGGCGTCCGCAAGGTCCGCTTCCACGACCTGCGCCACACGTGCGCGTCCCTGCTCCACGAACAGGGTGCCGACGCCCGCATGATCATGGAGGTCCTGGGCCACAGCTCGATTCGCGTGACCATGGACATCTACACCTTCGTGCGGCTGGACTCCCAGCGCTCCGCCTTCGACCGTGTCGGAGACGCACTGAGGGGTGACAGCAACGGGCCGGACGATGACGACGGCGCGGCCGGTGTCCTCGTAGCCGTCTGATCGGTCCGGCAGCGGCCCTTCGAAGCGGTTGCCGTCAATCACTGCCGTCACGACATACGACAGAGGCCCTCAGGATGTCTCCTGAGGGCCTCTGTCCTGCTGTGCACTCGGCAGGATTCGAACCTGCAACCTTCTGATCCGTAGTCAGATGCTCTATCCGTTAAGCTACGAGTGCTTGGCGTTCCGGGCTTTTTTCTTCCCGGTCGGCGTTGCGGGAACAACATTACATGACCTGCGCCGTGACGCGAAATCCGTTAACCACACCCACTCTGACCTGCGGAAACACCGATCCGGCAGGTTTCCGGGCATCCCGCTGCCGCGATCACCCCCGGCCATATGTGGCGCGGGTCACGCGGCTGTCGCGGAGGGCGGCCCGGAGCCCGGAAGAACCGGGGGCGGCCGGCCGCGGGACCCGGCGGCGGACCGGAGACACCGGAAGGGACCGGAAGGGACCGGAAGGGACCAGAGGCACCGGAAGAGGACCGGCGGGGGCGGCGGAGACCGGCAGGGACCGCCGGGGCCCAGAGGCATCGGAAGATCTCGGCCGCGGCACGCCGCCAGGAACCCGGAGACCACCGGGGAACGGCCGAAGCGGATCCGGGAACGGCCGAAGCCCCGGCCGTGGGGCCGGGGCTTCGGATCACGCGGAGGCGGAGGGATTTGAACCCTCGATGGGCTTTAAGACCCAAACCGCATTAGCAGTGCGGCGCCATAGACCGGACTAGGCGACGCCTCCAGCACACCCGCGCGGGCGCGAGTGGTGCGTGCAGATGATGACACAGCCCGGGGGGCCGTCACCAATCGATCCCCACGGTACTAGGCGTGCGGGGCGCAGGGCAAAGGGTCTCCGGTTGCGCAACGCCGGGGACATAGGAGCGTTAGTGAGGTGGAGATGCCGGTCAATCCCCCACGGATCCGTAACCCTGGAGTTCGTATGCTGCGCCGTCTCGTCCTCACCGCCGCCGCGTCCCTCACCGCGCTCGGCGCCGCCGCACCCGCCGCCATGGCCGTGCCCCTTCCCATGCCGCTGCCGCCGCTGCTGTCCGCGCCCGACTCGCTGACCGTCACCGTGGCCGACTCCGGCAACCCCTCCGCGGACGGAACGTTCCGGTTGGAGTGCGGGGAGGAACCCGGCGGCAACCACCCGGCCGCGCGAGCCGCCTGCGAGCGGCTGGAGGAACTGTCGACCAACGGCAGGGACCCGTTCAGCCCTGTGGACAAGAACAGGATGTGCACCCAGCAGCACGGCGGGGACGCCACCGCCCACATCACGGGTACCTGGCACGGGCGTGAGGTCGACGCCCGCTTCGCCCGGACCAACGGCTGCGAGATCAAGCGCTGGGACACCCTCAAGCCCGTACTGCCGCTGGCCAGGTCGTAGCCCGTCCCCGGCCCGGCTCCCGGTTCCCCGCCGCACCCCTTCCCTCTTCCCCCGGTCCCCTTCCCCCTTCCCCGGTCGACGCGCCCGGGGAAGGGGGAAGGGGAAGCTGTACGACACGGACCGCGCGAGGCTCCCCCCGGACCCGCGAACGGTCCGTTCGGGGCAGCGGGCCGGACCGGATCACCGCCGGTCCGCGGGCCGTCAGGGGGCCGGACGACGCGTGGGTCGCGCGCCGGGACCGCGCACCCCCGCCACACAACCTTGATGAGAGCTCCCCCTGATCCGCCGTCGCGACCACATTGCGTGCCCTTAGACTCCCTTCAGTGACAGGCAGCGGCCCGAGCGGCAGGATGGGGCCGGCCGTCCGCAAGTGGCAGTAGGTCAGTGGGAGGAAGCGTCGTCGTGAGCAGCAGGCCATCCCGAGGCGCTGCTCGCCTCGCAGCCATACTCGACGCGCTGCCGGACGGGCTCGTGCTCGTCAATTGCAACGGCACCGTCGTCAACGCGAACACCATCGCCCTGGAGATGTTCGAGACGCCGGGCACCGCGCTCGTGGGGCGTGGACTCCTCGATCTGCTGCCCGCCTTCGACTCCCGGCTGATCCCCGGTTCCATGCGCAGGCCCGAGGCCGCCGACGACCGCGGACGGACCAAGCCGACCCGGATGGTCGCGCGCCGGACCGACGGCGGCGAGTTTCCCGTCGAGGTCACCAGCGCGAGCCTGGAGGACGGACGCGAGGCGTACGACTCGTACGGAACCGCGACGAACGCGTACACGGTGGCGGGCAACTCGTACACCGGTGACGAACTCCTCATGCTGGTCGTACGGGATCTCTCGGGCACCCTGGACACCGAGGCCGAACTCGCCCGGTCCCAGCGGCAGACCGAGATGATTTTGCGCGCCGCCTCCGAGGGGGTCGTCGGGACGGACACCGAGGGACGCGTCGTCCTGGTCAACCCGGCCGCCGCGCAGATCCTCGGCTGGCGCGCCAGCGACCTGGGCGGCAAGGAGCTGCACGGGCTGATGCTGCACTCGCGTGCGGACGGCGAGCCCTTCCCGTACGACGAGTCCCCTCTCGCCGACACCCTGCGTTCCGGTCGCAAGCACCGGGTGCGGGGGCAGGTGGTGTGGGCCAAGGACGGTTCGCCGGTGCCGGTCGACCTGACCACCGCGCCGGTACGGGACGGCGACCAGCTCGTCGGCGCGGTCATGACCTTCACCGACCGGCGGCCCTACGAGGAGCTCGTCGAGCAGCACGAGGCCGAGCTCGCGGCGCGGGCCGAGGCCCACGAGACCGAGGCGGCCGAACGCGCCGAGGCGCACGCCACCGAGCTCGCCGACCGGAGCGAGCGCTACTCCGTCGAGATCGAGAAGCTGGAGGAGCGGTACGCCGAGCGCGAGCGGCAGTACGCCGAACTGGTCGCCCGTCACGCCCAGCTGACCGCCGTACTGGGCGAGTCGCTGCGCGGACCGCTGGAGGAGCTGCGCGCCGAGCTGGCCACGCTGGCCGCCGACCCCGGGGGCCAGTTGTGGCCCGAGGCCAACCAGGTGCTGCACCATCTGGCGGCCGGGTACGCCCGGATGACGACCCTCGTCGACAACGTCCTGGGCTTCCAGCGCCTCGACGTCGGCGCCGAGCGGCTGCGCAAGGAGAAGGTGCTGCTCGACGGGGTCGTCGCGGCCGGCGTCGAGGGCGCGGTGGAGCTGATCGGGCCGGGGCGGGTGCAGTTCGCGGTGCACGCGCCGCCGATCGAGGCCGAGGTCGACGGAGCCCGGCTGTCGACGGCGCTGGCGCACCTGATCGCGGACGTCGCCGGAGTGGACTCGACCGGCAAGGCCCGTCCGGTCCCGGGCGGCGGGTACGTCGACTCGACGATCGTCGTCGCGTCGGCGCAGCGCGGTGAGGTCGTACGCATCGAGGTGCGCGGCCCGTACGCCGGGGGCGACCCGGTGCACGAGCCGATCGTGCACGGGATCGTCCGGGCGCACGAGGGTGTGCTCCAGACGCACGAGGTGCCCGGGACGAACGGCAGCGCCTACGTCCTGGAGGTTCCGCTGGGCGGCGGGTCCGGGACGGTGGCTCCGCCCGCCGCCACGGAGGTCGCGCGGCCCGAGGTCGCGGCCCACCCCGAGACGGCCCCGGTGCCGGCCGGGGCGGGCGCCGGTCACACGTCCGGCGGTGCGCCGGGCGGCGGGCGGCGGCGGGCCCGGCGCCCGTCGACGGACGCCTTCCTGGAGAGCCCGGTGCACGCCGAGGACCCCGTGACCGGTGAGCCGACCGGGCGGCGGCGGGCGCGCGCCGAGGCGGACGGCGGAGCCGACCGGGTGGCGGTGCAGGCCGGTCAACACGGTCAGCCCGGTCAGCCGGGGCAGCCCGGGCAGCAGCTCATTCCGGCGCAGGACTCCGGGGCCTCCGAGCCCACGGGCCGACGGCGCGGACGGCCCAGCCCCGCCGAGGGGTCGGTCGTGACCGCTGCCGAGAGCGCCCAGGGCCGGGCGGCGCTCGGTACGGCCGTACCGCCGCAGGGCATGCCCCCCGGGGCCGTACCGCCCGGCGGGCTGCGGTCCGGCGGGCGGGGCGGCGAGGGCGGGCTTCCGGCGCTGACCGCCGGCCCGGGCCCCGCCACCGACGCGGTGTCCGCCCCGGCGGGGTCCCAGGGCCGGCCGGTCGCCACGCCTCCCGCCGCGCACGCGCCCTTCGCCCTGCCCGCCGCTCCGAGCGGCCCCCAGGCACAGGCACCGGCGGCGGTTCCCGTCCAGGCGCCCTCACCCGAGCAGCCGCAGGCGCCCTCACCGGCGGAACCGGCCGGGCGGCGGGCCCGCCGGGCACTGTCGCCCGCCCAGGAGAGGCCCGCGCCGGCCGAGGGCGTCCGGACGGCGTTCGCGCTGCCGCCCGCCGAGGCCGACCGGCGCCCGGACGACGGGGAGGCCGGCCACGGCTCCGTACGCACGGAGCCCGACGCCGACCACACGCCGCCGCAGCCGCATCCGGTGCAGCCGCCGACGGGCCGCCGACGGGCGGTGCAGGAGCCCCAGGTCGCCCCGGCGGACAGCGGGACGGGCACCGGCACGGGTTCCGTACCGCTGCCGCCCGCCCAGCCGCACCCGGCGCCGCAGGCACAGCCCCCCGCCCAGCCGCTGCCCGCCGAGGCACCCGCGGCCCAGGCACCTGCCGCCCAGGCACCCGCACCCGCACCGGTCCCATCGACGCCGGCCGCGCAGACACCTGCCGCCGCGCAGACACCTGCCGCCGAGGCGCCGGACGCCGGGGAGGACGCGTCCGACACCACCCAGGGGCGGGCCTTCAGCGTGCGCACGCTGGGCCAGGGCGTGCCGTTCGCGCAGCAGATCGCCCAGCAGCAGGGCCAGGGCCAGCGGCAGGGGCCGGGGCAGGGTCTGCCCGGACAGCCGCAGACGCTGGGTTCGGGACGGCGGCGCAAGCTGGCCACGCCCCCGGACGGCGAGCGGCCGACGGCACCGGAGACGGCCGCCCGGCAGCACCCGGGGCCCCCGTCGCAGACCCCGGCCCAGCAGCGGCTTTCGGTCCCGGCCGAGGGGCGGGCCTATGAGATAGGGGCACCGGACGAGGGCGCGGCCGAGGGCCCGGAGCCGCTGGACGGCCCGGGCGGCGCGTTCGAGGTCGCCAACGAGCCGCAGCCGCAGCCCCTCGACGACGAACTGCCCCCGGAGCCGCTGGACAACCCGCGCCGGCTGCTGGTCTGGCCCGCGCCGGACGTCTCCACCCAGCAGGCGCTGAGCGAACGCGGCTACCGGCCGGTGATCGTGCACTCGCGCGAGGAGGTGGACGCGCAGATCGCCGCGTTCCCGGCGGCGCTCTTCGTCGACCCGCTGACCGGACCCATCACGCGTACGGCCCTCCAGTCGCTGCGTCGGGCCGCTGTCGCGGCCGAGGTGCCGGTGCTGCTCGCGGCCGGTCTGGGGCAGGCGACGCGGGAGGCGGCGTACGGTGCCGACCCGGCCGTACTCCTCAAGGCGCTGGCTCCCAGGGACAGCGAGCAGCATCCGTCGCGGGTGCTGCTGATCGAGGAGCAGGAGGAGATCGCGCTGGCGCTGACGGCGACGCTCGAGCGGCGCGGGATGCAGGTGGCGCGGGCCTCGACGGACTCGGAGGCCGTCACCCTGGCCGCCCAGACGCGGCCGAACCTGGTGGTGATGGACCTGATGCAGGTGCGCCGGCGCCGGGCCGGGATCATCGACTGGCTGCGTGCGAACGGCCAGTTGAACCGCACGCCGCTGGTCGTCTACACCTCGGCGAGCCTCAACGAGGAGGAGCTGCCCAAGCTGACGTCGGGCGAGACGGTCCTCTTCCTCGCCGAGCGCTCCACGAGCGGCGAGGTCCAGTCCCGGATCGTCGACCTGCTGGCGAAGATCGGTACGAACTGACCGGCGCGGCCCGGTGCGTACCGCGTACGGACCGGGCCGGTGCGGACCGGAGGGGGCGCCCCGGGGCGCCCCCTCCGTCCGGTCAGAGCAGGGTGACGTCCAGTTCCCCGTCCGCGTACTGCTTGCGGATCACCTTCTTGTCGAACTTGCCCACGCTGGTCTTCGGCACCGTCGGGACGATCGCCCAGCGCTCGGGCAGCTGCCACTTGGCGATCGATCCGGCGAGGAACGCCTTCAGCGTCACGTAGTCGGTGGTGGCGCCTTCCTTCAGGACGACCGTGGCCAGCGGGCGCTCGCCCCACTTCTCGTCCGGGACGGCGACGACGGCGGCCTCGGCCACGTCCGGATGGGCCATCAGGGCGTTCTCCAGCTCGACGCTCGATATCCATTCGCCGCCCGACTTGATGACGTCCTTCGCCCGGTCGGTGAGGGTGAGGAAGCCGTCCGGGCTGATCACGCCCACGTCACCGGTCCGCAGCCAGCCGTCCGGGGAGAACTTGTCCTCCGGCCGAAGGGGCTCGCTGTCCGCGCCGCCGTAGTAGGCGGCCGCGATCCACGGTCCGCGGACCTCCAGCTCGCCCGCCGAGACACCGTCCCAGGGCAGGAAGTCGCCGCCGGGGCCCGCGAGCCGGGCCTCCACACCGGCCGGGAAGCGGCCCTGGCTGACGCGGTAGGGCCACTCCTCCTCGGCGGTCAGCCCGGCCGGCGGGTTCGACATGGTGCCGAGCGGCGACGTCTCCGTCATGCCCCAGGCGTGGCAGAGGCGGACGCCCAGCTTGTCGTAGGCCTCCATCAGGGAGGGCGGACAGGCCGCGCCGCCGATGGTCACGCGGGCCATCGAGGAGAGGTCGCGGGGGTTGGCCGTGACCTCGGCGAGCAGGCCCTGCCAGATGGTCGGGACGGCCGCCGCGTGCGTGGGCCGCTCCCGCTCGATCATCTCGGCGAGCGGGGCGGGCTGGAGGAAACGATCCGGCATCAGCATGCTCACGCCGGACATGAAGGTGGCGTGCGGCAGGCCCCAGGCGTTGACGTGGAACTGCGGTACGACGACGAGGGTCGTGTCCCGGTCGGTCAGGCTCATGGACTCGGACATGTTGACCTGCATGGAGTGCAGGTAGATCGAACGGTGGGAGTACAGGACGCCCTTGGGGTCGCCGGTGGTGCCGGAGGTGTAGCACATGGCGGCGGCGGACCGCTCGTCCAGCTCCGGCCAGTCGTACGTGGTGGGGCGGCCGGCGATGAGCTCCTCGTACTCGTGGACCCGGGGCGCGGCGCCGTCGAGGAGGGAGCGGTCACCGGGGCCGGCGACGACGACGTGCTCCAGGGTCGGGAGGTGCGGCAGCAGCGGGGCGAGCAGCGGCAGGAGCGAGCCGTTGACCACGACGACGCGGTCGGCGGCGTGGTTCACGATCCAGGCCAGCTGCTCCGCCGGAAGGCGGAGGTTGAGCGTGTGGAGGATGGCGCCCATGGAGGGGATCGCCAGGTACGCCTCGACGTGCTCGGCGTTGTTCCACATGAGCGTGGCGACACGGTCGTCGGGAGCCACTCCGAGTTCGTCGCGCAGGGCGTTGGCCAGCTGGGTGGCGCGGGTGCCGGCTTCCGCGAAGGTGCGGCGCTGCGGCTCGTCCTCGCCGGTCCAGGTGGTGATCAGTGCCTGGCCGTGAATCGTCATCCCGTGGTGCAGGATGCGGGTCACGGTCAGCGGTACGTCCTGCATGGTGCTCAGCACGGCGTCCTCCCGGTGGGCGCTACGTGGCAGTAAGGGTGTGCAGATTCTGCGCACATACCACGCGGTATGTCACTACCCGAGAGTACGGAAGCGCGGAAAACCGCGAACCGCGCACGTCATCGGGGCCCGGGGGGGGGGCGGGCCGGTGCCGGGCCGGTGACGCTCTGTGACGGCCTGTGGGGAAGGGGAGCGGGGACGGGCGCACGGGGCGGCGGGAGCGGGGCGGTCAGCGTACGGGAGTGAGCTCCGGGTCCTCCCGGAGTTTGCCGAGGGCTCGGGAGACGGCGCTCTTGACCGTGCCCACGGACACCCCGAGCACCTCCGCGGTCTGGACCTCGCTGAGATCCTCGTAGTACCGCAGGACGACCATGGCCCGCTGGCGGTCGGGGAGCCTCATGACCGCGCGCCACATCGCGTCGTGCAGCGCCTGCTGCTCGGCAGGGTCCGTCCCGGGGAGGCCGGCCGGCTCGGGCAGCTCCTCGCAGGCGAACTCGTCGACCTTGCGCTTGCGCCACTGCGAGGTACGGGTGTTGACCAGGGCCCGGCGCACATAGCCGTCGAGCGCGCGATGGTCCTCGATGCGCTCCCAGGCCGCGAAGGTCTTGGCGAGGGCGGTCTGGAGCAGGTCCTCGGCATCGCACGGATTCGCGGTCAGCGACCGCGCGGTGCGCAGCAGCACGGGGCCCCGGGCCCGTACGTACGAAGAGAACGACGGGTATCCGGTGCCGGAGGCTGCGGTGGCTGCCGTGGAGGCGCCGATGCAGACGGGCCCAGTGGTCGCGGTCATAGGTCCACGCTAGGAGCGGGTACCGCCCCGGGGGATCGGCCCCAGGTCCCGAACCGGGATCCGCCTCAGGTTGTAGGGATGGGGCCCGCCGCACCTCCTGAAGGTGGAGGAACCGCGCCGTACCGTCAGGGTCGGACCGGCGGGCCGTGCCTCAGACGCCGCCCGGGCCGGCCCCTGCCGCGGCGGGTCCCGCGACCCGTGCCGGGGCCCGGACCGGGTCGTCGCCGGTGTCGTCCTCGGTGTCATCGCCGGTGCCGTCGCCGTCGTCGTCGTGGACCCGGGCCGGGGCCCGGCGCCGGGCCCGCTCGGCCAGGACGAACGTCACGCTGATCAGCAGCGCCCACGCACCGAACTTGGTGAGGGCCACCGGCTGCCAGCCGTCCAGCTGGTGCGGGTAGCTCCAGGCCCCCACGTACGTCGCCGCGTTCTCCGCGACCCACAGGAAGAACCCGATGAGCACGAAGGCGAGGACGAGCGGCATCCGGTGGCGGCGGGCCCCGACCGTGTACCCGACCCAGGTGCCGGTCGTGACCGCCACCATCGCGGCGGCCAGCGGCCAGCGGCCGTCGGGCAGCCAGTGGTGCGTGAAGAAGTTGAGGTAGATCCCGGCGGCGAGCAGCGCCATCGCCTTCGGGCGGTACCCGGTCAGCCTCAGCTCCATCAGATGCCAGGACCGGCAGACGTAGCTCCCGACCGCCGCGTAGAGGAACCCGCCGTACAGCGGCACCCCCGCGATCTTCGTGACCGCGTCCTCCGGGTAGCTCCACGAGCCGAGCCGTACCTTGACCAGCTCGAAGGCGAGCCCGATCAGATGGCAGGCGGCGATCACGAAGGTGTCGCGCGCGCTGTCCCAGCCCACCCACCGCGCGACGAGGGCGAGCAGCACCCCGTACGCCAGGACCAGGTCGTACCGTGCGACCGGCAGCTCGGGCAGCATGCCCGAGACGGCGATGCCCGCGACGAGCGCCACGGCGAACGCGCAGCAGCGCGCCTGGAGCAGCCCGAACCGGAGCAGCTGCCCCGTCCCCCCACAGATCTTGTCCATGCCCCAAGGACGCCGGAACCGGCCGGAACGGTTTTCCGGGCCGTCAGACGGGGGCCTCGGACCGGCAGCAGCCGTAGGAACCGGTCATGTCGTACTCGTGCCCGACGATGATCCCGCGGGTACAGGCGGGGCACACGGCGGAGTTCACGGGATTGACCCGCAGGACGTAGACGTCCTCCAGGGCGAGCACCGCGTCCACCTGCTCCTTGCCGTGCTCCGCGACGCCCTGCTGGACGAACTCGAACGCGCCGTAGACGGCCCCGCATTCGCACACGATCCGGTTGGAGTAGGAGTGGCCCATGCCCTCGATCCTCAGCTCGGACCCGATCCTGGCCAGCTCCTCGTTCGAGACGGGCTCCAGCCCGCGCTCCTCGACCCGCTGGGGCGTCCAGTACCAGGACTTGACCGTCGCCGCCTGCCCCGGGGTGAGGTAGAACGTCGCCGACCTGCCGTGCCGCAGGGCGTCCCGCACGGCGGCCACGACCGTGCCGTCGTCGGCCGAGATCACGGCCCTTCCGCTGCCGACGACGGCTTCGACGGAGTCGAGCGAGAAGCCTGCCATGACGCGTACCTCCAGGAAGGGCAGGAAAGGGCGGGAACTCTGCGGCCGCCGGGGAGCACTCCGGCCGGAGCCCCGGGCGCGTACGCCCCGTGCGGGAGCCGACGCCTGCTGCGATGGTCACCCGCCGTGCGGCCCTCCGCCAGCCGGGACATCCGACGGGGGGCACGGTCCCGCGGCGTCAGCCCGTGGCCGGTGCCGCGATCAGGTCGACGACCCGCTGGACGGTCCAGTGCCCGGCGGCGCCCGGGCAGGCCGCCAGGTAGGCGGCGATCTCCCGCACGTCCCGCGCGCCCGCCTCCAGGAGGCCGGTGGAGAGGTAGCGGAGGTAGGCGGCCGAGGGCGCGTTCCACTCGACCCGGCCCACCGACCAGGGGGCGGTGACGGTGAGCGCCGGGAGGCCGTCGAGACAGCCGGGGGACACGAGCGTCTCGTACCGTCCGTCGCCCAGCACCGCCCGCCCGTGGCGCACGGCCCGGACGAGATCCAGATCGGCGCCGGGCGCCCGGTACATCTCCTGCGCCGCGATGTCCGAGAACTGCCCGGCCGTCACCAGGTGGGCCCGCCCGTAGACGCGCCCGTCCGCGTCCGGGTCGTAGAAGGCCCGGCCGCCCGACCACAGCCGGGACTCGGTGGCGAAGTACAGGACACCCGGCAGCTCGACGGCGACGGAGGCCGTCGGCGGCCGCTTGTCGCGGCACCCCGGATGTGCCAGGGCCGCCCCGGGAGCCCGGCCGCCCTCGATGTAGTGCATGAGGCGGTCCAGATGCATGTTGGACCCGTACGAGGTGTACCAGACCTGCCCCGGAGCCCCGTCCGCGGTCCGGACCCGCTCGATCGTGCGTGTCTCCATCAAACCGGCACTCCTCACGACGCCGCGCACCCCGCCCCCGCCCCCGCCCGGGTACCTGCCCCGACCGCCCCGGCCCGAGTCACGGACGACGAGGTCGATTCCGCTACGTCCCCAACCCGCACCAGGCCGCCGCCGCCCTGATCGACGCGGTGCGGCGGCTCAGCTCCCGGGGTGAGCACCTGGCTGCCTTCTTCAAGTGCCTGTACTACGCCGCCATGCGCCCGTCGGAGATCGCGGCCCTACGTGCCGAGGACCGCCCCCTGCCCGAGGCCGGGCGGGGCGAGCTGATCCTCGCGGGGAGCCGCCCCGAGGTGGGATCGGGCTGGACCAACGACGGGAAGTCGTTCGAGCAGCGTCAAGGGTCAGCAGTCCCGGGCGAACGAGCTGATCGAGCGGGGCCTCAACGGCGGCTGGTCGCGGAATCCTCCGGCGCCGTGTGCCGGACGCGGGGGATACGTTGCGCGGTGTCCCCGGCGTGCTTGCCGTGCACGGCTCTGACCAGGTACTCAGGGCCGAGCAGGATGAGTAGGCGTACTCAGGTGGCAGCCCTCGGCAGCTTCGAGACTGGGCGCAGGTCGAACGAAACGAAACGGAACGGGGAACGTCATGGTGCGGCGCTGGTCGAAGCCTGAGATGTGGGTGCCCGGGGGATACCTGGCCCTGGTGTTCGCGATGGTGTTCTACGTCGCGGTCGGCAGCCGGACGGGCGACATCGGACTCTTCGCAGTCTGGCCGATCCTCGCCACCGCGCCGGTCAGCCTCCTCCTGCTGAGCACCTTCGGACCCGCCGCGGACGCCCTGGACGAGTCGGCCCCGGTCGTGGGGCCCACCTACGAAGGCTCGCAGCCACCTCCCGAGCCGCTGCCCCCGGAGTTTTCGCCGGAGTCCGCCCCGCGCCCCTCGGACTGGGTGGCACCGGACACATCCATCGACACCAAGCTCGACATGGGGTCCGAATTCGGCTTCTACGGCGCGGTCCTGGTCAGCGCCCTGGTGAACGCCGCGGCGATCTGGGCCCTGCTCCGCTACCTGGCGCGGCGGCGCGACGCCAGGAGTGCGCAGGTCTCGCCATGATCCTGGCCCACAGATGGCCCATACGCGCCGGCCAACAGCGGGATACGGGTGCATCAAGGTGGGACAGGGTGAGCACGGAGGGCGGGCCCCGCAATCCGGGGCAGGACGCCGCGCGGAAGCTGTCGCACTCGGCGGTGGAAGCGAGCCTAGCCGCTTCCGGGCAGGTGACCGGACCCATCGAGACGACATACCGACACCTCGGCGAAGTCTCCAATGGCACCGAGTACCAGGTGGCGTTCCGCACGACCGGTGACCGGCGCGAGGCACTGGAGAAGCACCTGGTGGACAACCACCTCCTACGACTCGCCAGAGGTCATCGCGTTCACCATCGACGCCGGCCGCGCTGAGTACCTGGACTGGATCACCCGGGCAACCCGCTAGCCCTTCGCACGCTCCAGTAACGCGCCGACCGGGGCGAGGGAACGGTGGGGCTCCAACCGCTTGACCATCAGGCGGGTCCGCGCCATCGGTCTGATCGACGCCAGGCCCTCGGAGAGGTCGAACACCCGCGCCGTGATCGCGGTCGAGTGCTCGACCTCTCCCGCGTCCAGGTACGCCGCTGCCAGCCACGACAGGTACAGCGCCTTGTCCCTGGCCGTGGCTGACCGATCCCGCTAGAGCTACGGATCAGAAGGTGCCGTGCCCCTGGCCGTGCCCGATCTACCGGGAACTGACGGGGAACCGCAGCGCTCAACGGACAGCGCACAAGAGAACGGCCCCCGACCGATTCACCTGGTCAGGGGCCGTTCATCTGCGGTGGGTGTGGGATTTGAACCCACGGTGACATCGCTGCCACGACGGTTTTCAAGACCGTTCCCTTAGGCCGCTCGGGCAACCCACCCCGCGCGGCCCTGTCGGGGTCGCGCGGGGGACAGCCTAGCCGGTCAGCTGTCGCCCTTGCGTTCGCCCAGGGTGACTTCGACCGTGGTCTCCTTGCCGCCGCGCTGGTAGGTGAGTGCCACCTTGTCGCCCGGCTCGTGGGTCCAGATCTCACTGATCAGGGTCGGGCCGCTGTCGATCGTCCGGTCGCCGAACTTGGTGATGACGTCGCCCGGCTTCAGGCCGGCCTTCGCCGCCGGGCCGTCCGGGGTGACGGCCGGGGTGCCGCCCGCGCCCTGGCCGGCGATCGTGGCGCCCGCGCCCTCCTCCGTCATGTTCACCGTCGCGCCGATCACCGAATAGACCGGCTGCCCCGTCCTGATCAGCTGCTCGGCGACGCTCTTCGCCTGGTTGATCGGGATCGCGAAGCCGAGGCCGATCGAGCCCGCCTGCGACTGGCCGAGGCCGCTGCCGGCCGACTGGATGGCGGAGTTGATCCCGATCACCGCGCCGCGCGCGTCCAGCAGGGGGCCGCCGGAGTTGCCCGGGTTGATGGACGCGTCGGTCTGCAGCGCGCTCATGTACGAGTTCTTGCCGCTGGAGCCGTCACCGGAGGCCACCGGGCGGTTCTTGGCGCTGATGATGCCGGTGGTGACGGTGTTGGACAGGCCGAAGGGCGCGCCGATCGCGATCGTCGAGTCGCCCACCACGACCTGGTCGGAGTTGCCGAGCGCGAGGGGCTTGAGGCCCGCCGGGGCCTTCTTCAGCTTGAGTACGGCGACGTCGTAGCCCTGCGCCCGGCCGACGACCTCGGCGTCGTACTTCTTCCCGTCGGAGAAGGTCGCGGAGAGCGTGCCGCCCTCCGCCGCGGAGGCCACCACGTGGTTGTTGGTGAGGATGTGGCCTTCCTTGTCGTAGACGAAGCCGGTGCCCGTACCGCCCTCGCTCTCCGAGCCGCCGGACTTCGCCTCGATGGTGACGACGCTGGGCAGCGCGTTGTTCGCCACCGCCGCGACCGTGCCGGGGTCCCGCTTGAAGTCGGCCCGCGTCTCGCCCGCCGAGACGGTGGTCGAACTGACCGGGTCGTCCTCCCGCTGGGCCGCCCAGTAGCCGACGCCGCCTCCGATGCCGCCCGCGACCAGTGCGGCCACCAGAACCGCCGCGACGAGACCGCCGCCGGAACGTTTGTGCTGCGCCGGTCCGGGCGTGGGCACGGGCGCTCCCCAGGCTCCGCCGCCGCTGCCGTCACCGTGGCCGCCGCCGTACGAGGGGAGCGTCGGCGGGGCCGGCGGCCATCCGGCGCCCCCGTCCGTCCGTGCGGTCACGGGAGCGGGGGCGTGCGGGGGTGCGGCGGGCGCGTGCGTCGGGGCCGCCGGCGCGTGGCCGGGCTGCGGGGCGGACGGCGCGGCCGGGGGAGGCTCGGGCAGCGGAGCCGCTCCGGCCGCGGGCCGGGGGGAGTACCCGGGTCCGGGTTCCGGCGCCGTCCCCGGTTCGTGGGCGGCCGGTGCCGACGCGGGGGTCCCCTCAGGAGCGGCGACCGGCACGGGAGGTGCGGAAGGGGCGGACGGAACCGCAGTGCCCTCGTTCTCGGTGCTCACAGCTCGATCTCCTCGGTTTCCACGTCTCTTTTTCGGCCTTCTGGGGGCCTTCTGTGTCTTTTCTCTGGTCTTGGGGATTCGCCGGTGCGGTCTCTGAGGTGCTTCGGGGTCCTTCTCGTCGACGGGAGTGCACTGCGCAGCTTCCGCCGACAGCTTTTCCCACAGCCCGTCAGGCCACTGTAAGCGGGAGCTGTGTGTCTTCGGCCTGTTCTTTACTTCCGACGAAACGGACGCCCCTCCATGTCTGCCGAGTCTGCCGGAGAAGCGCGATCAGCCGTCCTGCACCCGCGTACCCCGTCGCGGTGGCACCATGACGCGGTGACCCACGCACGCCAGCACACGATCCAGGTCGTCGCCCACCGAGGCGCCTCGCAGGAGGCCCCGGAGCACACCCTCGCCGCGTATGTGAAGGCCATCGAGGCCGGCGCCGACGCCCTCGAATGCGATGTACGGCTCACCGCGGACGGCCACCTCGTCTGTGTCCATGACCGCCGGGTCAACCGCACCTCCAACGGCCGGGGCGCCGTCTCCGCCCTGGAGCTCTCGGATCTCGCCGCGCTGGACTTCGGCTCCTGGAAGGACCCGGACGAGAGCCCCGACTGGGGCGACCGCGAGTTCACCTCCGTACTGACCCTGGAACGGCTGCTGGAGCTGGTGGCCGACGCCGGGCGGCGCACCGAGCTCGCCATCGAGACCAAGCACCCGACCCGCTGGGCCGGCCAGGTGGAGGAGCGGCTGATCCAGCTGCTCAAACGGTTCGGACTGGCGGAGCCGCAGCCCGGCACCGCGCCTCCCGTAAGGATCATGAGCTTCTCCGCGCGTTCGCTGCACCGGGTGGCCTCGGCCGCGCCGGGCATTCCGACCGTGTACCTGACGCAGTTCATCTCCCCGCGCATACGGGACGGGCGCCTGCCGGCGGGTGCCCGCATCGCCGGCCCCTCCATCCGGATCATCCGCAACCACCCCGGCTACGTCGAGCGCCTCCACCGGGCGGGCAACCGGGTGCACGTGTGGACGGTCGACGCCCCCGAGGACGTGGAGCTGTGTGCCCGGCTCGGAGTGGACGCAATCATCACGAACCGCCCGAAGCAGGTCCTGTCGCAACTGGGACGTCCCTAGCGGCCGTTACGGGGAGTGCCCCGGCGCGTTCGATCCGTTGCGGGCGTGTTGAGTGCGTCACCACATGCGGACTGGCCGGTTTCCGGCCCAGCCCCGTGGGGCATTCACTCCGTGGCGTGGGGCGAAGGAGGTCTCGGGGGTGGCGTTTGTGGTGGCACAAGAGGTGCCCACGTCGTCGAGCATGGCCGTACCCCATGGCCCTGCGGGCGTGGGTGAGGCGCGGCATCGTATGCGGGAGCAGCTCCATCGCAGCGGTGTGGCCGAATCGGTCGTCGACGATGCCGTACTGATCCTTTCGGAGCTGCTCAGCAACTCCTGCCGGCACGGCAGACCGCTGGGGCACGCGGAGGTGGGCGACGGGGACGTCCGTGCCGCCTGGCGCCTCGACGGGCGCGGGGCACTGACGGTCGAGGTGACGGACGGCGGCGGGCCGACCCGTCCTGTACCGGCCACCCCCTCGGTCACCGCGCGCGGCGGCCGAGGGCTCAACATCATCAACGCCCTCGCCCGGGACTGGGGCGTACGCGACAGCGCGTCCGGCGAGGTCACGGTCTGGGTGGTCGTCAGCGAAGGGCATCGGCGCGACGACTTCGCCCTGCGTGTCACCGGTCCGTCGACCGGAACCGGATTCGAATTCCTCGACGCGTACGAGGACATGGACTGACCCCGGCCGACGCGGTCCGGACCGCGTGGTGGCCCGGTACGGCTAGGCTCGCGCCCGAGACAGCACCGCCGTACCGGGAGAAGCCACACCATGGCCAAGAAGCGCCCCCAGTCCAAGGCCACCAAGCCGCAGGTGACGAGCGGGGCCCGCAGCGCGGGCCGTGAGGAGCCGGTACCGGTGGTCGGCGCCCGCGAGCCCTGCCCCTGTGGTTCGGGCCGCCGCTACAAGGCGTGTCACGGCCGCGCGGCCGCGCACGCCGTGACCGAGCTGGTCCAGCGCCCCTTCGAGGGCCTGCCGGGCGAGTGCGACTGGGTCGCCCTGCGCGAACTGGTCCCCGCGGCGACCGTGGCACTGAGCCTGAAGGGCGGACTGCCCGAGGGCGTGCCGTCGGTGACGCTCGCGACGGTCCTGCCGATGGCCTGGCCGGCGCTCCGCCGCGACGACGGCTCCGTCCTGCTCGCTCTGCAGAACGACACCTCGTCCGGCGACCTCAGCCGCGACCTGGCCGACACGCTCCAGCGCGCGCTGGCCGCGGAGCCCGGCACGCCGGTCGCCGCCCACCGGGTGCCCGCGGACGGCCCGCGCCTGCAGGACCTGCTCGACGCGGACGCCTCCTTCGAGCCGGTCGTCCACTCGGGCTTCGAGTTCTGGGTGCCGGACTCCGCCGAGAACTCCACCCCCGAAGTGGCCGCGTCCCTGGAGCGGGCCAACGCCGCCGCGATCCCCACCGTCCGGCTGGCGGGCGTGGACTCCGCGTACTGGTGCGAGGTGCCCGACAAGAACCACCTGCGCTGGGTCATGCCGCACGCCGAGGAGCAGCTCCTGGACGCGCTCGCCCGGCTGCACGCGGCCGGGACCTCCTCACTCGGCGAGGGCACCCGCCTGGTCGGTTCGTTCCGCGCACACGGGCTGATGGTCCCGGTCTGGGACCTGCCGAGCGCGATGGGCGCCGAGGAGTGCGAGAAGCCGGCCGCCGAGTTCGCGGAGCGGCTGGCGGCGGCTCTCGCCGTGGACACGCCGCTGACGGCCGAGGAGCGCCGGGCGCGCGGCGGACTCACCAACCGCCAGGTGACGCTCAGCTGATCCCGTGCCGGGCCGTGGCCCCCGGCCCTGTGACGGGGCCGCGGGCCGGTCGGCGATTGAGCCGGGGACGCGGGCCGGCCGGTGGTGGGCCGGGGACGGGGCCCCGGCTCCGCGCCGGGGCCGGTCCCGCACCGGCGCCGTGCGGGTGACGGGACATGTGGCCCCGGTCACACGCACCGGCCCGGGAGCGCTCTCCCGGCCGGCCGGTGACTTCCGCCACAAACGCTGTACCCGCGGGTAAATCCCTGTCCGAATAAGAGAGATCGAATTTGCGAACTGCCGATCTCTTGTTACGGTTCTAGAAGCCCGGTCGCTGGTGCATCCCCCGTCGCCAGCGACCGGGCCCTTCACTTTCCACGGAATGCACCCTTCCGCTCGGACGCCTCAACTGGCCGCAGGGCCTGGCGAGTTGCTCCCCGAGCGCAGCAGCAGCGGACTTTCCGTGATGTCGCCGCTTCCGGTGAACTTCGCGAACTCCGACACCGCCGTGTATTCCCCGGACTTACCGCGCGTGCGTTCCTTCGGCGTCTCGCAGGAGCCCGGCTCGTCCTCCGCAGGAACCGCGCAATGCGTTTGTACGGTGCGCCCGCCGGGGCCCATCAAGGAAAGTACGGCGGCCAGCTCGTCGCCCGTCGCGTTGCGGTAGTAGGTACGCGCCCAGGTCCCGGCGCCCTCGGTCAGGACACAGGTCTGCGCCTCGACCCCGTGGGGCGAGGCCAGCTCGGGACCGCAGCGCACGACGCGCCCGGCTCCCGCCGGTGCCGGGGGCGCCGAGGGGCCCGAGGGCACAGAGCGGGCAGATGGGGCGCCCGCCGTATCGATTCCGGCCAGAAGCCCCTTGGCGGAACCGGTCGTCGCGGAGTCACCGGCTGCTGTACGGTTCGCGCCCGCACCCGTCCGGGCGCTCCGGGCGTCGCCGCCGTCTCCCGCGCCGGCCGCCCGGGCCCCGCTGTCGTCGCCGTCGTCGTGGCCTTCGCCCGTGGACAGCGCGAGCGGGTCGGGGCCGTCGGCGGGGCCCGCGACCGCCACCAGCGGCAGCAGCGCGGTGAGCGCCACGGCGGCTCCCAGCCCGAACACACGGAGATTCATGAGGGTGCCCACCTGACGGCTGGTACGGGAGTTCCTGACGGTGGGCCGAAGATATCGGCGGACGAGGGGCACCCGGCGGCCGCGCGCCCGATTCCCCCGCAACTCGGCCCGGCTCGCACCCGTACGAGTGACAAGCCGCCCCCGGCGGGCCACCCTCGCTCCCCCGAGGCCCGCGGGACGTCCCGGCGTCCTCGGGGAGCGGGGTCCGCCGGCCCGTCAGTACCGGAGCCGGCTGCCCCCGTCCGGGGCGCTCGTGCTCGCCTCCACCAGCGCGTCCACCACCGCCTCGACATCCGGCAGCCAGGGGGCGGCGGAACCGGCGAGCGGGGCGCGCTCCCAGCGGACCTGCCCCGTCCCGGTCCCGGACGGCGGCAGCATCAGATAGCCGCCTTCGCCGTGGAAGCGCAGCGAACTGGGCACGCAGTCCTTCACGTACAGCAGTTCGCCGAGCTGTTCGAGGGTGTAGGGGGCGACCAGGATCGACCAGCGGGTCGGTGTCGCCACCACAGGTCCGGTCCGCAGGCCCGTCCGGTCCAGGGCGGCCAGCGCGCGCGCCCCCGCGACGGCGGGCAGGCTCACCGCGCACGGCGCACGGCCACCGGTGGCGAGGACGATCGGGGCGTCCGGCCGGTTGCCCCACCACCAGCGCACCATGCGCTCGTCGGTGGAGGCCGCCAGCAGCCCCGGGTCGAAGGGGTGTGCGCCGGGTACGACGCAGTCGGGATCGGGGCAGGCACAACCGCGCGGCCGGTCGCCGCGGCCACCGGCCGCCTTGAGACCGGCACCGGGCAGAACGGGCCAGTCCCACTCGGTGGCGCAGACGAGCGCCGCGTCGAGCTGGGCGGCGGCCCTATCCCTGCGCCGGAACCGGAGCCTGCGTCGCCTTCCGAGGATCTCGCGCATGAGCGCTCGTTCCTTTCCGTTGAACGCCGAGGGTCCACATCACACCATGTGTGTGCTACTTCGCTGTGCGTACAAGCCGGCGCATCACCGCCCCTGCCTTCGGCATGGGTCGGCCCTCTTCGCCTGCGGTGAGCAACACCGCCGGTCGGCGGTGACGGGGGCCGAGCGTGGGCTGTAAGTCCATTAAACGTGTGGCGAGGGGTGGCGCGCCCATGGCGCTTGCTGTCCCGCTGAACTTTCCCCGCCACTCGGGGATGGGGCGTGGCCTTCGGTGGTGAGGACGCCAGGGCCCACCGCAGGGTTCCGGGTCTGCCCCAACTACCCCTGACCAACACCGTTTACGTACCCAGCATGCTCGGAATGACGCTCCCTCCTGGGACTTCGCCGGGTGGCTCCGCCCTGGGGGGTGCCCCCATTCGAACGGCCTCAGTCGATCGTGAACCCCACCCATAGGGAGCATTTTTTGGCCAAGTTGTGGATCCCACAAACACCCCACGCCCCACTGGGACAATGCTGGACATCCCCTTACTTCTGCGTGTACATGTGGATACAGAGATAGCGGCGCAGAATGACATGGGGGTTTGCGATGCTATTCAGCGATACGCACCAGCCGGAAAGCCGGCTGTCATGAGCGCCCCTCACCTGCCGAAAGTGGCCGGAATCGATCCAACGGTCCCGGCCCCCGCGCACACTGCGACGCCCCATGCGGGCATCCCGGTCGCGGCGTCCGCCCCCGGTGCGCTGATCCAGGACCGGCTGGCAGGCTGGGTCTCCGACCTCACCACCCTCCACGAACTCACCGAGCGCCTCGCCCGCACCGGCACCCTCGACGACGCACTGCACGAACTGCTGCGCGCCGGTGCCGCCCTGGTGGGCGCTCGTCGCGGTATGGCCGTCCTCGAACCCGCCGACGGGCTCGGGCCCGCCAGGACCATCGGGCTCGGCCTCGCCCGCGCGGAGATCGGCCACATCGAGACGGTGCCGCGCGGCGCCACCTCCTACGGGCGGCTCATGGACAGCGCGGCCGGGATTCCCGACCCGGTCGCCGTGCCCGACCTGCTCGGGGACGAAGGGCTCGACCCCCGCCACCGCGAGGTCGCCGCACGCCTCGGCTACGCCGCCAGTTACGCCGTGCCGCTCGCCACCGGGACCGCCGGGAAGCTGGGCGCCGCCGTATGGCTGTACGACGAGCCCGCCGAACCGGCCGAGCGCCGGCGCTACCTGGTGGGCCTCTACGGGCAGTACGCCTCCGAACACCTGGCCCGCCTCCTGGAGCTGGAGCGCGGCCGCGCCACCCTGGCCACCATCGCCGAGGAGCTCCTGCCCAGCCGCCTCCCCCGGGTCCCGGGGGTCCAGCTCGCCGCCCGGCACCGCAGGGGACCGCACGGGGGCGGCGACTGGTACGACGCCCTGCCGCTGCCCGAGGGCGCGCTCGGACTGGCCGTCGGCTCGGTCTCCGGCTCCGGGCCGAGCGCGCTGGCCGCGATGGGAAGGCTGCGCGCCTCCCTGCGGGCCTACGCCGTCATGGAGGGCGAGGACCCGGTCGCCGTGCTCTCCGATCTCGAACTGCTGCTGCGCCTGACCGAACCCGCCCGGTCCGCCACGGCGCTCTTCGCGTACTGCGAGCCCGCCGCCCGCAAGATCGTGCTGGCCGGCGCCGGGCACGCCCCGCCGCTCGTCATCGGCACGCGGCGCACCGAGTACGTGGAGACCTCCCTGTCGGCGCCCCTGGGCATGCTCGCCTGCTGGGAGGCGCCGAGCGTGGAGCTCGCGCCGGAACCCGGAGAAACGGTGCTGCTCTACACGGACGGGCTGCTGCGGCGCACCGGAGAACCCATGGACCGTGCCTTCGCCCGGCTGCACACGGCGGCCGTGACCGTACCCGGGGCCGACCGGGACGACCCCGGGGCGATCGCCGACCACGTGCTGCGGACGATGCTGCCCGACGGCCCGGACCGGACCGGGAGCGGCGAGGACGTGATGCTGCTCGCCGCCCGGTTCGCGTGACATCCGGCCGCTCTGTGTAACGGGTCTTCCGGCCCTGGGCCCCCTTCCGTACGACCGTACGATGGAGGGGGTTCAGTGACGTACCAGAAGGAGGCGGACCCGTGGCCGAAGAGCTCCTGCCGGAGACCCCGGAAACTGTGTCGGACCAGGCTGCTGACGCAGCGGACGAAGAGCCGATCAAGCAGCGCAAGAACGGCCTGTACCCGGGCGTGTCCGACGAGCTCGCCGAGAACATGAAGTCCGGCTGGGCCGATACGGAGCTGCACGGTCTGGAGCCGATCCCCCAGGCCGCCCACACCGCCGACCGCCGTGCCGCGCTCTCCCGGCGCTTCCCCGGCGAGCGTCTGGTCATTCCCGCGGGCAACCTGAAGACCCGCTCGAACGACACCGAGTACGCCTTCCGGCCGTCCACCGAGTACGCGTACCTCACCGGTGACCACACCCAGGACGGCGTCCTGGTGCTGGAGCCGGAGAAGGACGGCGGCCACCGGGCGACGGTCTACCTGCTGCCCCGCTCCAACCGGGAGAACGGCGAGTTCTGGCTGGACGGCCAGGGCGAGCTGTGGGTCGGCCGGCGGCACTCCCTCACCGAGGCCGAGCAGCTCCTCGGCATCCCGGCGAAGGACGTCCGCGAACTGCCCGCGCACCTCGCCGGGGCCACCGGCCCGGTCCGCGTCGTCCGCGGCCACGACGCCGGCGTCGAGAAGGCCCTGACGGACAAGGTCACCGCCGAGCGCGACGAGGAACTGCGGGTGTACCTCTCCGAGGCGCGCCTGGTGAAGGACGCGTTCGAGATCGGCGAGCTCCAGCGCGCCTGCGACTCGACCGCCCGCGGCTTCGAGGACGTCGTCCGCGTCCTGGACAAGGCCGAGGCGACCAGCGAGCGCTACATCGAGGGCACCTTCTTCCTGCGCGCCCGCGTCGAGGGCAACGACATCGGCTACGGCTCCATCTGCGCCGCCGGCCCGCACGCCACCACGCTGCACTGGGTGCGCAACGACGGCCCCGTCCGCTCCGGCGATCTGCTGCTGCTCGACGCCGGCGTCGAGACCACCACCCTCTACACCGCCGACGTCACCCGCACGCTGCCGGTCAACGGCCGCTACTCCGACCTCCAGCGCAAGATCTACGACGCGGTGTACGAGGCGCAGGAGGCGGGCATCGCCGCGGTCAAGCCGGGTGCCGGGTACCGCGACTTCCACGACGCCTCGCAGCGCGTGCTCGCCGAGAAGCTCGTCGAGTGGGGCCTGGTCGAGGGCCCGGTGGAGCGGGTCCTGGAGCTGGGCCTCCAGCGTCGCTGGACCCTGCACGGCACCGGCCACATGCTCGGCATGGACGTCCACGACTGCGCGGCCGCGCGGACCGAGACGTACGTCGAGGGCACGCTGGAGCCGGGCATGTGCCTGACGGTCGAGCCGGGACTGTACTTCCAGGCCGACGACATGACGGTTCCGGAGGAGTACCGGGGCATCGGGGTCCGGATCGAGGACGACATCCTGGTCACCGAGGACGGCAACCGGAACCTCTCCGCAGCGCTGCCGCGCCGGTCGGACGAGGTCGAGGCGTGGATGGCCGCGCTGAAGGGCTGACGCGAGAGCCCCTGTCCGGTCTCTCCGCGGGCGGGGCGTTCCCCGGATGAGCCCGGGTGAGCCCGGGTGGGTCCTGGATGAGCCCGGGTGGGTCCCGGGTGAGCGGCGAGCCTGGCGTGAGCCGGTCGCGGACGAGGGTCCCCCGCCGGGGTGTTCCGGCGGGGGACCCGCCGTGTGCGCGGGGCTTGTGCTCGCGCGGGCGCGCGGGGTTCCGCCCGCGAGGGGCCTCCGCCCCGGGAGGGGGCGGGGCGTCACATGGCGACGAGAGGTGCGTCCGTGCGCCACTTGACGATCTTGTCGAAGCTCACCACCGCGCCGCCCCGGCCCGATCGGTTGCCGAAGTGGACGTGGTCGGCCAGCTCCTCGATGAGCCGCAGCCCCCGTCCGTCCTCCGCCTCCGGCGCGGGCCTGCGCACGGTACGGACCGGGCCCGCCGGGAAGCCCGGCCCGGAGTCCGCCACTTCGATGCGGCACTTCTCGCCATCCAGGTACGCGGTCACCCGGAACTCCGTCGAGGCTTCGCCCGACGCCGTCAGCCCGCCGTGCTCGACCGCGTTCGCGCAGGCCTCGCTGAGAGCGAGCGACAGATCGTACGAGATGTCCGGGTCGACCCCGGCGGTCTCCATGGTGCCGAGGAGAAGGCGACGGGCGAGCGGAACGCTCGCAGCCTCGCGCCGCAAATGGAGGGACCACCAGATGCTCATGCTCCAGCCTCCTGGCTGCGGCTCGACATACCGTTACGTATTGCCTCGCCTTCCGTTCCGTAAGCACGCCATCGCGCTCGGAACGCTCATTCGGCGGACGCGCGTGCCCCGGACGCCGGTGTATGCGGTGCCGTCCTCGACCGTCCCACCAGGTACCAGGACATCCGGGCGGGTTTCTGAACGACAGCCGATAATCCGGGTGTTCCCGGACGACGCCAGGCGGTGTGGGGCCGTGTCGGGCCGTGTCGGGCGGTGTCGGGTACGGCGGACGGTGCCGGACCCCGTGTGGCAAAGACGACCTTCCGGACCTGCCGTATGGAGGGTGTGAGGGCAGTGCGATGATGGCCCGGCCATGTCTGCCCCTACGCCGGTCGTACGCGCCGGAGCCGGTCTGCGGCTTCTGAGGGCCGCGGTGTTCGCCGCGGTCTGCGTCGTGCTGTCCGCGCTGGGCCATGTGCTCGCCGCGTGCGCCACCGTTCCCTGGTGGACCCTGGCCCTCGGCTTCCTGGGGATCCTCGGGGCGACCTTCCCGTTCACGGGACGCGACCGCTCGCTGCCGGTGATCGCCACGGCCCTGACGGGCGGACAACTGGCCCTGCACACGCTGTTCGGGGTCGGACAGCACCAGCGTCTCGCGGTCGGCCCCCAGGCGGACGACGCGCTGATCCGGATGGCCGCCAAGCTGGTGTGCGGAGCGGGCGCCTCGTCGCTCAGCCCCACGGACGCGCACCGGATCGTCACCACGGCCGGGCTCGACCCGGCGACGGCGACCGCTCACCTCCACCCGGCGGGCGGGGCGGCCGGGTCGGCCGGGCTGTGGCCCAGCCTGCCCATGGTCCTCGGGCACCTGATGGCCGCCCTCGTGACCGGCTGGCTGCTGCGCCGCGGCGACCTGGCGCTGACGCGGCTCGCCGCGCTGTCCGCCGAAGGCGCCGCGGGCGTCACCGGGATCGCCGAAGCGGCGCTCGTACGCTCCCTGCGCGCCGCCCTCGTTCTCGTACGCGCCCTGGTGGCCGGACTGCCCTCGCTGCCCTCGGCCGGGCCCCGGCCGGCCCGCGACGACCAGGACTTCCCGCCGCCGGCCGCGGCGGGCGCACTTCAGCACACGGTGATCAGGCGCGGCCCGCCGGCCGTATTCCTCCTCGCAGCCTGACGCGACGCACTCACGGGAGTGGCGTCGCGGTGCTCCCGCGTCCGCCCGCCGGCGTACGCCGGTGCACGCACCTCTTCCTGCTCTCCATGGAGTGTGTCCTGCCATGAAGGTTTCACGTATCGCCCTTGTCGGCGGCCTCGCCGTCTCCTCCCTCGCCCTGCTCTCGGGTACGGCGTCCGCGCACGTCAGCGTCCAGCCGCAGGGCGAGGCCGCCAAGGGCGGCTACGCGACCGTCGACTTCAAGGTCCCCAACGAGCGCGACAACGCCTCCACGGTCAAGGTCGAGGTCTCCCTCCCCGCCGACCACCCGCTGGCGTCGGTCTCGACCCAGCCGGTCCCCGGCTGGAAGGCCGAGGTCACCAAGGCCAAGCTGGCCAAGCCCCTTGAGGTCCACGGCAAGCAGATCACCGAGGCGGCCACCAAGATCACCTGGACCGCCGCCGGGTCGAAGATCGCGCCCGGCCAGTTCCAGCAGTTCACGGTCTCCATGGGCCAGCTGCCCGAGGACGCCGACAAGCTCGTCTTCAAGGCCCTCCAGACGTACGACAACAACGAGGTCGTCCGCTGGATCGAGGAGCCGAAGGACGGCGCCCCGGAGCCGCAGACGCCGGCGCCCGTGCTCAAGCTGTCCGCCGCGTCGGACGATCACCACGGGGGCGCCTCCGCGGCGGCCGGCACCAAGGCCGACGACAAGGCCGACGCCAAGGGCCACGACGAGAAGAAGACCGCGGCGGAGACGTCCGGCAGCGACACCACCGCCCGCGTCCTCGGCGTCGTCGGCATCCTGGTCGGTGCCGCCGGTGTCGCCTTCGGCGTGCTCGCGGGACGTCGCCGGCAGGCCTGATGACCCGCGTGGGGACGGCGGGCCCGACGGCCCGCCGTCCCCACGAGAGAACTCCCAGAGAACTCCGAGAGAGAACCTCATGCGCAACCCCCACCGCGCCGCGCGGCCCCGCCGCGCCCGGCGTACCCCGCTGATCGCCACGGCGCTCGTCGCCGCGGCGGCGCTCACCCTGTCCGCCTGCGACGGCGACGGCACCGACGAGGCGGGCAGCCCCCTCGCCGAGGTGTCCACCGGCACGGACTCCTCCAGGCCCGGGACGGTGCTCGACCGGCCGTACGAGAAGCCCAACCTCGTCCTCACGGACACCCAGGGCAAGAAGTACGACTTCCGCGAGCGGACCAAGGGCAGGCCGACGCTGATCTACTTCGGTTACACCCACTGCCCCGACGTCTGCCCGCTGACGATGAGCAACATCGCCATCGCCAAGAAGAAGCTCCCCAAGGCCGACCAGGACAAGCTCCAGGTCGTCTTCGTCACCACCGACCCCGAACGGGACACCCCCGCCGAGCTCGCCAAGTGGCTGCCCTCGGCGGGCGACCCCTCGTTCACCGGGCTGACCGGCGACTTCCCGACCATCCAGGCGGGCGCCCGGCAGATCGGCATCGGCATCGACGCGCCGGTGAAGGAGAAGGACGGCTCCGTCGTCTCCATGCACGGCGCACAGGTGATCGCCTTCTCCCCCAAGACGGACCAGGGCTACGTCCTGTACGGCGAGGACACCACCGCCGAGGACTACGCCAAGGACCTGCCGAAGATCATCAAGGGGGAGAACCCGTGACCCGCCGCACCACCACCGCCCTGACCGCCGCCATAGCCCTCGCCGGTGCCATGGCGCTGGGCGGCTGTTCCTCCGGGTCCGAGCCGGAGCTGAAGGTCAGCGGCGCGTTCATGCCGCAGCCGGCCACGGACATGGCCGCCGGCTTCCTCACCATCGAGAACACCGGCGACAGCGCGGACAGGCTCACCTCCGTCACCAGTCCCCTCTCGGACGACGTCCAGATCCACGAGACGAAGGACCAGAAGATGCGGCAGGTGAAGTCCTTCGACATCCCCGCCGGTGGTGAGCTGAACCTCGAACGAGGCGGCAGCCACATCATGTTCATGGCCATCAAGGAGAAGCCCGCGCAGGGCGACAAGGTGAGCATCGAGCTGCGCTTCGAGAAGTCCGACCCGGTCAAGGTCGAGCTTCCCGTCGAGGCACCCAACCACAACCCGAAGAAGCACCAGGCACTGGGGGACTGACACACCATGACGGCCACCGCCCCGCGCTTCGGAACCACCCTCGCCCGGCTGCTGCTCGTCGCGGCCACGCTGCTCGGCGCCCTGCTCGCCGGCGCGGCCCCCGCGTCGGCGCACGCCGCGCTGACCGGGAGCGACCCGAAGGACGGGGCGGTGGTCGCCACCGCGCCCAAGGGGATCACGCTCACCTTCTCCGAGCAGGTCGCCATGGGCGACGACTCGATCCGGGTGCTCGAACCGAGCGGCAAGCGCGCCGACACCGGTGAACTGCGCGACCTGTGCAGCGGATCCGTCGTCAAGTACGGCGTGGACCTGCACGCCGGCCTGCCGGACGGCACCTACACGGTGGCCTGGCAGGCCGTCTCCGCCGACAGCCACCCGATCGCCGGCGCGTACACCTTCTCCATCGGCGCCCCGTCGAAGACGACCGTCGCCCTGCCCGCGCAGGAGGCGGGCGGCGGCCTCGTCGGCCTCCTGTACGACATCACCCGCTACCTCTCGTACGCCGGCTTCATCCTGCTGGTGGGCGGCGTGGCCTTCGTCCTGGCGTGCTGGCCGCGCGGCGCGAGCGTACGGCCGATGCAGCGGCTCGTCGTCCGGGGCTGGCTGACGCTGACGGCGGCCACGCTGGTCCTGTTGCTGCTGCGGAGCCCGTACACCGGCTCGGGCAGGCTCGCCGACGCCTTCGACCTGGGCGGACTCGGGGCGGTCCTGGAGACCAGGACGGGCGCCGCGCTCATCTCGCGGCTGCTGCTGCTCGGCGCGGCGGCGCTCTTCGTCGCCGTGCTCTTCGGGGCGTACGCGCGGCGCGAGGAGACGGGCGAGAAGAAGGACCTGACCTTCGGGCTGGCGGCCGGCGGCACCGTCGTCGCGGCCGGGCTGGCCGGGACCTGGGCACTGTCCGAGCACGCGTCGGCCGGTCTCCAGCCGGGCATCGCGATGCCGGTCGACATCCTGCATCTGCTGGCGATGGCCGCGTGGCTGGGCGGCCTGACGTCGCTGCTCGTCGCGCTCTACCGGGAGCCGTCCATCGAACGGGCGGCGGTACGGCGGTTCTCCCAGCTGGCGTTCGGCTCGGTGCTGGTGCTCGCCGCGACCGGGATCTACCAGTCCTGGCGGCAGGTCGGTTCGTGGTCCGCGCTGACGGGCACGCCGTACGGACGGCTGCTGCTGGTCAAGGTGGCGCTGGTCGCCGTACTGGTCGGCCTGGCGTGGATCTCACGGCGCTGGACGGGACGGCTGGCGGAGACGACCACGCAGCCGTCGGCGCCCCTCCCGGCGGCTGACGCCGAGGCTCCTGGGGCCGGAGAGGCGCCGGAGGCGGCGGAGGAACGGGAGGCGGCGCGCGAGGCATCCGAGCCCGCCGAGGCACCCGAGCCGACCGGTGGGGCACCCGAGCGTGCCGCGACCGGTGAGGCACCCGTCGATCCCGAGCGTGCCGCCCAGCTCGCGCGGCAGCGGGCCGCCGTGGCGACCGCCCGCGAGAAGCGCGTCCGGGACGCCGACGCCGACCGGGCGGGGCTGCGCCGTTCCGTACTGGCCGAGGCCGGGGTCGCGGTGGTGCTGCTCGCCGTCACCACCGTGCTGACGACGACCGAGCCCGGCCGTACACAGGAGGAGGCCGACCGGACGAAGGCCTCGTCCTCGACCACCGTGCCGGACCGGCCCATCGGCCTGAGCCTGCCGTTCGACACCGGCGGCACCAACGGCAAGGGCACCGTCCGGCTCAGCCTCGACCCCGGCCGCTCCGGCGCGAACGCCCTGCACGTCTTCCTGGACGGCGCGGACGGACGGCCCCTGGACGCACCGGAGCTGAAGGTCTCCTTCACCCTCGACGCCAAGGCGATCGGCCCGCTGCCGATCACCCCGGACCGGGTGGCGGCCGGACACTGGAGCGCCGAGGCCGTGCAGATCCCCATGCCGGGCGAGTGGCGGCTCCAGGTGACCGTCCGCACCTCCGACATCGACCAGACGACCATCGACAAGACCGTGAAGATCGGCTGAACTGACCGTGGGCAACGACGTGGACATTTCGAGGCGCCGCCTCCTGGGCACCGTGGGCGCGGCGGGCGCCAGCGGGCTGGTGCTGGGCGCGACCGGGGGCGCGGCCGGATACGCGGCCGCCGCCGGCGAGCCCGGCACGGCTCTGGCCAGCGTCGGTTCGACGGGCGTGGCGTTCCGCGGCGCGCACCAGGCGGGCATCACCGAGCCGCTGCAGGCGCGCGGGCATCTGGTGGCGTTCGACCTGGCGGCCGGTGCGGGCCGCCGGGAGGCGAGCGCGCTGATGCGCCGCTGGTCGGCGGTGGCGGAGACGCTGATGGCGGGCGAACCGCTCGACGGCGGTGACTCCGGTGTGGCGCTGGACGCCGGGCCCTCCTCGTTGACCGTCACCTTCGGCTTCGGCGCCTCCTTCTTCGACCGTACGGGCCTGGTGGCGCGGCGGCCGGTGGAGCTCGACCCGCTGCCCGCTTTCTCGTCGGACCAGCTCGACGCCAAGCGGTCGAACGGCGATCTGTGGGTGCAGATCGGCGCCGACGACGCGCTGGTGGCCTTCCACGCGCTGCGCGCGATCCAGCGGGAGGCGGGCGCGGCGGCGAAGGTGCGCTGGCAGATGAACGGCTTCAACCGTTCACCGGGAGCCACCGCCCGCCCGATGACGACCCGCAACCTGATGGGCCAGGTCGACGGCTCGCGCAATCCGAAGCCGTCCGAGCCGGACTTCGACCGGCGGATCTTCGTGCCCGCCGGCGGCGCTCAGCCGTGGATGGCGGGCGGCTCGTACGCCGTCGTCCGCCGTATCCGGATGCTGCTGGACGACTGGGAGAAGCTGACGCGGGAGAGGCAGGAGCTGGTCATAGGGCGGCGGAAGTCGGACGGCGCGCCCCTGACGGGCGGGGCCGAGACCTCGGAGATCGATCTGGACCGGACGGGTCCGGACGGCAAGCTGATCGTCCCCGACAACGCCCATGCCCGGATCTCCGCGCCCGAGCAGAACGGCGGGGCGGCGATGCTGCGGCGCCCCTTCTCCTTCCACGACGGCATCGGCGCGGACGGAACCCCGGACGCGGGGCTGCTCTTCATCTGCTGGCAGGCCGATCCGCTCAAGGGCTTCGTGCCCGTGCAGCGCAAACTGGACCGCGGGGACGCGCTGTCCCCCTTCATCCGGCACGAGTCGAGCGGCCTGTTCGCCGTTCCGGGCGGGCCCGCGGCGGGCGAGTACGTGGGGCAGCGGCTGCTGGAGTCCTGAGGGCCGGTCTTCGGGACCACCACCGCCGCCCGGCGCATTAGGGTGACCGGTATGTCGGCCACGCGATACACCTATCTCGGTCCCGAAGGCACGTTCACCGAGGCGGCCCTGCGCACGCTGCCCGAAGCCGCGACGCGGGAGCTCGTGCCGATGGTCTCGGTGCCCGCGGCGCTGGACGCCGTACGGAACGGGGAGGCCGCCGCCGCCCTCGTACCGATCGAGAACTCGGTGGAGGGCGGGGTCACCGCGACCCTGGACGAGCTGGCGTCCGGCCAGCCGTTGATGATCTACCGCGAGGTGCTGCTGCCGATCGCGTTCGCCCTGCTGGTCCGGCCCGGGACGAAGCTGTCGGACATCAAGACGGTGACCGGTCACCCGGTGGCCCAGCCCCAGGTGCGCAACTGGCTGCGGGCGCATCTGCCCGAGGCGGTGTGGGAGTCGGCCGCCTCCAACGCGGACGGTGCGCGGCTGGTGCAGGAGGGGCGGTTCGACGCCGCCTTCGCGGGCGAGTTCGCGGCGGCGACGTACGGGCTCGAAGCGCTGGTCACCGAGATCCATGACGCCGAGAACGCCGAGACCCGGTTCGTCCTGGTGGGCCGCCCGGCCCGGCCCGCCGCGCCGACCGGCGCGGACAAGACCTCGGTGGTCATCTGGCTGGGTGACGACCACCCCGGCGCGCTCCTCGAATTGCTCCAGGAGTTCGCCGTACGGGGCGTGAACCTGATGCTGATCCAGTCACGGCCGACCGGTGCGGGTATCGGCAATTACTGCTTCGCCGTGGACGCCGAGGGACACATTTCGGACCGGCGGGTCGGCGAGGCCCTCATGGGATTGAAGCGGATCTGCCCGAAGGTGCGGTTCCTCGGTTCCTATCCTCGGGCCGGGGTGGCGCCGGAGGACGTCCGCGCCCTGCGCGCCGGAACATCGGACGCCGACTTCACCTCGGCGTCGGACTGGCTGGCGCGCTGCCAGGACGGCCGCGCCTGACGCGTACGCGTTCCTGAGCATTCCCGGCCCTCTGCACGCCTCATGCACCTCGTCCACCTCACGTGCTCTCCTCGCGGACGCGCGCCGGCACGCGGGTACATGCCGGCTCATGCCTGACGGCTGATTCCTGCGGCCCGCTTCCGCTTCCGTTTCCGCTTCCGTTTCCGCTTTCCGTGCGCGGGCTTACGGACGACGTGCCGCGGCGGGAAACAAGGCGCCGGGGCCCGGGCCGGACAAGGCGCCGGGGCCGGGTCGTGGAGCGGACCGCGCGGCGGGGAGGGCCGGGCTGTGACACGGACGGAAACGGCCTGTGGACCGTACGGGGGAAGGTTCCCGGCCGGTCCTACCTGCCTATTTCCTATGATCCACAGAAGTTATCCACAGGGGGGCTTCTCGACCTGGGGACAAGTCGACAACACAAGGTGGCAAGGTCGACAAATACCTCCACTCACCCCACTTGCCCCACGGGGCGGCACGTCGACCGCTGCCACCCAATTCCATCGATCACCGCCCCAGGGGAGGGAATTCCCACCCGAATGAGTGCCCGAGAGGGGTTTGATCAGGGAATCCCATGGTCCGGACGCGGCTTTCGGAAGGATTCATTCCGAAGTCCACAGACTTTCCACACAGCCTGTGGATAACATCTGGGGGTTCGGCTTCGCTGTGGACAACACTCACCGAAGACTGCGACGATCAAGAAACCCGGGTCAAGGCGCCGCCCGGCCGCTTCCCCTTCCCGGGGATTCCCGGGGAATGAAATGCTCTCGCCGACAGAGGGCGCACAGAACACATCCACTTTTCCCCAAGGCCGACAATTAGGGCAAAGTGACACGCGAGCGATATCCGGTGGGGTGGGCCGAGTGCACACCGGTAGCCTGGTGGGGTGATTGACCTTCGCCTGCTCCGTGAGGACCCCGACCGTGTTCGCGCCTCCCAGCGCGCCCGTGGAGAGGACGTCGGCCTCGTCGACGCCCTGCTCTCCGCCGATGAGCGGCGCAGGTCGTCCGGCGTCCGCTTCGACGAGCTCCGCTCCGAGCAGAAGTCGCTCGGCAAGCTGATCCCCAAGGCCTCCCCCGAGGAGCGGGCCGAGCTCCTGCAGAAGGCGGAGCAGCTCAAGTCCGACGTCAAGGCCGCCGACGCCGCGCAGCACGAGGCCGACGAGGAGACCAAGCGGCTGCTGCTGCAGCTGGGCAACCTGGTCCACCCCGACGTGCCCGTCGGCGGCGAGGAGGACTTCGTCGTCCTGGAGACGCACGGCACCATCCGCGACTTCGGCGCGGAGGGCTTCGAGCCGAAGGACCACCTGGAGCTGGGCGAGGCGCTGGGCGCCATCGACGTCGAGCGCGGCGCGAAGGTGTCGGGCTCGCGCTTCTACTACCTGACGGGCGTCGGCGCGCTGCTGGAGCTCGCCCTGGTCAACGCCGCGATCGCGCAGGCCACCGAGGCCGGCTTCACGCCGATGCTGACCCCGGCGCTGGTCCGCCCGCGCGCCATGGAGGGCACGGGCTTCCTCGGCCAGGCCGCGGAGAACGTGTACCACCTGGAGAAGGACGACTACTACCTGGTCGGCACCTCGGAGGTGCCGCTCGCCGCGTACCACATGGACGAGATCCTCGACGCGGACAAGCTGCCCATGCGGTACGCGGGCTTCTCGCCGTGCTTCCGCCGCGAGGCCGGCACGTACGGCAAGGACACGCGGGGCATCTTCCGGGTGCACCAGTTCGACAAGGTCGAGATGTTCTCGTACGTCGCGCCGGAGGACGCCGAGGCCGAGCACAAGCGGCTGCTGGACTGGGAGAAGCAGTGGCTGACCAGCCTGGAGCTGCCGTTCCAGGTGATCGACGTGGCCACGGGTGACCTGGGCTCGTCGGCGTCGCGCAAGTTCGACTGCGAGGCGTGGATCCCGACGCAGGGCAAGTACCGCGAGCTGACGTCCGCCTCGAACTGCGACAGCTTCCAGGCCCGCCGTCTGTCCGTGCGGATGCGCGAGGGCAAGAAGGTGCAGCCGCTGTCGACGCTCAACGGCACCCTGTGCGCCGTCCCGCGCACGATCGTGGCGATCCTGGAGAACCACCAGCTCGCGGACGGCTCCGTGCGGGTCCCCGAGGTCCTGAGGCCCTACCTCGGCGGCCGGGAGATCCTGGAGCCCCTGGCCAAGTGAGCTCCGCCCCGTTCCCGTACAAGCTCGTCGCGACCGACCTCGACGGGACGCTGCTGCGCTCCGACGACACGGTCTCGCAGCGCACGCGTGACGCCCTCGCCGCCGCCACGGCGGCGGGCGCCGCGCACATCATCGTCACCGGCCGGGCCGTGCCCTGGACCCGTCACATCCTCGACGACCTCGGCTACGACGGTCTCGCGGTGTGCGGCCAGGGCGCACAGGTCTACCACGCCGGTGAACGCCGGCTGCTGACGTCCGTGACCCTGGACCGGCAGCTGGCGGGCCTGGCCCTCTCCAAGATCGAGGCCGAGGTGGGCCCGCTGGCGCTCGCCGCCAGCCGCGACGGCCTGGACGGCGAGGTCCTGGTCGGCGCCGGTTACCGGGTCCAGGAGGGCCCCCTGCCGGTCGTCGCCTTCGACGACCCGGCCGAACTGTGGTCGGCCCCGCTCAACAAGGTCTACATACAGCACCCGAGCCTGAGCGACGACGCCCTGGCGCAGGCCGCCCGCGAGACGGTGGGCAGCCTGGTCGACGTGGTCATGGCGGGGGCCGGTGTCGTCGAGATCCTCCCGCTGGGTCTCAGCAAGGCGACCGGCCTGTCACTGGCGGCCCGCCGTCTCGGGGTGAAGGCGAGGGAGACGATCGCGTTCGGCGACATGCCCAACGACATCCCGATGTTCGCCTGGGCGGAGCACGGCGTCGCGATGGCCAACGCCCACGACGACCTGAAGGCGGTCGCCCACGAGATCACCGCCTCGAACGAGGCGGACGGCATCGCGGTCGTCCTGGAGGAGCTCCTCTCCCGCTGACGGTTCCCCGCGGCGTCGAGTCGATACGGCGCGGCGGGAACCGGGCGGCCCGACGACCCGGCGGCCCCCAACGGCCCGGCAACCCAACGGCTTGGCGACCTGGCGGCCCTGGCGGCGCGGGCTGAAGGGTTCCGCGGACGCGCCGGCCGGTGGGACGGACGCCGATGGGTGCTGCGGGCGCCGACCGGATGCTGCCGGTGCTGCGGGTGCCGATGGGTGCTGAGGACGGTGCCGGTGCTGCGGGTGCCGATGGGTGCTGCGGGCTGAAGCGTCACGCGGAGGATGCGCGGATCGAACGCGCGCGGGGGTGACCCCGACCACGGCTTAGCAAGCCGGTGCCTTTCCACTCGGCCAATCCTCCGGGAGGGGCGACCCGCGCTGACGCGCGCTCGAAGCGGTCGCCCCCGGGCAGCTGCCTGCGAGCGGGTTCACGGACTGGTCGGTGACCACTCCGGTGCCTGCCGCGCGCTGCCCTGCCGGGAGCCCGACGGACTCGTACTCTCCTCGGTCATCGTCGCGCTCCTCCCCGGTCCGATGGCGTTCGGCGCCCGTTTCCGGCGCCTCGACCACTGTGCCCCCGGGCCCTGTTCCGGCGCCACCGAATAACCCCGGCCCCGGTCCGGCCCCGGCACCCGGCCTTGCCCCGGTCATGAAGAACGGGCCGGCACGTTTCCGTACCGGCCCGCTGCTCGTGACCCCGATCAGAAGTTGATCATGTGACCCGCGAGACCGTGCACGGCCTCCTTCACCGCTTCGCCCAGCGTCGGGTGCGCGTGGACGTTCCGCGCCACCTCGTGGACGGTCAGGTCCCACTGCTGCGCCAGCGTCAGTTCGGGCAGCAGCTCGGTGACGTCCGGGCCGATCAGGTGCGCACCGATGATCTCGCCGTACTTCGCATCGCTGATGATCTTCACGAAGCCGGTGGTGTCGCCGAGGCCGTGGGCCTTGCCGTTCGCCATGAAGGGGAACTTGGCGACCTTGACGTCGAAACCCTTCTCCTTCGCCTGCGCCTCGGTCCAGCCGAAGCTGGCGATCTGGGGCTGCGAGTACGTGGCGCGCGGGATCATCGGGTAGTCGAGCTCCATCGTCTCGGCGCCCGCGATGGTCTCGGCGGCGACGACGCCCATCGACTCGGCCGTGTGCGCGAGCATCAGCTTCGCGGTCACGTCACCGATGGCGAAGATGTGCGGGACCGACGTACGGCCGCGGCCGTCGATGTCGATGGCGCCCCGCTCGGTCACCCGTACGCCCGTGGCCTCCAGGCCGTACCCCGTGACGTTCGGCGCGAAGCCGATCGCCTGGAGCACCTTGTCCGCCTCCAGGACCTGCTGGGAGCCGTCCTTGGCGGTCACCGTCACCCGGACCCGCGGGCCCGACTCGTCGATCGTCTCGACCCGCGTGGAGGTCAGTACGTCGATGCCGAGCTTGCGGTACTGCTTCGCCAGCTCGGCGGAGACGTCCGCGTCCTCCAGGGGGGCGATCCGGTCCAGGAACTCGACGATGGTGACCTTCACGCCGTAGTTGTGCAGGACGTACGCGAACTCGATGCCGATCGCGCCCGCACCGGCGATCACGACGGACTGCGGCACGTCCTCGGCGAGGATCTGCTCCTCGTAGGTGACGACGCGCTCGCTGCGGCTGGTGCCCGGCAGCAGCTTCGGCGTGGCCCCGGTCGCGATGATGCAGTTGTCGAAGGAGAGGGTGGTGCTGGTGCCGTCGGAGGAGGCCACCTGGAGGGTGTTCGCGTCCAGGAAGGTGCCCCGGCCGTTGAACTCGGTGATCCCGTTCTTCTTCATGAGGAAGTGGACACCCTTGACGCGGCCGTCCGCGACCCGGCGGCTGCGCCGGAACGCCTCGCCGTAGTCGAAGGAGACCTGGCCGTCGACCTTGATGCCGTACGTCTTCGCCTCGTGCGTGAAGAGGTGCGCCAGCTCGGCGTTGCGCAGCAGCGCCTTGGTGGGGATGCAGCCGACGTTCAGGCAGACACCGCCCCAGTACTTCTCCTCCACGACCGCGACCCGCTTGCCCAGCTGGGCGGCGCGGATGGCGGCGACGTAGCCGCCGGGGCCTGCTCCGAGTACGACGACGTCGAAGCGGTCTGACATGGCTTACTCCCCAGGTTGTGAACGTGCTGAGCGCCGATGTGCGCGTGGTCGCACACGAGGCCACAGTAATCCCGGCGGCAAGTTGTAGGATGACTGGGCAACCGGATGAATCCGGTTGCCGGAAAGGTGAACGGGAGGTGGGGCCGGCATGGCGCTGAAAGCCGCGGGCCGGACATCGCTGGTGGACACGGTCGTGGACCAGTTGCGCGCACAGCTCACCGATGGCGAGTGGGCCGTCGGCGACCGCGTTCCCACCGAGCACGAGCTGGCCGAGCAGCTCGGAGTCGGCCGCAACACGGTCCGGGAGGCGGTCCGGGTCCTGGTCCACGCCGGTCTGCTCGAATCCCGGCAGGGCGACGGCACATACGTCCGCTCCACCGCGGATCCCGCCGCCGTCCTGCGCACGGTGCGGGCCGCCGGAGCCCTCGATGTACTGGAACTGCGGGTGGCGCTGGAGGCCGAGGCCGCACGGCTCGCGGCGGCCCGGCGGGACACGCACGACCTGCTGCGGCTGCGGGCGGCGCTGGCGACCCTGCGCGCGGAGGGCGACCGGGACGCGGACGCGGACCTGGCCTTCCACCGTGCCGTCGTCGAGGCCACCCACAACGCCGCTTTCACCGAGGTGTACCGCTTCTTCTCGGTCCAGGTGCACGAGAGCCTCGTGGAGTCGCTGGGCGACCACGAGATGCCCGCGATCGACCTGGACGCGCACGAGGCGCTGGTCGCCGCGATCGAGTCCGGGGAGCCGGACACGGCGGAGGACGCGGTGCGGGAGCTGCTGCGCGCGCCCCTGGAGACGGTCAGAGCGATCGTCGGGCGGTGATCCGCCCCCGGTCTTCCACCGGCGCCCGCCGGCCGGTGCCGACCACTCGCCGGCCGGTGCCGACCACCCGTCGCCGGCCGGTGCCGACCACTCGCCGGCCGCCGACGGCCGTGCGGCGGGCGCCGACGGCCGACCTGTGGACCGGGCGCCGGTGAAAGACCGGGGGCCCAAGGGCCCCGGAGGCCGGGGGCGGGGATTCGGAGGCCGGGGGGCGGGGATTCGGGGGCCGGGCTATCGGGCCCGGGATTCGGCGGGAGGAATCCGGGGGCCGGGGATTTCGGGGGCCGGGAGGCCGGGGGCCAAGGGGCCGTCCTGCCGGACGCGTCGGGGGATTCGCTTGTCGAGGTTCGTTCTGTGAAAGGTGTTCGTCTTGTCACGCCCGGATACTGACCGATTGCTCCTGGACGCGGAGGCCGATGTCCGGCCCTCGCCGCAGGGCGCCGCCGCCCGGAGGGCGTTGCTGGCGCATCCGGTGGTGCTGCTCGTCGGGATCGTGCTGGCCTCGCTCAACATGCGGGCGGCGCTGGCGAGCGTATCGCCGCTGGTGGGCGAGATCGGCGAGAGCTTCGGGCTGTCGTCCACGGCGATGTCGCTGGTGACGTCCGTGCCGGTGCTCTTCCTCGGACTGGGCGCGCTGGTGGCGCCGTGGCTGGCACGGCGGTTCGGTACGGAACCGGTGCTGCTGTGCGCGTTGTTGCTGCTCGGCGCCGGGATCCTGGTCCGGGTGCTGCCGTCGGTCTACGCGCTGTACGGCGGCGGCGTCCTGGTCGGTACCGCGATCGCCCTGCTCAACGTACTGATGCCCGGCCTGATCAAGCGTGACTTCCCGGACCGGGCCGCGTCCATGACCTCGGTCTACACGGGCTCGATGATCGCTGGGGCGACGCTGGTGGCGGCCTCGTCCGTGCCCCTGGAGAAGGCGTTCGGGGACAGCTGGGAGGCGTCCCTGGCGTTCTGGTCGCTGCTCGCCGTGGTGGCGGCGGTGGCCTGGCTGCCGCAGGTGCTGATCGCCCGGGGCCGCACCGGCCACGAGGTGCGCCGGGTCCCCGGCCCCGCGGTTTCCGGGCGCGGTGTCTGGCGCTCGGCCCTGGCTTGGCAGGTCACGCTCTTCATGGGCCTGCAGTCCCTCTGGTCGTACGTACTGATCGCCTGGATGCCGACGATCTTCACCGACGGCGGCATGAGCCGCTCGACGGCCGGTGTCGTCTTCGCCTTCAACAACCTCATCCAGGTCGCGGGCGCCTTCGCCGTGCCGCTGCTGGCCGGCCGTATGCGCGGCCAGCGCCCGCTGGTGGCGCTGGTCACCTCCCTGGTCGCCGCCGGATACATGGGCCTGATGATCTCGCCGGTGTCGGGCGCGTGGCTCTGGTCGGCGGTGCTGGGCGTCGGACAGGGCGGCGCGGTCGGACTCGCCCTGACGCTGATCGTGCTGCGCAGCGGGGACGCGCTGACGGCGTCGCGGCTGTCGGGGATGGCGCAGACGGTCGGCTACCTGCTGGCCGCGGTGGGGCCGCTCGCGGCGGGCGCGGTCCACGAGGCGACGGGCGGCTGGACCGTCCCCATCGCGTTGGTGCTGTGCGTGTGCGCGGCGGCGCTGGTCGTGGGCCTGCTCGCCGCCCGCGATCGCAAGGTGTAGCCGCCCCGGGGCACAGCACAGAGCCGGGCATGAACGCCCCCGATGGCCGAAGGTGCCCTCCACGCGCGCGTGGAGGGCACCTTCGGCACGGCGTCCGCCCGCGGGCTACTCGTCGCCCGCCAGCGTCAGCGTGCGCAGCTTCCGGCCCGCGAACCAGGTGGCCGCCACCGTCACCGCCGCGAGCAGCACCACCGCGAGCGGCAGCCCCACGTCCGAGGTGATGAGCCCCTCGCCGCTGACCTTCTGTGCCACGGACAGGGCCCACTGCTGCACGCTCAGCGTGCGGGCGCCGGAGATGAGGCTGCCGAACACGGCCTCCCAGACGAGCGCGTAGACGAGTCCGATGACGACCGCGTGCCGGCTGACCGTGCCGAGGAGGAGGAAGAGGGCGCTGTACGCGATCGAGGCCACCAGCGCCGCGACGGTGTACGCCACCGCCACCTGCTGGCCGTTGCCGTTGAGGATCATCCCGGCGATGAAGGTCGGCACCGCCGAGAAGACCATCGTCACGGCGATCGCCACGATCAGTTTGGTGAAGATGATCGTCGGCCGCTTCACCGGCTTGGCCAGCAGATAGACGATCGAGCCGTCGTCGATCTCCGGGCCGATCGCGCCGGTTCCGGCGATGACACCGATCAGCGGCACCATCGTGGCGAGGGCGAACCCGCCCAGCACGTCCGCGGCGACCTGGTCGTCGGCGCCGTTGAAGCCGCGGATGGCGGCCGCGATGAGCAGCAGCAGACCGGGCAGTACGAAGAGGATCGCGGCCCGGCGGCGGCCGAGCAGGGCCCGGTAGGTGAGCCGGGCGACGGTGGGGTTGTACATGGTCAAGGGCTCCCTTCAGGCCGCGACGAGGTACGAGAAGACCGATTCGAGGGACTCGTCCGAGGGCGAGACCGTCAGCAGCCGGATGGAGTGCGCGCGGGCGACGCGCGGCAGCAGCTCCGTGAAGCGCCCGAAGTCCACCGCCTGGATGCGCAGGGCGCCCTCGGTGACGTCCACCTCGATGCCGGCCGTCGACGGGTCCGCGATCAGCGCGGCCGCCAGGGCGCGGTCGTCGCTGGAGCGGACCAGATAGCGGTGCGGGCGGTCCGTCATCAGCCGGCGGATCCGGCGGAAGTCACCGCTCGCGGCGTGCCGCCCGGCGACGATCACCTCGATGTGGGACGCGAGCTGTTCGACCTCCTCCAGGATGTGGGAGGAGAACAGGACCGTACGGCCCTCGGCTCCCATCCGCCGCAGCAGATCCATCAGCTGCATCCGCTGACGCGGGTCCATGCCGTTGAACGGCTCGTCGAGCAGCAGCACGGAGGGCTCGTGGACGAGGGCCGAGGCCATCTTCACGCGCTGCCGCATGCCCTTGCTGTAGGTCGCGATCTTGCGGTCCTGGGCGTATTCCATCTCGACCGTGGCGAGGGCCCGTCGCGCCTCCGTTCCGCCCAGGCCGTGCAACTCGGCGTTGGCCACCACGAATTCGCGGCCCGTGAGGAAGTCGTACATCGCTTCCCGCTCCGGCACGACGCCGATCTGCCGGTAGACGGATTCGTTGCGCCAGATCTGCTGCCCGTCGAGGGTGACCGAGCCGTTGGAGGGGGCGAGGAAGCCGCCCATCATGTTGATGAGGGTCGACTTCCCGGCTCCGTTGGGGCCGAGCAGGCCGGTCACACCCGGGCCGATGCTCATGGTGACGTCGTTGACGGCCACGACGTTGCCGAACCACCGTGACGTGTGGTCGATGTGGAGAGTGCTCATGGGCGCGGCCCATTCCTTAGAAGGGTGGTGGTCCGAAGGGCGCTGGTCCGAAGGGCGGTGGCCTCAACGGCGGCAGTGGCCTGAGGGGCAGCGGTGGCCTGAAGGGCGGTCGTGGCCCGGGGGGCGGCGGTCGACGGCGTGCCGGTCACAGGCCGACCTTCCGGTAGCGGCGCATCAGAACGGCGTACGAGCCGACGATGAGCGCGAGGACGACCAGCAGGTAGACCACACCGGGTCCGGCGCCGGGTCCCGCCTCGCCCGGGAACGACGAGGAGGCGCCCAGGAAGGCGGTCTGCACACCGTCGATCAGGGTGATCGGCGAGAAGAGCCCCAGCCACTTCACCGCGCCCAGCGAACCGGTCCCCCAGGCGATCGCCTGAACGGTGGAGACCGCGCCGTACGAGATGGTCAGCGTGGCGATCACGGCGGCGACGCCGAAGCCCCGGCGCGGGGTCAGCGCGGCCATGACCAGGCCGACGCCGCCGAACAGCAGGGACAGCAGCACCACGGAGACCATCCCCTGTGCGAACGCCTTGGTCTGGTCGGCGAAGTCCATCTTCGCCAGCAGCGAGCCGATGTACAGGATGATCAGCGGCGCGCCGGTGAGGATGAGGAGCGCCGAGGACATCGCTCCGTACTTGGCGAGTACGTAGTCGACGCGCTCGATCGGACGGGAGAAGTAGAGCGGTACCGTCTTGAAGCGCAGGTCCCTGGAGACGGCCTGGGGGGCCTGGGCGGCCAGGTACAGCCCGATGACCGCCTGGGTGAAGATCGCGTACCGCGTGTAGTCCAGCGGCAGGCTCTCCATCTTGGTGGCCACGGCCACGGCCACCACGATCAGCGCCGGAACGCACATGACCGCGAAGAGGATCATCGGCAGGACCTTGGACTTGGCGCTGCGGCCGAGTCCGTAGGCGCCGCGCAGGGACTGCGAGAACAGCGAGCGGCGCGCGTAGGCACGGCCGAGGCGGGGCCCGTCGTAGTTCCGGTAGCCGATGTTGTGGATCCGGGTGGTGTCGATGCTCACCGGGCCTGCACCTCCGTGGCGGCCTGGGCCGCTGTCCCCGCCTCCGGGCGGAAGACCTCGGCGATGTGGTGACGGCGCTGTTCCATGCGGACGAGGCCGAGACCCAGGTCGGCGACGATGTCGCGGACCTGGTCGTACGTCTCCTCGCCGGTGGTCTCGATCAGCAGGATGTGGCCTGCGCCCGGCAGACCGTCCTCCACGCCCGCGTGGAGGGTCACTCCGGCGGCCGTGAGCGCCTCGCGGAGGACCGCCGTGCCGTCGGGATGGGCGTCGGTGTCGGTGACCTCCACCGCCACGGTGGCGGTGGTCTGGGTGAAGTCGCTGGTGGAGCTGGAGCGCAGCAGCCGGCCGCCGTCGATGACGACGACGTGGTCACAGGTGCGTTCGAGCTCGCCGAGCAGATGGGACGTGACCAGTACCGAGATGCCGAAGTCGGTGTACACGCGGCGGATCAGGCCGAGCATCTCGTCGCGGCCGACGGGGTCGAGACCGTTGGTCGGCTCGTCGAGGAGGACCAGCTTCGGGTCGTGCACCAGGGCCTGCGCGAGCTTGACCCGCTGCTTCATGCCCGTCGAGTAGCCGCCGATGGGCCGGTAGCGCTCCTCGTACAGACCGACGTGGCGCAGGGTGTCGGCGGTGCGCTCGCGCGCCGCCGTCGGCGGCAGGCCGGACATCCGCGCCATGTGGACGACGAACTCGGTGGCCGAGACGTCGGGCGGCAGACAGTCGTGCTCGGGCATGTAACCGACCCGCTCACGGATGGCGGCGCCGCTGGTGGAGACGTCGAGCCCGAGGACCTCGGCCCTGCCCTCGGTAGCGGGGGAGAGACCCAGCAGGATCTTGATCATGGTGGACTTGCCGGCTCCGTTGGCACCCACCAGTCCGGTCACACCGGGCCCGATGTCCAGGGAGAGCCGGTCGAGAGCGGTCACCCTGGGGAACCGCTTGCTGAGGCTTTCGGTCGCGATCACAGTCACGTTTCGAAGGTAGTGGCGCAGACCACAGAGGACGTCAGCCCAGGCGGCTGGATCCATGTCCGACTCCAGGCGTACGGGCCCGTAGGGGAGCCCTCCTCAAGGGGCGTGCGCGCCCGTTCGCCGAGGGGCGTTCTCCACAGGCGCGGCAGGGCCCTTGACGTAGCCGCTGAGCATTGTCACATTCATCAGTGTCAAGTTACGGGCACGTACCGCACACACGGGACGGACGGGTGGCATGGCCTCAGCGGTCTCATCGGTGACGACGGAACTCGGCGCGGAACTGCGCGGGTTCAGGGAAGTGCAGCGCCTCGCCTACGCGTGCGCGGAAGCCGTCGCCGCGCTGCTCAAGCCGGGTGTGACCGAGCGCGAGGCGGCACGGATGCAGCGCGACTGGCTGCGCGAGCGGGGCGTGCGGGACTGGTTCCATCTGCCGTTCGCCTGGTTCGGCGACCGCACGGCGTTCGCGGGCTTCCGCATACCGCTCCAGTTCTTCCCGACCGACCGGCGGCTGGAGGCGGGGATGCCGTTCATCCTCGACATGGCTCCGGTGTACCGCGGCTGCACGGCCGACATCGGGTACTCGGGCTCGCTGGGCCTCAACCCGCTGCAGAACAGGCTGATGGCGGACCTGGAGGAACACCGCGGGCTGATCCTGCGCGAGGTGCGGGAGCGGCGCCCGTTGCGGGAGATCTACGAGGACGTGGACCGCCTGATGGTCCGGCAGGGGTACGCCAACCGGCACCGCGCCTACCCCTTCGGCGTCATCGCCCACAAGGTCGACCGGGTCAGGGAGCGCCGCTGGGCCCCGACGGTCTTCGGGTTCGGTACGCAGTCCCTGAAGGGCCTGGCGAGTGACGCGCTCCACGGGCACCGGGACGGATGGTCGCCCCTGTGGTCTCCGTACCGCTTCTCCGACCATCCGCCGCAGCCCGGACTGTGGGCGGTCGAACCGCACCTCGGCTTCCGGGGGACGGGCGCCAAGTTCGAGGAGATCCTGGTGGTCACCGACTCCGCGGATCCCGAGGAGAGCGCCTTCTGGCTGGACGACGACCTGCCGCATGTACGGCGCTGGGCCGAGTCATGAAGAACGCGGGGGGCCGAGTCATGGGAGACGCGGGATGTGGCGACCGCGGGGGACGTGACAGGCATAACGGATGTGATGGATGTGACGGCCTGACGGATGTGACGGACGCGGGGGCCCGAGGGGCACGAGGGTCGGCAGTCATGTGGGGGTCAGGAACCACGTGACGAGCGGGACGCGCGGGAGAAGCGGGATGCGCGAGACGAGCGGGACGCGCGCCGGGGCCGCCGGGATGCCGGCTCCGTGGGGAGCGCGGGCAGGGCGGGCCCGGCGGGACGACGGCGACACGACGGAGAGAGGTCTGTGATGGTGCTGCGGGACGCGCGGGAGCGCTGGGTTCACACGGGTGGGATCGAGTTGTGCGTCGCCGAGCTGGGGGACGCCTCACGGCCGACCGTCCTGCTGGTGCACGGGTATCCCGACTCCAAGGAGGTCTGGTCCGAAGTCGCGACACGGCTCGCCGGGGACTTCCACGTCGTGCTGTACGACGTACGCGGCCACGGCCGTTCCACGGCACCGCGGCCGCTTCGGGGCGGGTTCACCCTGGAGAAGCTGACGGACGACTTCCTGGCCGTCGTGGACGCGGTCAGCCCGGACAGGCCGGTCCATCTGGTCGGGCACGACTGGGGCTCCGTGCAGTCGTGGGAGTTCGTCACCGTGCCGCGCACGCAGGGCCGGATCGCCTCCTTCACCTCCCTGTCCGGACCCTCACTGGACCACTTCGGGCACTGGATCAAGAAGCGGATGACCCGGCCCACCCCGCGCCGGGTCGGCCAGCTGCTCGGGCAGGGCGCCAAGTCCTGGTACGTCTACCTGCTGCACACGCCCGCCCTGCCGGAGCTCGCCTGGCGCGGGCCACTGGGCAAGCAGTGGCCGAAGATCCTCAGTCGCGTGGAGAAGGTGCCGTCCGGCGACTATCCGACGTCGTCGCTCCCCTCGGACGCGGCGCACGGAGCCTGGCTCTACCGGGACAACATCCGCACACGCCTGCGTCACCCGCGCCCCGACGCCTACGCCCACGCGCCCGTGCAGCTGATCACCCCCACCGGTGACGCCTTCCTATCGGAGCGCCTCTACGACGACCTGGCGCACTGGGCGCCGGACCTGGTGCGCCGCACGCTGCCCGCCAAGCACTGGGTGCCGCGCACCCGCCCGGACCAGCTGGCCACGTGGATCTCCGAGTTCGCGTCCGCGCACGAGGAGCAGGGCGCCGAGATGCCCGCCCCGGTCGCCTCGGGCAAGCCCCACGCCGACCGGTTCGGCGGCCAGCTGGTGCTGGTCACCGGGGCGGCCAGCGGCATCGGACGGGCCACCGCGTTCGCGTTCGCCGAGGCGGGCGCACGGGTGGTGGCGGTGGACCGGGACGGGCCGGGAGCCGCCCGCACGGCCTCGATGGCGCGGCTGATCGGGGCGCCGGGGGCATGGGGCGAGACGGTCGACGTCAGCGACGAGCAGGCGATGGAGAAGCTGGCGGAGAAGGTCGCCCACGAGTACGGCATCGTGGACGTACTGGTGAACAACGCCGGTATCGGGTTGTCGGGCTCCTTCTTCGAGACGACGAGCGACGACTGGAAGAAGGTCCTCGACGTCAATCTGTGGGGTGTCATTCACGGCTGCCGCATCTTCGGCCGGCAGATGGCGGATCGGGGTCAGGGCGGGCACATCGTCAATACGGCGTCGGCCGCGGCGTTCCAGCCGTCCAGGGCACTGCCCGCGTACAGCACCTCCAAGGCGGCGGTGCTGATGCTGAGCGAATGCCTGCGGGCCGAGCTGGCGGGGCAGGGCATCGGGGTCTCGGCGATCTGCCCGGGGATCGTGAACACCAACATCACCGCCACGGCACGCTTCGCCGGGGTGTCGGAGGACGAGGAGAAGCGTCGGCAGAAGAGGACGGCCCGGCTGTACGGGATGCGCAACTACCCGCCGGAGAAGGTCGCCGACGCGATCCTGAGGGCCGTCGTGAGGAACGAGGCGGTGGTGCCCGTGACCCCGGAGGCCCGGGGCGCCCACCTGCTGTCCCGCTTGTCGCCCCGGGCGCTGCGTGCCCTCGCCCGGCTGGAGCCGCCGCTGTGACCGGCCGCCCGGCCATGCGCCGGCGCTCGCGACGGTCGTACGATCCCTCGCAGGAGGGTTCGGGGTAGGGAGCGGGTGTGGACGAGCAGCCAGTACCGGCGTCGCGTCAGGTGCCGTCGGTACGTACGGGCCGGCCGGAAGCGGAGCCGCGGCCGACGACGGGCCACGGGGCACGGTCCGGACACGTGACGCAGAGCGGACAGACGGCGCAGAGCGGACAGACGGCCTCGGCCGAGTACCGGATCGAGGACCTGGCCCATCACAGCGGCACCACGGTCCGCACGATCCGCGCCTACCAGGACCGTGGGCTCCTGCCGAAGCCCGAGCGCCGCGGGCGTTCCAACGTGTACGGGGACGCCCATCTGTCCCGGCTGCACCGGATCGCCGACCTGCTGGAGCGGGGTTACACCCTGGCCTCGATCAAGGAGCTCCTGGAGGCGTGGGACACGGGCCGTGGCCTCGGCGGGGTGCTGGGGCTCGTCGCCGAGGTGCACGGCCCCTGGACGGACGAGGAGCCCGACCGGATATCCCGCGCGGAGCTCGACGCCACGTTCGGGGGCACCCCGGACGAGCGGGCCGTCGAGGAGGCCATCGAGCTCGGCGTACTGGAACGCGTCCCCGGACGGGAAGGCGAATACCTCGTTCCGAGTCCTCAGGAGCTGGCGGTTGCCGCCGAGTTGTACGCGGCGGGCGTCCCGCTCCTCGCCATCTCCGGTCATCTGCGGGAGCTTCGCGGGCAGGTGGAGCACATCGCCTCGCGATTCCTCGAGTTCACCACGGAGCATGTGTTCGCCCGCTATCTCGGGCACCGGCCGCCGACGGACGCGGACGCGGCCGAAGCCGCCACACTGGTACGGCGCCTGAGGCCGCTCGCCCAGCAGACGGTGGATGCCGAACTCGCCCGGGCCATGCGCACGTTCGCCACCCGGCACCTCCAGCTGCACCTGTCGCCGGACGGTCCGCCCCCGGCGGGCGGAGAGCCGAGAGCCGTCCCCCTGCCCGCTTCGACGGTCAACGCGGTGGACGCGCTGGTCGGCCCGGAGAACGCCTCGGCGTTCATCACCGCCGCCACGGAACGGGAGCTGCACGCAAGGACATTGGACACTCTTGCCGCGAATAATGGCAAACAAGAACGAGTTATCTAAATTGGCTTAAATGACAAAGCCGTTGTCCACAGACCTGTCAATTTACTTGTGGATAACATGAGTTGGCTGTGGATCAAACCTGTAAGCCACCATTTGTATGGCGTCCGGCACGTGATGCCTGACACGCTGACCGCATGGACGACAGACGCACCGTCAAGGTGTCGAAGTACCTCTCGAAGCACCTGCGCCACCAGCCCGAGCGCATCGGTCTGGCCCTCGACGCGAACGGCTGGACCGGGATCGACGACCTGCTGCGCGCGACCGCCGCACACGGCTTCGCGATCAGCCGGGCCGAGCTGGAGCACGTCGTCGCCGTCAACGACAAGCGGCGCTTCACGATCGACGGCGACCGGATCCGCGCCAACCAGGGACACACCGTCGAGGTCGATCTCGACCTGCCGCCCGCGACCCCGCCCGCGTACCTCTACCACGGCACCGTGGCCGGCAGTCTGGCGTCGATCCGCGGCGAGGGCCTGCGCCCCATGGCCCGCCACCACGTGCATCTGTCGCCCGACCGGGAGACGGCGACACGCGTCGGTGCCCGCCGAGGACGACCGGTGGTGCTGTCCGTGGACGCGGGGGCGATGCACCGGGACGGCCATGTGTTCCACGTGACGGCCAACGGGGTCTGGCTGACCGACGCCGTACCGCCTGCCTACCTGCGCTTCCCCACCTGATCCCCGCGCTCTCCGGCACCCGGCCGTTCAGGCCGCCCGCTACCCCGCTGCCCGCACGCGCCCACCCCCCGCACGGACGGCCTGAACGGCCGGCGGAGAGCGCCCGTACGGGGCTGCGGGACGGCGGGACGGCGGGACGGCGGGACAGCAGGGCAGCGGAGATGTCAGCGACACGGGGATCGACGGGACGGAACTACTTCGCGCAAGCGCCCTGATCCGACTGCCCGAGCTGCCCGAGCTGTGCGAGCCCCTCGGTCGCGATCCGCTCGTAGACCGCCTGGTCCGCGGCGAACATCGAGTCGGCGATCGGCGCGTGGAGCACGATCTCGGTGAAGCCGAGCTCGAAATGCCGTCCCGCGAAGTCCACGAAGGCGTCGAAGGACTCCAGCGGCCGGTCGGGGGTGAATCCCGTCAGAAGGATCTTGTCGAGCTCGCCGACGTTCCGGCCGACGTCCGCGCACGCCTTTCCGAGCTTGTCGATCTGGCCGCGGATCGCCTCGCGGGACTCCTCCGGCGTGCCCGTCTCGAAGAGCTTCGGGTCGCCCGTGGTCACCCACGCCTGACCGTGCCGGGCCGCGAGCTTCAGGCCCCGCGGACCGGTCGCGGCGACGGCGAACGGCAGCCGCGGCCGCTGGGCGCACCCGGGGATGTTGCGTGCCTCGTCCGCCGAGTAGAACGTCCCCTCATGGCTGACGGAGTCCTCCGTCAGCAGCCGGTCGAGCAGGGGCACGAACTCGGCGAAGCGGTCGGCCCGCTCGCGCGGCGTCCACGCCTCCTGCCCCAGCGCCGTCGCGTCGAACCCGTTGCCGCCCGCCCCGATGCCCAGGACGAACCGGCCACCGGAGATGTCGTCCAGCGAGATCAGCTCCTTGGCGAGCGTGACCGGGTGACGGAAGTTCGGAGAGGTGACGAGGGTGCCCAGACGCAGCCGCTCGGTTGCCGAGGCCGCAGCCGTCAGCGTCGGGATCGCGCCGAACCATGGGCCGTCGCGGAAGGTCCGCCACGACAGGTGGTCGTAGGTGTATGCGGAGTGGAAACCGAGCTGCTCGGCCCGGAGCCATTCGTCACGGCCGCCCTCGTGCCAGCGGCGGATGGGGAGAATCACGGTACTCAGACGCATGCACCCGACCCTACGCCGACCGGGTGACAAACCCATGCGGCTCAAATGTGCACCTGTCCGCACGCCCGTGCAGGCTCGTACGGGAGAATGGAAGCGTGACCTCAGCGACCTCTCCCCGACCGCAGCCGACTGCTCACCGCACTCCCCGGCTGATCGCGACCGACCTGGACGGCACGCTGCTGCGCGACGACAAAACGGTCTCGGAACGCACGATCGCGGCACTCGCCGCCGCGGAGGAAGCCGGCATCGAGGTCTTCTTCGTCACCGGCCGGCCCGCCCGCTGGATGGGGATCGTCAGCGAGCACGTCCACGGCCACGGGCTGGCGATCTGTGCCAACGGCGCCGCGGTGGTCGACCTGCACGCCGGCGGGCAGCTGCTGGAGAGCCGCCCCCTGGAGCGGGAGGTCGCGCTCGACGTCGTACGGCTGCTGCGGCGCGAAGCGCCCGGCACCACCTTCGCCGTCGACATGACCACCGGCGTCCACTACGAACCGGACTACCCGCCGTTCTACCTGGACGTCGGCGCGAGCGTCGCGGCCGCGGAGAAGCTGCTCCACGAGGACGAACCCGGCAGCGGCGATCCCGTGCTGAAGCTGCTCGCCCTGCACCGGGAGCTGTCCCCGGACGATTTTCTGGCCCTGGCCCGTACGGCAGCCGGTGACCGCGCCACGATCACCCGCTCCAGCCCGACGGCGTTGCTGGAGGTCAGCGGCCTGGGCGTCTCGAAGGCGAGCACGCTCGCCCTGTGCTGCGCGGAACGGGGGATCTCCGCCGACGAGGTCGTCGCCTTCGGGGACATGCCGAACGACATCGAGATGCTGTCGTGGGCGGGCAGGTCGTACGCCATGGGCAACGCCCACCCGGACGTGATCGCCGCCGCTTCCGGGCGCACCGTCGCGAACAACGAGGACGGCGTGGCTCTGGTCATCGAGGACATCCTCCGGAACAGCCGGTAGGACCACCCACCCGACCGGCCGGACGCGCACCGTCCGGCACGGCGCCGGAACCACCCGCACGACCGGCGCCACCCCCGGCCGGTCCGGAGCCACCCCTACGGCTCCGTCGACTCGCCGGGGCCCGCGCGGGCGTTCCGATCCTGCCGCGGGTACCAGTGGGCGGGCGGCCGCCTCGCGGCTACAGCGGCGCCTCCCATACGACCGTCGTACCGCCACCGCCCTCGCCGAGCCCCGGCCCGCACCAGCTCGCTCCGCCCAGGGACTCCGCCCGGCGGGCCAGATTGCGCAGACCGCTGCGCCGTCCCCCCTCCGGGATGCCGACCCCGTCGTCGGCGACCGTCAGCCGCACCCCCTCGACGCCCCGCGAGAGCTCGGCGGTCGCGTCCACCACGACCTCCATCCGGTGCGCTCCCGCGTGCCGGAAGGCATTGGAGAGCGCCTCGCGCAGCGCGGCGACCAGGTTCTTGCCGGTGAGCTCGCCGACCGCCGTGTCGACCGGGCCGACGAAGCGGTGGGACGGCTTGAAGCCGAGCGGTACGGCCGCCGTGTTGATCTCCCTGAGTACGCGGGTACGCAGGCTCGACGGCGCCTCGGCCGGCCCTTGCTGGAGCGCGAAAATGGCGGTACGGATCTCCTGGATGGTCACGTCCAGCTCGTCCACGGCCTTGCCGACGCCCTCCCTCACCGCGGGCACGCCCGATCCCCGCTGGGCGCTCTCCAGCATCATGCCGGTGGCGAAGAGCCGCTGGATGACCAGATCGTGCAGGTCACGGGCGATACGGTCGCGGTCCTCGTACACCGCCAATCGTTCGCGGTCCCGCTGCGTCTCCGCCATCATCAGCGCCAGCGCGGCCTGGGAGGCGAACTGCGTGGCCAGGGTGCGTTCCATCGCGCTGAACCGGCGGGCCCCCGGCGTCCGGGGAGTGGCGAGCGCGCCGAGCACCCGGCCGCCGCTCTGCAACGGCAGCAGCATGCAGGGCCCGTATCCCTGCGACAGGTTGGTGAGCAGCCGTGCGTCGGCGGCCGGGTCCGTCACGAACACCGCCTCACCGTCCAGCAGACGCGTGACGACCGGATTGTCCGGCGGGACGACCAGGCCGAGCGAAGAGGCCGGCGCGTCGGAGGAGACGGCGACGATCTCCAGGCCGCCCTCCTCGGCCACCAGCAGCACGATCCCCGCTGCCGAGCCGGCGAGCCGGCGCGCCTGTTCGGCGACGATCGAGAGGGCGTCGTCCGCGTCGCCGCCGGACAGCAGTGCGGTCGTCACGGCCACCGAACCGTCGATCCACCGCTCGCGCTGACGGGCGGCCTCGTACAACCGGGCGTTGCCGATGGCGATGCCCGCCTCGGTCGCGAGCACCCGGACCATGTGCAGGTCCTGGTCGGTGAACTCCGTCCCACCGGTCTTCTCCGCCAGGTACAGGTTGCCGAAGACCTCGCCCTGCACCCGGATGGGAACGCCCAGGAACGTACCCATGGGGGGATGCCCCGGGGGGAACCCCGCAGCGCGCGGATCGGCGGTCAGATCGGCCAGCCGGATCGGCTGCGGCTGGCCGAGGAGAGCGCCGAGCAGCCCGGTGTGCCCGTCGGGGCGGCGGCCGATCCGCTGTTCGAGCTCCTCGGGAACACCGTGCGTCACGAAGGCGGACAGTCCGTCCCCGTCTTCGTCGACGACGCCGATGGCGGCGTAGCGTGCGCCGGCCAGCTCGGCGGCGGTCTCGCAGATGCGATCGAGGGTGGAATCGAGTTCGAGCCCGCTGCCGACGGACCGCATGGCCTCCAGCAGTTGCGGCACACGGGCGGTCAGCTCGGTGGACAGGCCCTCGAAACCGCGGGGCGCCCGCGCCGCCGCCTCCGGCTCCTCCATCGGTTCCGGGGAGTGCCCTGTGTCCGGACCGTCCGCCGGCTCCCGGGGACCCGCCGCGGCCAGGCCGTCCTTCGGTTCGGGCACCGTCATAGCCCTGAGCCTAGTTAGTCCCGTTTACGGGGGAAAGTCGGCTCTCGCCGACCGTCACCCGTCCTCACCCGTCCTCACCCGTCCTCACTCGCGCTCACTCGTCCTCACCGATTCGCGGGAGCCGCCTGTACGAGATCGGCGGCCCGCTCCCGCTCCAGCATGCGGCGCAGAGGACCGTCGACGGCGGCCAGTTCGGCGTAGGGGCCCTGCTGCACCGTCCGGCCCTCCTCCAGCACGACGACCTCGTCGACGGCGTCCAGCCCGCGCAGCCGATGCGTGATCAACACGGTCGTACGGCCCTCGGTCGCCCCGAGCAGGTCGTCGGTGAGCGCGTCGGCCGTGGCCAGGTCGAGGTGCTCGGCCGGCTCGTCCAGGACGAGCACGGGGAAGTCGGCGAGGAGCGCGCGGGCGAGCGCGAGCCGCTGCCTCTGGCCGCCGGACAGCTGGGCGCCGTGCTCGCCGACGAGGGTGTCCAGCCCATCGGGCAGGGCTTCGGCCCACTCCAGCAGCCGCGCCCTTTCGAGGACCCTGAGCAGGGCGTCGTCGTCCGCGCCGGGGCGGGCCAGGCGCAGGTTCTCCCGGATGGAGCTGTCGAAGATGTGGGCGTCCTGGGCGCAGAGCCCGACGAGGCGGCGCACGTCGTCGCCGTCGAGCGAGGCAGCGTCCGCCCCGCCGATCCGGTACGTCCCCGCACTGCTGTCGAGGAACCGCAGCAGCACCTGGGCGAGTGTGGTCTTGCCCGAGCCGGACGCGCCGACGACGGCGATCCGTCGGCCGGCCTCCAGCCGCAGGCCGAACCCCGCGAGGGCGTCGCGTTCCTGACCGGCGTACCGGGCGGTGATCCCGTGCAGCTCCAGCGGGAAGGCGCTGTCCGGTGCGGGCGCCGGACACCGCGGCTCCCGTACGGGCACGGGAGCGTCGAGGACCTCGTGAACCCGCTCCGCACTCCGCTTGACGCGCTGACGGTACTGGACGGCCAGGGGCAGGCCGGCGACCGTTTCGAACGCGGCCAGCGGAGTCAGGACGACGACCGCGAGCGCCACCCCGTCGAGCCGTCCGTCGCGCACGGCCTGGATACCCATGAACGCGGCCCCGGCCACGGTCGCCCCGCAGACCAGCGCGGAGAGTCCGGCGCCCAGAGCGGCCGCGGACGCCTGCCGCGAGGCGATGCGGGTCAGCGCGGCGTCCGCCGCGCGGGCGCGGTCCTCGCGGTCCCGCAGGGCTCCGGCGACGGTGAGCTCGGCGCAGCCGCGCAGCAGATCGACGACCCGGGCGGCGAGCACGCCGCGCGCCGGGGAGAGCCGGTTCTCGGCACGGCGGGCGGTCGCACCGCTCACCAGAGGAACGACGACCCCGGCGAGCAGGAGCCCGGCCGCCAGGACGAGACCGGCACCTGGCACCAGCCAGGCGGTGAACCCGACGGCCCCCGCGCCGACGAGCGCGGCGGTCGTGACGGGCAGCAGCCAGCGCAGCCAGTAGTCCTGGAGCGCGTCCACATCGGACACGAGCCGCGACAGCAGGTCGCCGCGCCGCACCCGCCGCAGCCCTGCCGGGGTGATCCGTTCCAGCCTGCGGTAGACGCCGACCCGCAGCTCCGCGAGCATCCGCAGCACGGTGTCGTGCGACACCAGCCGTTCCGCGTACCGGAACACGGCCCGGCCGATCCCGAAGGCGCGCGTCGCCGTGACGGCCACCATCAGGTGGAGGACGGGCGGCTGCTCGGACGCCCGCGAGATGAGGAACCCGGACACGGCCATGAGCCCCACCGCCGACGCCACCGCCAGGCTGCCCAGCAGCAGCGCGAGGGCGAGCCGGCCACGCAGCTCCCCCGCGATGTCCCGGACCCGGCCGAGCACACCCCGTCCGCGTCCTCCGCGACGTGCGTCTCCCCCCTCGGCCCCGTCCGCGCCGTCGGTTCCCTCGGCCCCGTCGGCTCCCTCGGCCCACGCACCGGCGAGGCCGGGCGCGGAAGCCGTACGCAGACCACCGACCAGGCCGAAGGTCTCGTCGAGCTCACCCGCCGAGGTCAGGGCCGCGTCGGTGTGTGCTCCGGCCGCGGAGCTGTCCGCCGACGGCCGAGAGGCCGTGGTCCCGGTTCGCGAAGGGCTCAGGGTGACCACCCGGTCCGCGATGCCGAGGAGCGCGGGACGGTGGACGACGAGGAGCACCGTCCGGCCCTCGGCGAGCCGGCGTACCGCGGCCACCACACCCGCCTCGGTCTCGCCGTCCAGAGCCGCGGTCGGCTCGTCCAGCAGCAGCAGCGGCCGGTCGGCGAGGAAGGCCCGGGCCAGTGCGAGCCGTTGACGCTGGCCCGCCGACAGGCCCGCGCCGTCCTCGCCGAGCAGTGTCCCCGCCCCGGCCGGCAGCGCGCTCACGAAGTCGAGCGCCCCCGCGTCCCGCAGGGCGTCGCACACCGCGTCGTCGTCCGCTTCGGGCCGCGCCATCCGTACGTTCTCCGCGATGGTGCCCGCGAACAGGTACGGCCGCTGCGGCACCCACGCGATCCGCTCGCGCCACCGCTCCAGGTCCAGCGACGAAAGATCCCAGGAGGGCCCCGCCGAACCGTCCACCACCGACGGCCCGTCCACCGCCGAACCGTCCACCGCCGGCGCACGGTCCATCGCCGTGATCCGGATCCGGCCGCCCTCCTCGGGCCGGGCGAATCCGAGCACCACGTCCAGCAGGGTCGACTTCCCGACTCCGCTCGGCCCCACCAGGGCGACCGTCTCGCCCGGTTCCACCACCAGCGACGCCGCGTCCAGCGACGGTTCGGTACGTCCCGCGTGGCGTACCGTCACCGAGTCCAGCTCGATGCGCACCGGGCCGGAGGGCAGCGCCCCGGTGCCTGCCGGACGTACCGGGGTCTCCAGGACGGTGAAGATCTCCTCCGCGGCCGACAGTCCTTCGGCCGCCGCGTGGTACTGCGCCCCGACCTGCCGGAGCGGCAGATACGCCTCGGGCGCCAGGATCAGGATGACCAGCCCCGTGTACAGATCCAGGTCCCCGTGGACCAGCCGCATACCGACACCGACCGCCACCAGCGCCACCGAGAGCGTCGACAGCAGTTCCAGCGCGAACGACGACAGGAACGCGACGCGCAGCGTCCGCACCGTCGCCTGCCGGTACTCCGCGGTGATCGAGCGGATCGACTCCGCCTGCGCCTTCGCCCGCCCGAAGACCTTCAGCGTCGGCAGCCCCGCCACCACGTCCAGGAAGTGCCCGGACAGCCGGGACAGCAGCTTCCACTGCCGGTCCATACGCGACTGGGTGGCCCAGCCGATCAGCACCATGAAGATCGGGATGAGCGGCAGCGTGCCCACGATGATCGCCGCCGAGACCCAGTCCTCGGTGACGATCCTCGCCAGCACCGCTACCGGCACCACCACCGCGAGTCCGAGCTGCGGCAGGTAGCGGGAGAAGTAGTCGTCGAGCGCGTCCACACCCCGCGTGGCGAGGGCGACCAGCGATCCGGTCCGCTGCCCACTGAGCCAACCCGGGCCCAGCGCTGCCGCGCGCTCCAGCAGCCTGCCTCGCAGTTCGGACTTCACCGCGGCACTCGCCCGGTGGGCGGCCAGCTCGGTCAGCCAGGACACGGCGCACCGGCCGGCCGCGACGGCCACCAGCAGGCCCAGGGGCGTGGCCAGGTTCTCGACGGACAGATCCTCCTCGAACCCGCCCACCACCACCTCGGCGATGAGCATCGCCTGCGCGACGACCAGCGCCGCCCCGACCAGGCCGAGGGCCACCAACGCCGCCAGGAAGAGACGGGTGGCGCGGGCGTACCGGAGCAGACGCGGGTCAATCGGTTTCACGTGAAACATCCCCCACTAGTGGGCGTCGGCGATGTGCTGCGTACCGATCCGCTTGCGGAACACCCAGTACGTCCAGCCCTGGTAGAGCATCACGATGGGCGTCGCCACCACGGCACACCAGGTCATGATCTTGAGCGTGTACGGGCTGGAGGCCGCGTTGGTGACGGTCAGACTCCAGGCCGGGTCCAGGGACGAGGGCAGGACGTTCGGGAAGAGCGTCAGGAAGAGCATCGCCACCACAGCGGCGATCGTGATTCCCGACAGCGCGAACGACCACCCCTCACGACCGGCCTTGATGGCCCCGACCGCACCGACGAGGGCGAGCACCGCGACGGCCATCGCGACCAGACTCAAGGAGTCACCGCGGGAGACCTGGGTCCAGAGCAGGAATCCCAGCGCCGGCGCACCCGCGACGAGCCCGAGCCGAAGCGCCAGCTTCCGCGCCCTTCCCCGGATGTCCCCCACCGTCTTGAGCGCGGCGAACACCGCACCGTGGAAGGTGAACAAGGTGAGAGTGACCAGCCCGCCCAGCAGGGAGTAGGGGTTGAGCAGGTCGAAGAGGCTGCCGACGTAGTCCTTGGACGCGTCGATCTTCAGCCCCCGGACCATGTTGCCGAAGGCCACTCCCCACATGAACGCCGGGATCAGCGAGGTCCAGAAGATCGTCTGCTCCCAGTTGCGCTGCCAGCTCTCCTCGGGCCGCTTGGCCCGGTACTCGAAGGCCACACCGCGCAGGATGAGGCAGACCAGGATCAGCAGCAGCGGCAGGTAGAAGCCGGAGAAGAGTGTGGCGTACCAGTCCGGGAACGCGGCGAAGGTCGCCCCGCCCGCTGTCAGCAACCACACCTCGTTGCCGTCCCACACCGGTCCGATGGTGTTGATCAGCACCCGCTTCTCGACGCGGTTGCGGGCGAGCAGCTTGGTGAGCACTCCGATTCCGAAGTCGAAGCCCTCGAGGAAGAAGTAGCCCGTCCACAGGACGGCGATGAGTACGAACCAGACGTCGTGGAGTTCCATGCCTCAGCTCCCAGTCCTCAGTACGAGAAGGCCATCGGCCGGTCGGCGGCGTCCGGGCTGTCGGGGTCCCTGTGGTGCCCACCGATCCTGGTGGGCGGGTTGAGATCCGCCTCGGTGAGCTCGGGCGGGCCGGCCTTGACGTACTTCACGAGCAGCTTGACCTCGATCACGGCGAGCACGGCGTAGAGCGTCGTGAAGACGATCATCGAGATGAGCACTTCGGCCTGCGACACACCGGGGGAGACCGCGTCCCGGGTACGCAGCACGCCGTACACGACCCAGGGCTGTCGGCCCATCTCGGTGAAGATCCATCCCCACGAGTTGGCTATCAGGGGGAAGGCCAGGGTCCACAGCGCCACGAGCCAGTACAGCTTGGTGAACTTCGGGCTCAGCGCCTTCCTGAAGAGCACGAGGTTCGGCACCTCGTCATCCCCCACCCTCATCGCCTGTGGCAGCAGGAACTTCTTCCGGGTCAGCCAGAGACCCAGCAGGCCCAGCGAGAAGGAGGCCATACCGAAGCCGATCATCCAGCGGAAGCCCCAGTAGGCGACGGGGATGTTCGGCCGGTAGTCGCCCGGGCCGTACTTCTCCTGCTCGGCCTTGTTGGTGTCGTTGATGCCGGGGACGTACGACGTGAAGTCGTCGTTGGCCAGGAAGGACAGCAGCCCCGGAATCTCGATGGCGACCTTGTTGTGGCCCTTGTCCACATCGCCGATGGCGAAGATGGAGAAAGGCGCCGGCCCTTCGCCCTCCCACAGCGCCTCGGCCGCGGCCATCTTCATCGGCTGCTGCTTGAACATGACCTTGCCGAGGAAGTCACCGCTGACCGCGGTCAGCATGCCGCCGATCACCACGGTGACCAGGCCGAGGCGCAGGGAGGTCTTCATCACCGTGATGTGCTTCTTGCGCGCCAGGTGGAAGGCGGCGATGCCGACCATGAACGCGCCACCGGTGAGGAAGGCCGCCGACATGGTGTGGAAGACCTGGGTGAGGGTGGTGTTCTGGGTGAGCACCGCCCAGATGTCGGTGAGCTCGGCCCGGCCGTTGCCGGGGTTGATCCGGTAGCCGACGGGGTGCTGCATCCAGGAGTTGGCGGCCAGGATGAAGTAGGCGGAGAGGATCGTGCCGATCGAGACCATCCATATGCAGGCCAGGTGGATCCTCTTCGGCAGCTTGTCCCAGCCGAAGATCCACAGGCCGATGAAGGTGGACTCGAAGAAGAAGGCGATCAGCGCCTCGAAGGCGAGCGGCGCCCCGAAGACGTCACCGACGAAGCGTGAGTAGTCGGACCAGTTCATGCCGAACTGGAACTCCTGGACGATGCCGGTGACGACACCCATCGCGATGTTGATCAGGAAGAGCTTTCCCCAGAATTTGGTGGCCCTGAGGTACTTCTCCTTCTCCGTTCGCACCCATGCGGTCTGCAGACCGGCGGTGAGCGCGGCGAGGGAGATCGTCAGGGGCACGAAGAGGAAGTGGTACACGGTGGTGATACCGAACTGCCACCGCGCCAGCGTCTCTGGCGCCAAAGCCAGGTCCACGACATCTGCTCCTTACCGCGCCGCCGATTCCGGTGCATCGCAGGAGGAACCAGGCGCGCTTGTGAAAGCGTTCACATTCACAAGCATTATGTACTACATGAAATACGCACGGGAAGCCGGGGGCCCTCTTTCCTGAAAATTCAACAACCTGTTGAAACCGGCCACGCGGCCGCTCCTCCCCCCGGCTGCCGGCCGGCCGATCATGGCCATGGAGAAACCCCCACGAGCGAGCGCTCATGGGGGTCGATCGCCCCTCCCGGGATCAGGCCGGCGATCCGGCACGATCCGAAACGAGAGACGCTGGGGAGTGTCCGGAAAGTGTCGGCGCCCACCTGGAGGTCGCGGTCCAGGCGGGACTTCCCGGACGCCCCCGAGATCCCTTCCTTCAGATCCCTTCCTCGCGGAACGACTCCGTCACCCGCAGGAGGATGTCGTTCGCCTCCGACTCGCCGATCGTGATCCGCACACCCTCCCCCGGGAACGGACGCACGACCACTCCCGCCTTCTCGCAGGCGGCAGCGAAGTCGAGGGTGCGCTCACCGAGCCGGAGCCAGACGAAGTTGGCCTGCGTCTCGGGCACCGTCCAGCCCTGGGCCACGAGCCCCTCGTACACCCTCGTGCGCTCGCACACCAAGGAGCCGACGCGCCCGAGGAGCTCGTCCTCGGCACGCAGCGAGGCCACCGCCGCGTCCTGCGCCAGCTGGCTGACCCCGAAGGGGACCGCCGTCTTGCGCAGGGCCGCGGCCACCGGCTCGTGGGCGATCGCGAAGCCGACCCGCAGCCCCGCCAGCCCGTACGCCTTGGAGAACGTGCGCAGCACGGCCACATTGGGACGCTCACGGTAGATCTCGATGCCGTCCGGCACCTCGACGTCGCGGATGAACTCGCGGTACGCCTCGTCCAGCACCACCAGCACGTCGGACGGCACCCGGTCCAGGAATCGTTCCAGCTCGCCCCGGCGCACCACCGTGCCGGTCGGGTTGTTGGGGTTGCATACGAAGATCAGCCGGGTCCGGTCGGTGACCGCGTCGGCCATCGCGTCCAGATCGTGCACATCGCCCGCGGTCAACGGCACCTGCACCGATGTGGCGCCGCTGATCTGGGTGATGATCGGGTAGGCCTCGAAGGACCGCCAGGCGTACATCACCTCGTCACCGGGGCCCGCCGTGGACTGGATGAGCGACTGCGCGACACCGACGGAGCCGGTGCCCGTGGCCAGATGTGTGACCGGCACGCCGAAGCGATCCGCCAGCTCCTCCATCAGGCCGGTGCACGCCATGTCCGGGTATCGGTTGAAATGGGCCGCCGCCGCGAGGGCACTCTCCATCACACCCGGAAGCGGAGGGTACGGGTTCTCGTTGGAGGACAGCTTGTACGCGACCGGGCCTTCCACCGCGGCCGCCGCGGGCTTGCCCGGCTTGTAGGTGGGGATGCCGTCCAGCACGGCGCGCAGCCTGGGGCTGGTCCCGCTCGTCTCGCTCACTGTGGTCCTCCTCGACCGTCCGTACCACCAATACTGCTCACCTTATGAGGATTCCCGGCCGCTGCGAATGGTGGAGGACGAGAAAGGGGGGAGCGCTGTTACGAGCGGCGCGCGCCGGTGGCTCGCGCCGTGGCGCGCATCCCCCATAGAGGTGAGTTGAGACCCTCACGAGACATCGGCCAGTTGGCAGACCCACGGGGAAGGACAAGCGCCGGGACGAGTCGAATTGATGCAACTACCTTGCATTACAAGGCGGTTAGGGGGTGGCGCCCTTGCAGAAACGTGCCTGTCAACGAGTGAATATGCGAACGGCTCAACCGCCCGCCCTCGCCCTACTATCGGCTCGCCATGACAGCAGCAGGGAAGCACCAGGTGAGCCGGGCACAGACCCGGGGAAGCCGGCAAGGTCGAGCGGGCATCCGGGACGTGGCCGCCGCAGCCGGGGTCTCCATCACGACTGTCTCCGACGCGCTCAACGGCAAGGGCCGGCTCCCGGACGCCACCCGCCGCCATGTCCGCGAGGTCGCCGACCGGCTGGGCTACCGCCCTTCCGCCGCGGCCCGCACGCTCCGTACCGGCAAGTCCGGCCTCATCGGCCTGACGGTGACGACCTACGGGGATGAACCTTTCACCTTCACCGAATTCGCGTACTTCGCCGAGATGGCCAGGGCTGCCACCTCCGCCGCGCTCGCCCGCGGCTACGCCCTGGTCATCCTGCCCGCCACCTCCCGCCATGACGTCTGGTCGAACGTCGCCCTCGACGGCACCGTCGTCATCGACCCGTCCGACCATGACCCGGTGGTGACCGAGCTGGTCCGCCAAGGGCTGCCCGTCGTCTCCGACGGACGCCCCGCCGGCACGCTTCCGGTCACCGCCTGGGTCGACAACGACCACGAGGCCGCCGTACTCGATCTGCTCGACCATCTCGCCGCCGCCGGCGCCCGCCGGATCGGCCTCCTCACCGGCACCAGCACCGACACCTACACCCGTCTGTCCACCACCGCCTACCTCGACTGGTGCGAGCGCGTCGGCCAGGACCCGGTCTACGAGGCGTACCCGGCCCACGACCCGTGCGCCGGCGCCGTCGCCGCCGACCGGCTCCTCGCCCGCCCCGACCGGCCCGACGCCGTCTACGGCCTCTTCGACCCCAACGGCACCGACCTGCTCGCCGCGGCCAGACGGTACGGACTGCGCGTACCGGACGATCTCCTCCTGGTCTGCTGCAGCGAATCGACCGTCTACGCCGCCACCGAACCGCCCGTCACCACGCTCTCGCTCAAGCCCCGCCGGATCGGGACCGCCGTCGTCCAGTTGCTCATCGACGCCATCGAGGGCATCGACGGTGACCGGCCGGTCGAGCAGGTGATACCGACGGAACTGATCGTGCGCGCGTCGTCCCAGCGACGCTCGCCACGCACGACCGTCAGCGCTCCACGCTCTCCCTCTCCGGAATGACAAGGATCGCGGACCGGTCCCAGACCTTCCCATTCCGGACGAAACGGTCGATGAACCTGGGGTGCACCCCGATTCACCACCCCTGGTGCGTCACAGAGCCGCGACCTCATTCCTATGATGGGCGCACGACACCGCGGGCCGCCCCGACCAGGCCGGTCTGCGAGGTGTAGGGCGTCGCGACGGTGGTGGAGGGGTCGATGACTCAGGGGGCCGGTCAAGGACCCGTGGTGCGGACGGCGACGTTGCGCGACTTCCGCGTACCTCCGTACGCCCAGGTGCCCGTGCAGAACCATGCCGCGCACCCCGGAAACGCCTTCCCGGACGGGGAGCCGCCGGAGGGCTACACACCCACCGAGCGCGACCTGCCGGTGATCAACAGGGGCGACACCCTCCAAGTGGCCGTCACCCCGTCCGAGGCACCCGAACCCGTCGTCACGACCGACGACGGGCCCGGCCCCCTGTACGTGGTCGGCGACGTCCACGGCTACCTCGACGAGCTCCTCGTCGCCCTGCGCGAGCAGGGGCTCATCGACGCGGACGGGAACTGGTCGGCCGGCAACGCCCGGCTCTGGTTCCTGGGCGACTTCACCGACCGCGGCCCCGACGGCATCGGGGTCATCGACCTCGTGATGCGGCTCTCCGCCGAGGCGGCCGCCGCCGGCGGCTACTGCAAGGCCCTCATGGGCAACCACGAGCTCCTCCTGCTCGGCGCCAAGCGCTTCGCCGACACCCCCGTCAACTCGGGGGCCGGCACCGCCACCTTCCAGGCCGCCTGGCTCCTCAACGGCGGCCAGAAGAACGACATGGACCGCCTCCAGGACGTCCACCTCCAGTGGATGTCCCGGCTCGACGCGGTGGTGGAGCAGGACGGGCATCTCCTCCTGCACTCCGACACCACCGCGTACCTGGAGTACGGCTCCACCATCGAGGACGTCAACGACACCGTCCACGAGATCCTCACCCGCAACGACGCGGACGAGTGCTGGGACCTGTTCCGCAAACTCACCAAGCGGTTCGCCTTCCGTGACGAGGGCGGCTCCCAGGCCGTCCAGGAGCTGCTCGCGGCCTATGGCGGGCAGCGCGTCGTCCACGGCCACAGCCCCATCCCCTACCTGCTGGGGGAAGTGGGGTCCGAGGAGGGCGAGGACAGCGCCGGGCCGTCGGTGGAGGGACCGCACGTCTATGCGGACGGACTCGCGATCGCCATGGACGGCGGAGTGACCATGGCCGGAAAGCTGCTGGTCGTCCAGCTCCCGCTGCCTCACTGAGCGGAGCCGCGGCAGGCGATTTCCGGAAACCCCCTGTCACCCCTTGCCTCTACGGCTCTACCATCGGCTTATCCGTAGCAGGCTCTCCTCCGTTTCTGCCCAACTGCCCGCTGTACGCGGGCAAACAGGCCCTACGGAGCATCGGGGGATGCACATGAACAGCGCTCCGCACCTGCTGACCGAGGATCGCTCCGAGTACGAGCGCATCCTCGACGATGCACTGCGCTCCGCGCACGACCGTCCGGAACTCGCCGGAATCGGACAGCGACTCAACCCTGAGCAACTGCGCACCATGGCCCTGAACGCGTCGGCGCTCATCACCGCGGCCGCCGCCACGGAGTACGACTACTTCGTGCGTGTGCGTGAGGAATCGCGGGCTCCCACCGCCACCTCCGTCCTCAGCTCCGTGCTGGGCGGCGACGAGGCCGCAGCGGAGTCCGGGGCCGGATTCGGCGTGATGGTCACCGTGCTCGCACCGGTCCTCGCCGGCACCGCAGCGGTGATCTTCCTTCTGGTCGGATCCATCCTCAAGGTGCTCGACCCGCCGCCGTCCTTCGCCGATCCTCTGCTCACCGCAGGCTGGTTCTTCACCGCCGTCACGGCGGCCGGCATCCTGGCGGCCGCGATCGGATTGCTGATCACCGCCCTGCGCAACAGCTCGACGCAGGTCACGGCCGAGGAACCAGGAGGCGAGCTGCCCGACGAGATCTCGCGTGCCAGGGAAGCCTGGCGGCACGCCCTGCTGGAGCGGGGCATCGTGCCGTTCCTGCGGGAGGCACTGGCCGACCCCGGCGCGCCCCCCGTCTCCGGCACACCACCGCTGCCGAGCGGCCGCATGCCCAAAGTGGGTTACAGCGGACCTGACTTCTCCAGCCCGAGCGCGGGCGGCGCGAGCTCCCGCCCCACGTTCAGCAGCCCCGACTTCACCAGCCCGGACTTCGGCGGCCCCGAGCACCAGCCGGACTGACCGGCGTGCGGCCCGTCCGCCCCAGGCCGTGCGGGCCCGGACCAGGTGCACGTCCGGGCCCAGGGCCACGCTCGGCGGGTCGGGACCAGGTCCCCCACGCCTACCGCCAGGCCCAGGCCGCAGCGTCATGCCCTGCGGCCTGGGCCTTGCGTCCCGGGTGAGCGATGCGTTGTTTCACGTGAAACAACGGTTCGGATCCATCACTCCGCGAGCGGCAGATAGACCCGGTTGCCGGAGGCGGCGAACTCCTTGGACTTCTCCGCCATGCCCTCCTCGATCTCCTGCTGAGCACCACCGTGCTCACGCCGGATGTCCTGAGAGATCTTCATCGAACAGAACTTGGGGCCGCACATCGAGCAGAAGTGCGCGGTCTTGGCCGGCTCCGCGGGCAGTGTCTCATCGTGGAACTCCCGTGCCGTATCAGGGTCGAGGGCCAGGTTGAACTGGTCCTCCCAGCGGAACTCGAAGCGGGCGTCCGACAGTGCGTCGTCCCAGTCCTGAGCACCGGGGTGCCCCTTGGCCAGATCGGCGGCATGCGCGGCGATCTTGTACGTGATGACGCCCGTCTTCACGTCATCCCGGTTCGGCAGCCCGAGGTGCTCCTTGGGCGTGACGTAGCAGAGCATCGCGGTACCCCACCAGGCGATCATCGCAGCGCCGATGCCGGACGTGATGTGGTCGTACGCCGGGGCGATGTCGGTCGTCAGCGGCCCGAGGGTGTAGAACGGCGCCTCCTCGCAGATCTCCTGCTGAAGGTCGATGTTCTCCTTGATCTTGTGCATCGGGACGTGTCCGGGACCCTCGATCATGGTCTGCACGTTGTGGCGCTTGGCGATCGTGTTGAGCTCTCCCAGCGTCCTGAGCTCGGCGAACTGCGCCTCGTCGTTGGCGTCCGCGATCGAACCGGGCCGCAGCCCGTCGCCGAGGGAGTACGTCACGTCGTAGGCGGCGAGGATCTCGCAGAGCTCCTCGAAGTTCTCGTACAGGAAGGACTCCTTGTGGTGCGCCAGGCACCACGCGGCCATGATCGAGCCGCCGCGCGAGACGATGCCGGTCTTGCGGCGGGCCGTCAGGGGGACGTACCGCAGGAGTACCCCCGCGTGGACCGTCATGTAGTCGACGCCCTGCTCGGCCTGCTCGATGACCGTGTCCTTGTAGATCTCCCAGGTCAGCTCCTCGGCCTTGCCGTCCACCTTCTCAAGCGCCTGGTAGAGCGGCACGGTGCCGATCGGCACGGGGGAGTTGCGCAGTACCCATTCACGGGTGGTGTGGATGTTGCGACCGGTGGAGAGATCCATGACGGTGTCGGCGCCCCAACGGGTCGCCCAGGTCATCTTCTCCACCTCCTCCTCGATGGAGGAGGTGACAGCCGAGTTGCCGATGTTCGCGTTGACCTTCACCAGGAACCGCTTGCCGATGATCATCGGCTCGATCTCCGGGTGGTTGACGTTGGCGGGGAGAACGGCGCGGCCTGCCGCGATCTCCTCGCGTACGACCTCGGGCGAGACGTTCTCGCGAATCGCCACGTACTCCATCTCGGGCGTGATCTCGCCACGACGGGCGTACGCGAGCTGGGTCACCGCCTGGCCGGCGCGGCCACGGCGGGGCTGACGGGGGCGGCCGGGGAAGACCGCGTCCAGGTTGCGCAGGCCGCCGCGGGGCGCCGTGTGCTTGATCCCGTCGTCCTCGGGGCGCGCCGGGCGCCCGGCGTACTCCTCGGTGTCGCCGCGTCCGATGATCCAGTTCTCGCGCAGTGGCGCGAGCCCGCGGCGTACGTCCGTCTCGACGTTCGGGTCGGTGTACGGCCCCGATGTGTCGTAGAGCGTCACGTCCTTGCCGTTGGTGAGGTGCACCTTGCGGACCGGCACGCGGAGGTCGGGGCGGGAGCCCTCGACGTATCCCTTGTGCCATCCGATGGACTTCCCGGCCTCGTCGTTCTGGTTGGAGGCAGGCGTGCGTGCGTCCTGAACGGTCATGGTGACCTACTCCCTACGCCGGCATTACCCGGTAACAGGTTCGGCGGTCGACGCAGCCTTCTCCGTACGGCCCGTACGGATGTCAGCGCCCTCTCAGCCCGGTGCTCCGAGCTCCCGCGTGTGCAAAGGTGCCACCACGCTAGCGCCATCCCGGCCGCGCTGAACAGAGGGCCCCTGCCGTTCTTGCGATGATCAGTCGGTGACTTCCTCCCAGCAGCCCCCCGGACCCGACGGACACAGCCACGGCCATTCGCACAGTCACGGCCCCGCGGCACCCGTCTCGAAGCACCTCCGCAAGGTCATCGCGGCGGTGTTGATTCCGTTCGCCACGGCGGTTTTGGTCGGTCTCGCCGTCCTGTGGCCAGGAGGGGCGCCGGCTCACGAGCGCACGGGTGTCGGATTCGACCGGCAGACCGAGCAGGGCAAGGTCGTCCTCGTCGAGCGAGTGGACTGCAGGGACGTCAATGCCGCGCAGGTTCCCCCGACCGACAACCCGACGACCCCCGAGGGGCGCGAGGCGCTCAACGCCCAGCAGGGGAAATGCGCGAAGGCGACGATCGAGGTCACCAGCGGCAAGGACAAGGGACGCCGCTTCATCGAGATCGTGCAGCCGGACGCACCGCGTCAACTGAAGCAGGATCAGGGGGTGGTGGTGGCCTACGCCCCGGACGCTCCCCATGACCTTCAGTACTCGGTCACCGATGTCGACCGCAAACAGCCGATCGCGCTGCTCGCCCTCATCTTCGCGCTCGCCGTGGTCGCGGTGGGCAGGATGAAGGGGGTGATGGCGCTCATCGCGCTGGCGGTGAGCTTCGCCGTGCTGACGCTCTTCATCCTCCCCGCCATCCTCCAGGGATCGAATCCGCTGGTCGTGGCCGTGGTGGGGGCGAGTGCGATCATGCTGATCGGGCTGTACATGTGCCACGGCCTGACCGCGCGCACCTCGGTGGCGGTGATCGGCACGTTGATCTCGCTGCTGTTGATCGGGCTGCTCGGTTCGCTCTTCATCGGCTGGGCGTCACTGTCCGGGAACACGGACGACAACACGGGACTGATCCACGGTCTCTACCCGAACATCGACATGTCCGGTCTGCTGCTGGCCGGTGTCATCATCGGTTCCCTCGGCGTGCTGGACGATGTGACGGTCACCCAGACCTCGGCCGTGTGGGAGCTGCACCAGGCGGACCCGCGTATGGGCCCGCGTGCTCTGTACCGGGCCGGTATCCGCATCGGCCGGGACCACATCGCCTCGGTGGTCAACACCCTGGTGCTGGCGTATGCGGGCGCCGCGCTCCCCCTGTTGCTGCTCTTCTCGATCGCCCGCAGCAGCGTGGGGATGGTGGCCACCAGCGAGCTCGTGGCGGAGGAGATCGTTCGGACCCTGGTGGGCTCGATCGGCCTCGTCGCCTCGGTTCCGGTGACCACCGTCCTGGCCGCCCTTGTCGTGTCGGCCGACCGCCCGGCGCAGGCCGCCGCGGCTTCCGGGGCGGCACGTGGCGGGCGGGGCCGACGACGCAAAAAATAGCCCTGCGGCGCTGTACGCGCTGGGCTGCGGGCCGGATGACGGGGTGGTCTCAGCCCGCGGCCTCCTCGGCCAGAATGCGGCCGAGTGCCTGTTCCAGATCCTCCTCGAAGTCCGCGAGCGAGCGCTCCTGCCCCACGGGCACCAGTCTGTCGGTCCGGTCGAGGAACGCCACCAGCGGCGGGGCGCTGGCCCGGAAGTACGCCCGGTCGCCTCCGACCTGCAGCACGATGGTGACGTCCGACAGTTCGTCGGAGCCGACGGGCCCGATGCGCACATCACCGTCACCGGTGGGCGCGCTGATCCCGTCCAGCAGCAGCTCACGGCCGAAGGTCCACGTCACCGGAGCGTCGCCCGGCAGGTGGAACGTCATCCGGACCGCGTAAGGGTCTTTCGTCTGGTACCCGAGCTCGACCGGGATCCTGAAGGAGAGTTCCTCCGAGACGACGAAGCTCATCAAGACCTCGGCCTGAACCGACTCACGCATCATGTACTCCGCAGTAGATGAAGCAGTTATGAACAACGGCTGTTGAAGGCCGACAGGTGAAAAACGGCCAATATTGATCCCTACTGGCCCTCTTGACGGAATCGTCCCGTACGGACTACAGGATCACAAGGAGTGATTTTTCAGATACTGATAGAGAACGCCAGGGAGCCCACGAGTCGCCCGACTTCGGCACGCAGCCGCTCGACCGCCGGAACCAGCCTTTCCTGCTGGTGAAGCGGTACGGAAATGCCCATCGCCGCGGCTGTGGAACCCACGGTGATGGGGATGGCGGCGCAGACCGTACCCAATGCGTATTCTTCCCGCTCGATGAGCGGTTCCATGCGTCCCACCGTTGACAGCCGCTCCAGAAGTGCACGATCGTCACGCACCGTGTTCGGCGTGACCGGTCGGACCGGGTAGCGGGCCAGGTGGTCACGGCGGCCCTGTTCGTCGAGCTGGCTGAGGAGACACTGCCCGATCGCGTGGGCGTGGCCGGTCGCGCGGAAGTCGTCCCACTCGTCGACGGGCGGGGCCGTAGGGGTGTCCGCGACCGCGACGAGCTCGATCTCGCCGTCGCGGTAGACCGCGAAGTACACGGGGGCGCCGATCACATCGCGCCAGTGCGCCAGGGACTCCTCGATCTTGCTGCGACGATTCTGCGCCGTGCCGCCGTGCGTCAGTCGTTCGGCGGCCTCGCCGTAGACGAACACGCCCTTCTCACGGCGGAGATAGCCCTCGTGGGTGAGGGTGCGCAACAGGTGATAGGCGGTGGGCAGCGGCAGGCCCGTCTCCCGGGCGAGCTGTTTGGCGGGGGCTCCATCGACGTGCGAGCCGACGGCTTCCAGCAGTCTCAGCGCCCGCTGCACGGAGCCGATCAGCGTCGGCGCAGCAGGATGTGGAGCCATGGCCAAAGGTCACCCCCAGGCGTTTCGCCCCTCCAGTCGTACAAACTGCTGGTGGGACGGTCGACGGCCCTTGGTTCTCAAGGGCTGCGGAGGCTTGCCACTCTAATGGCAGCCCCCATTCGGGGTGGGGCCTCGCCAGGTTCGTTCCCCCGGCCGGGCTAACGACCGTTCAGCTGGCCGGGCCGGGTACCGCGGGAAGGAACCGTCCTCGTCACCAGTCGCCGCGTGACGACGAGGACGACATGAACTTCCGTACGACGTAGATGAGTCCGCCGACCAGCGCGACGAACACCAGCAGCTTGAACAGCAGTCCGATCACGAATCCGACCACGCTCGCGATCAGACCGCCGAAGACGACCACGGCGATGACGGGTATGGCGACCCACTTCACCCACCAGGGCATCCCCGCGAGAATCTCCCGTACCGCCATCGTCCCTACCTCTTCCCTGGGGGCCGCGGTGGAAGTCACCGCAGCCTCGTACGTGAACACCCTCGATGCTAGGGGCCGCGGGGTGGCTCGCGGAGGCCCGACAGCCCTTGCTCTTCCCTGACTCGACCCCTAGGGAGTGTCCGGCACGAAAAGCCTGGTTTCCGTGCCGGCCCGGGCGCGCCAAGGAGCCGTCAGCCCTCGGGCGGGGAGAAGACCACCATCACCCGCAGGTCCTCGGTGATGTGGTGGAACTTGTGCGCCACCCCCGCCGGGACGTACACCACACTGCCCCGGGCCACCTGCGTCGTCTCCATGCCCACGGTGATCGCGGCGCGGCCGCTCACCACGAAGTACACCTCGTCCTGGTTGTGCGGCTGCTGCGGATCGAGCTCTCCCGCGTCCAGCGCGTACAGGCCCACCGACATGTTCCGCTCCCGCAGGAACTGCAGATACGCGCCGTCGTTGGCGGCGCGTTCCGCCTCCAGCTCGTCCAGTCGGAATGCCTTCATCGCCCGTCCGCCCCTGCACTCGGTCCGATCACGTCTGCCACGATCAGACACATGATGAATTTCCTAGTCAAGACGATCGCGAACGCGGCAGCGCTGGCGGTGGCGATCTGGCTGCTCGACGACATCACCCTGACCGGGACCAGCACCGGGAAGAAGGCCCTGACACTGGTCCTGGTGGCGCTGGTCTTCGGTGTGGTCAACATCCTGGTCAAGCCGCTGGTGAAGCTGCTCACGCTCCCGCTGTTCATTCTGACCCTCGGCCTGTTCACGCTTGTCGTCAATGCCCTGATGCTGTTGCTGACCTCGTGGCTCGCGGACAAGCTCGACCTCAGCTTCCACGTGGAGGGCTTCTGGACCGCCGTGCTGGGCGGCCTGATCATCTCCGTCGTGTCATGGGCGCTGAACGTGATCCTCCCCGAGGGCAGGGACTGATGGCCGGAGTGATCCACGGGGACGGGACCCGCGCGGTACGGGCCGGGCTGCCCGAACCGCTGAAATACGAACCGACCCTGCCGGGACCGGTGTTCGCCGCCCATTTCCACCTGCCCGGCGAGCCGACCGGACCGTACACCTACGGACGGGACGAGAACCCGACGTGGACACATCTTGAGCGGGCCATCGGCGAACTGGAGACCCCGGGAGGCAAGCCGGCCGAGACGGTGGTGTTCGCCTCCGGCATGGCCGCCATCTCGGCGGTGCTCTTCTCCCAGCTGAAGACCGGTGACGTGGTCGTCCTCCCGTCCGACGGCTACCAGGCGCTGCCCCTGGTGCGCGAGCGCCTGGAGGCGTACGGCATCGAGGTGCGCACCGCGCCGACCGGGGGCGACGCGCAGCTGTCCGTGCTGGAGGGCGCGAAGCTGCTGTGGATCGAGACTCCCTCCAACCCGGGTCTCGATGTGTGCGACATCCGCCGGCTGGTGGCCGCGGCGCACGACGGCGGCGCGCTGGTCGCGGTCGACAACACGCTCGCCACCCCGCTCGGACAGCGGCCCCTGGAACTGGGCGCCGACTTCTCGGTGGCCAGCGACACCAAGGGCATGACCGGGCACGGCGACATCCTGCTCGGCCACGTGACCTGCCATGACGCCGAACTGGCCGCCTCGGTACGGCGCTGGCGCAAGGTCGTCGGTGCCATCCCCGGGCCGATGGAGGCATGGCTCGCCCATCGCTCCCTGTCCACGCTCCAATTGCGCGTCGACCGGCAGTGCGCGAACGCGCTGACCCTCGCCAGGACGCTGGCGGGACGGGATGACGTGACGGGGCTGCGCTACCCGGGACTGCCCGAGGACCCGTCGCACGAGCTCGCGACCCGGCAGATGCGGCGTTTCGGCTCGGTCGTCTCCTTCGTCCTGCCCGACCGGGAGCGGGCGGAGCGGTTCCTGGACGCCCTGCGGCTCGTGGACGACGCCACCAGCTTCGGGGGCGTACGGTCCACCGCCGAGCGGCGCGGGCGATGGGGCGGGGACGCCGTGCCCGACGGCTTCATCCGCTTCTCCGTCGGTGCCGAGGACCCGGAGGACCTGGTGGCGGACGTACTGCGGGCCCTCGACGAGTCGGCGGAGAAGGCCGTATGAACACCGGGGCGGGTTGAGAAGGACGGTCCGAACCTCCCCCCTCATGGCTCGGACCGTCCTGGCTTTACGCGCGGAGAACCGTCTGGTCCAGGCTAGTTGACTCTCCGTCAGTGTCCAATCACCCTAGCGACAGCGACCTATCGACTTATTTATAGTTGGACGGCTCAGAGGCACCATCGGACGCCCCCGGCCACGGGGAGCGTCGGCACCGGCCGTGTGCGCGGCAGAAGGGAAGGGCATGGACCTGGCCTTGCTGCGCACGTTCGTCACGGTGCACCGAGCCGGCTCCTTCACCCGCGCCGCCGCCCTTCTCGGCCTCTCCCAGCCCGCGGTCACCAGCCAGATCCGCGCCCTGGAGCGGCAGCTGGGCCGGCCGCTCTTCCTGCGCCAGGCCCGCGGGGTCACTCCCACCACCACCGGTGACGAGCTGGCCCACCGGGCCGCCCCGCACCTGGACGCTCTCGTGGCGATCGCCGAGGCGAACCTCGACCAGGAAGCCGGCTCACGGACCCTCCACCTCGCCGGACTGCCCGAGTTCGTCTCGGTCCGCGCCCTGCCCGCCCTGACCCCGCTGGTCGCACAGGGCCTCGCCCTGCGGACCTCCATGGTCGGCACCTCCGAGGAGGCCCTCGACGGCCTGGCCGCGGGCCATCACGACCTGGCCATCGCGACGGCCCGTCCACGGGGCGGACTGCTCACCGCGACCCCGCTCTGCGACGAGGAGCACGTCCTGGTCGCCTCGCCGCGCTGGGCGGCCCGGCTGGCCCCCGGCGTCCTGCTGCGCAAGGGCGCCGTCGTCCTGGAACAGCTGCCCGTGGTCGAAGTGCATGAGTCGCTTCCCTTCGTGGCCCGGTACTGGGCGGCCGTCTTCGAGTCGAAACCGGCCGCCGCCGCCACCGTCGTCGCACCGGACCTGCGCGCCGTCCTGGAGGCCACCGCCTCGGGCGCCGGCCTCGCCGTGCTGCCCCGATACCTGTGCGACGACGCCCTGGAGCACGGCCGTCTGGTGGCCCTGCTCGATCCACCGGTGCCCCCGCTGCGCACCTACTTCATGGCCGTCCGCACCGGCACACTGGCCCTGCCGCACATCGCGCGGGCGCACGAGGCCCTGCTGCGCGCTGCCACCGACTGGTAACGAGACGCACCGGCCGGTTTCAGATGCCCCCCGACGGGCCATTTTCATGCCATGACCGAACGTCCAGTGGTCAAGCGCACCGCACGTGCCGTCCTCCTCGATGGCAATGACCTCATCCTGATCAAACGCACCAAACCCGGTATGGATCCGTACTGGCTCACGCCGGGCGGCGGCGTGGAGCCGGAGGACGCGACGGTCGTCGACGCGCTCCACCGTGAGGTGGACGAGGAACTGGGCGCCAAGATCTCCGATGTGGTGCCGTGCTTCGTCGACACCGTCGAGCACATCGTGGACGGCGGCGTCTCGGGCGTGAAGGTGCAGCATTTCTTCGTGTGCCGGCTGGAGTCGATGGACCTCAGCCGTCGGCACGGGCCCGAGATCGACGAACCGTGCGGTGAGTACGAGGTCGTACGGGTGCCCTTCAGCCGGGTCGGTATCGCCGCCGTCCACCTCGTACCGCTCTCCCTGCGGCACTACCTGGACGGCAACATCGAGGGCGTCCGCGCGATGCACGCACCTGACCTGGGATGAAGCCTCTGGAGGGAGCCGCAGCCCGCCCCCGCTAGTCGACCGCCGCGACGAGCTCTTCGAGGGAGTCGTGGCGGATCCGCTCGAACGGGACGCCCACCCCCCGGAGCGCGTGGACGCCACTGCGGATCATGCCGGGCGGGCCGGAGAGATACGCGTCGTACTCGTTCCAGGGCCCGTACTCCCGCACCACGTCGGGCAGCTGCGTCCTGCCGTCGATGACGGCGCGGACCGCGAGCCAGGGATGTGCCTGCTGGAGCCGCAGCATGGTGTCGATGTCGTACAGGTCGTGATCGGTGCGCGCGCCGTAGAACACCTCGACGGGCCGGCTCTCACCGTGCTCGGCGACATCCTCGACGAGGGCTTTGATCGGTGCGATGCCCGTGCCGCCGCCCACACAGAGCAGGCCGCTCTCCGTGGTGTGGTCGACGGTCATGGAGCCGGCCGGCGGCCCGAGGCGCAGCACATCGCCCGGGCGGGCGCGGTGGACGAGGGCGTTGGACACCCAGCCGGCGGGGACCGCCTTGACATGGAAGGAGAGCAGACCGTCCGACCTGGGCGCCGAGGCGAACGAGTAGTGGCGCCAGATCCGGGGCCACCAGGGTGTCTCCAGGCTCGTGTACTGGCCGGCCAGGAAGGGGTACGGCTGGTCGGGCCGGACGGTGATGACAGCGATGTCCGGCGTTCTCAGATCATGCGAGACCACCTCCGCCTGCCACCAGGCGGGGGCGTGCAGCTGGTTCTCGGCGGCCGCGTCGATCATGATCTGGGAAATGGTCGTGTACGTCCTGATCCAGGCGCCCTCGGCCTCGTCGTCCCAGGTCGTCGTCGCGTACCGGCTCAGTGCCCCGATGAGGGCCTCGCCCACGGCCGGGTAGTGGGCGGCCTCCGTGCCGTACTTGCGGTGGCCCCGGCCCAGATGCTCAAGGTAGTCGGTGAGCAGGTCGGCGTCGTCCATGTGCTCGGCGGCGGTCAGCAGGGCCTTGAGGAGCCGGTCGCGCTGGGTGTCCATGGCGGCCGGGAAGAGTGAGCGCAGGTCGGGGTGGCGGACGAAGAGCAGCGCGTAGAAGTAGGCCGTGACCTTGTCGGCGACCGGGGCCGCTTCGGCCAGGGTGCGCCTGACGAGAATCGCGTCGGGCGAGCCGCTCTCGGTCCCCATGGGAGCGGGACGGTCGGAATCGGGAGCCGGACGGGTCGCGGAACCCTCGGGAGCCGGATGGTTCGCGGAACCCTCGACGGCGTCGTAGCGGGACTCTTGCGGGTGCGGACCGTCGGGGCGGTACGCGGGGGTGCCGGAGCCGTCAGGGCCGTCGGGGCGGTACGCGGGGGTGCCTGGGGATCGATACGCCGGTAGCGGCTCGGAGACGGCGTGCTCCGGGGCCGCCGCCCCGGCCCCGGGGCGGGCGGAGGGCCGGGGAGCGAAGGCGTGGAACGCCTTGGGTGGCTCGGAGGCCGGGGGCTGAGCGGTCGGCGGCCGGTCCGCCTCAGGCGGTTCGGGCGTCCGCCGCGTGGCCCGCGCCGCCTGCCCGCCGACCGGGGCCCCGGAGGATTCGGGTGCCGCGCCGGCTCCCACCACCCGCAGGGAGGCCAGGGAGCGACGCTGTGCCGCTATTCGGTCCTGAGCACCCCGCAGCTCCTCTGCGGGGTGCTCCGCACCGGAGTCCGCAGGCCTGGCGTCGACGGTCTTGCGCGGGGTGAACCAGCCGCTGCCACCACCGCTGTCACCGGGAGTGCCGTTGTCACCAGAAGTGCCGCTGTCGGCCGGCCTGGTGGTCGGAGCGTCCATAGAGTGCCTCGCCTCGAACATCTTTCGGTCGGTCTACGCACTTCCGCCGTCCCGGAGGTGCCTCAATATCCCGCTCGCCCCGTGATCGCTGCTCACCCGCACGAGGGCTCTCGTTGGGCTGTTGCCATGCTCGTGTGCCCTGGCAGCCACCGCGCAGGCCTGATCCGAACGGAAGACCCTCACCGCGAACCCTGTCCCGTATCAGGGACGAGTACACCGGGTGGTGTGGTTGCCGGCAGCCGCGGCTGTCGCAGCATGGCAGGGTGTCCGCTGTACCGGACCAGGAGTGAAAAGTCCGGGTTCCCGCACCCGCTCTCCCGTTACGCTGGATCGCCCCATGCCCCGGCTCTAGCGGCCGTGCCGTACCAGTTCGTAGGCCTCCCGGAGATCGCCTCCCGTGTACGCGTGTGTGGCAAGCCCGGACAGATGATGGTCCGCGTTGATCGCCACCGCTACCGGGACCGTTGCGAAGATCTCCGCGTCGGACATGGAATCACCGTATGCAAGACACTCGTCCAGCTCCACCCCGAACTCTGCACAGAGCCGGTCCGCGATCTTCACTTTCGCGGCCGCGTTGAGTATGCCGTCCCGGTTCACCGGTTGGGTGAAGGGCACCGCAGGCCAGAGTGAACCATGGGTGGCGTGCGCACCCCACTCCAGCAACCGCTCCACGAAGAAGTCGGGTGACAACGAGATGACCGCGCAGTAGCCGCCTTCGGCCCGGATGTCTGCCCAGACCTCACGGATGCCCTCCAGCCAAGGCGCTCCCGCGAAGGCGGCAGCCACATGATCCTCGGTCAGCTCGGACCAGAGTTCCCGGGCTCGTACCGCGAACTCGTCCGGAGTCAGAGACCCCGCGAGGAACTGACGCTCAAGCTCAGCTGTCTCGGCGCTGAGCCCGAGCTGCCGGGATATCTCGACGGCTGCCGCCGAACCGCGGATCAGGGTGCCGTCAAGGTCGAAGAGATGGAGTCTGCGTCCGCTCGCCATGTACGCCGAGGTTAACGGCCCGGGTGTCGGAGGGCATCGGACGGATGGCTGTCACGATGTTTCACGTGAAACCCGCCCGACGAGTCGGCGAGCCCGGCTGGCCGAGGAGGACCGAGCGGGACCAAGCAGGACCGGACCGATGAGCAGGGCGCTCCGAGCAGCGAAGCAGGCTCGCCCCCTGGCCCGGATGTTGCCGGTACCTGGGTGACGAGCCTGCGGGGGTCCGGCGACACCCTGGCGCGTGAGGCGGTGACGCCGGTTCGCCGTCAGCAACGAGCGGTGAACAGTGACCGGTGATCGGTCAGGCGAGGGCTTCCACCGCCGTAGTGGCGAAGCCGTGGTCCTGCTCGGGGGCTCCGCCGCCCACGCCGATCGCGCCGATCAGGCGGCCGTCGCGGTGGACGGGTACGCCGCCGGCGATGAAGAGGAGGGGGCGGTCCAGGGCGGTCGGCAGAGTGTGGAACGGCCCGCCCGGCTGCACCGCGTCGACGAGATCGGCGGTCGGAGCGTTCAGCTGGAGGGCGGTGAACGCCTTACGGGTGCTGGTCTCTCCGGCGATCAGCACGGCGCGGTCGTCGCGCCGGAAGGCCAGCAGGTGGCCGCCCGCGTCGAGAACACTGATCGCGACGGTGACTTCGGCCGCGGCGGCGGCGCGGCGGGCGGCGTCCACGAGGATCTCCGCGTCCTCAGTGGTGAGCGGTGCTACGGCGATGCCCGTGGTGGTGCTCATGGGGGTGACTCCTTGGTGCGATAGGTGCGACAGGTGCGACAGGTGCGGTGAAGGCCGAGGTGCCGGTACCCAGGGGGAGGAGGTGCGAGGGTCTCTGGGTCCTCAGTGGGTGGGCACGGTGACCCGCTCGGCGGCGGCACCGGCCACGATCCGGCTCTCTCGACGGACGTCCCGGCGTTCCAGGGCGCTGGAGAGAACGGCCAGAGCCAGAGCGGATACGGCGAGTACGGCGCCGACCCAGTTGGGGGCCGTGATGCCGAGGCCGGCCGAGATGACGACGCCTCCGAGCCAGGCCGAGAGCGCATTGCCGAGGTTGAAGGCACCGATGTTCACGGCGGAGGCCAGGGTGGGAGCACCGGATGCCTGGTCCAGGACCCGCTTTTGCAGCGGCGGTACGGTCGCGAAGCCCAGCGCGCCGATGAGCGTGATGGAGACCGCAGCGGCGACCTGGTGGTGCGCGGTGACCGTGAACAGCGCCAGGACCAGGGCGAGAGCGCCCAGCGATACGTACAGCAGCGGCATCAGCGCCCGGTCGGCGAACTTGCCGCCGATCAGGTTGCCACCGACCATGCCGAGGCCGAACAGGACCAGGAGCCAGGTGACGGATGATTCGGCGAAGCCGGCGGCCTCGGTCATCATCGGCGTGATGTAGGTGATGGCGGCGAACACTCCACCGAAGCCGAGCACGGTCATCGCCATGGCGAGCAGCACCTGTACGTTGCGGAATGCGGCGATCTCATGCCGCAGGCGCACGCCCTCCGGCTTGGGCTGCTCGGGTACGAGCTTGGCGACGCCCAGCAGGCCGAGCACACCGAGGGCGGCGACGATGAAGAAGGTCGCACGCCATCCGGCCGTCTGACCGACGAGAGTGCCCAGCGGTACGCCGACCACGTTGGCGACGGTCAGACCGGTGAACATCATCGCGATCGCGCCGGCCTTCTTGTCGGGGGCGACGAGATCGGCCGCGACGACCGAACCGATGCCGAAGAACGCGCCGTGCGCCAGTGATGCCACGACCCGGCCGGTGAGCATCAGGCCGAAGCCGGGCGCCAGGGCGGAGAGCACATTGCCCGCGATGAACAGCCCCATCAGCAGCATCAGCATGCGCTTGCGGGAGACCCGGGTGCCCAGAACAGTCATGAGAGGGGCGCCGAGCACGACGCCGAGTGCGTAGCCGGTGACGAGGTAACCGGCTGTTGGGATCGAAACCTGGTACTCGGCCGCAACCTGGGGGAGCAGTCCCATGATCACGAATTCGGTGGTTCCGATACCGAAGGCCCCAATAGCGAGGGCGAGGAGCGCGAGCGGCATGGGTTTCACCTTCCCAGAAGATTGCGTCTGCACCTTACGAGCGTCCACAATAATTGCAGACGCGGGTTAATTGCAAGCGCGGGCTATTGCGTCGGTCGTCTACTCTGGTGACAAGCTGCTCCGGGAACGAGGAGAGACCCATGACCGCCACCGATCCGGCACTCACCGCCCTCTCCCAGGGGTGGTGCGCACTCTCTCTGCTCCACGGAAAGATCGAGGCTCACATCGAGCGCGCACTGGAGGCCGAGCACGGCCTGAGCATGCGCGAGTACTCGCTGCTCGACGTGCTCAGCCGCCAGCACAGCGGGCCCGGGGGTCACCTTCAGATGAAGCAGGTGGCCGACGCCGTCGTCCTCAGCCAGAGCGCCACCACCCGGCTGGTCACCCGCCTGGAGGACCGGGGACTGCTCACCCGCTATCTGTGCGACACGGATCGTCGAGGCATCTACACCGACGTCACCGAAGCCGGCCAGGCCCTGCTCGCCGAAGCACGCCCCACCAATGACGCGGCGCTTCGCGAAGCACTCGACGAAGCGGCGAAGAACCCCGAGCTGAACCCACTGGTCAGAGTCGTCGAGGAGCTGCACGTCCCGGCCTGACCCAGGCGGTGCCCGCGACCCAGGGTCGGCGACACGCCCGCGAAGGACCGGTGAGGGGCTGGTGACAGGCCCGCGAGGGACCGGGACGGCCAGCGGACTCCGATGTCCTGCAGCCCGCGTGACCCCGAGGTCTGGGCAGCCCTGGAGGCCGGGAGTAGCCTGCGGGCCATGAACGATCTTGAAATCAGGCCCGCAGACTCCGGCGATCTCCCTGCCATCGTCGCCATGCTCGCCGACGACCCGCTGGGCGCCCAGCGGGAATCACCGGATGATCTGTCCCCCTATACGGCCGCCTTCGAGCGGCTTGCGGGCGACTCCCATCAGCACCTCGTCGTCGCCGTACGCGACGGCCGGGTCGTCGGCACATTGCAGCTCACCGTTGTCCCCGGCCTGTCCCGCCGCGGCTCCACCCGCTCGATCATCGAAGGCGTGCGCATCCACGCCGATGAGCGCGGCAGCGGCCTCGGGACCCAGCTCATCGAGTGGGCCATCGCCGAATCCCGGCGCCAGAACTGCCAGTTGGTGCAGCTGACTTCGGATGCCACACGCACCGACGCACACCGCTTCTACGAACGGCTCGGCTTCGAGTCCTCGCACCTGGGCTTCAAGATGAACCTCTGACCCTCGGTCGGGTGCCGCAGCCAGGGGCCCGTTTCACGTGAAACATCACAGGCCGCGCCAGCCTGCCTCATCCACACCGCCCGGCACCGCCCCGCCCTGCTCGTACGGCTCACGTGTGAAGACGAACGACCCGAGATCGAGATGGCTCGCCGAGCCATCCTGGCGCCGGACCACCCTCAGCGTCTCCCCCGCGTAGTAACCCTCCAGGCCGGTCCAGGTGCCGTCCCCCTCGGCCCGGAAGCGCGAGCCACGGCCCTGTCCCCCCAGAGGGCTCAGTTCAATGCCTCGGTCGGCACGGACCCTCAACCCATAGGCGTGCGTCCCCCAGTACCAGGGACCCGTGAGAGCCAGCAGCTCTCGATCGGCCTCGGGCAGTGGCCGCCAGGGCTCGGGAAGGCGCGGTTCGGCATCGGCGACGATCCGTACGAGATCGGCGGCGACCTGACCCACCTGTGGCCCCGAGGTGGAATTGGCCAACGTCACAGCGGCTACATCGTCCTCCTCGCTCAGCCACAGACCGGCGACGAACCCCGGAAGTGAACCGCTGTGGCCCACGAGCGTCCGGCCGTTCCGCCGCGCCAACTGCATCCCCAGGCCATAACCACCATCCCAGTCACCGGCCTCGGGTGGTACGGCAGGCGTGCGCATCTCCCGCAGGGACTGCGCACTGAGCACCCGCTCGTCCCCCTTCACGAGGAAGCACGCGAACCGGCACAGATCCTCGGCCGTGGACCAGAGCTGCCCGGCGGGTGCCATCAACCCCAGATCCTCCAACGGCTCGGGCAGCATCACATCGGCCCAGGGGTGCACCGCCCAGCCACCGGCATGCGGAGCGACCGGCCGGCCCGTTGTCCGCCCCAGCCCCAGTGGTTCCAGGACCCCACTGCGCAAGGCGTCCTCCCAAGAGACCCCACGAACCGCCTCGACAAGCGAACCCAGCAAGGTGTAACCGGGGTTGGAGTAATGGTGCCGCCGGCCTGATGGATGGAGCAGGGGCCGCTCCCCGAGCACATCCGACAGCTCCGGCCGCAGCGACCCCGGCGTCCGCTCCCACCACGGCGCGGGAGCTTCGGCGACCAGACCGCCGGTGTGCGACAGAAGTTGGGCGATGGTGACCTCACCCACTCCGGTGTCCGGAAGGTACTTCTCCAAGGGGTCGCCCAGATCGAGCAGTCCCTCGTCACGCAGCCGCATCACCAGGACGGCGGTGAAAGTCTTGGTGATGGACCCGATGCGGTACTGCGTATCGGCGTCCGGCGCGTGCCCGTCGACGCAGCTTCGCGCGCCGCTCCACACCATGCGGCCGCCCCGGGCCACGGCCCCGACGAAGGAGGGGGTGCGGCCCTCGGCCTGAGCGGTGGCGACCCGGTACAGAAGGGCACGCTCGGTGCCGGGGAGCAGAGTCTCGAAAGACGTGGGGGACACGGAGGCGGAGGATTCAAGGGGATCAGCGGCTGACGTCATGCCCCAGATCTACCGTTCGACTCAGCCCGGGTCGAGCACTTTCATCCGTGGCATGACTCGCGGTGCGTTCGCAGCCGTCCCAGGTGCGTGGCCTCAGTCCCGATCAACCTCGTCCGTCGCAGGGGAAAGCAGGGGAAACAGGGGAACGACCGACCACTTGTTCGGCCACGCGTATCTCGGCCAGCTGTCCAGGCGGGAACGCAACACGAGGCGCTGCGGCCGAGGGCGGACCGCCGGCCATGAAGCCGCGCGATAACGTTGTAGGACCTCGCGCTTTGCTGCATACACCGAGGCCGTGACCTGCGGCTCGGCAAGGCGAGTGGCGCGTACCCAGCCCGCCCCGGGACGGCGATCGCCGCAGCGCGGGCGGAGCGAGCTGCCAAAGGTCGCCTGCCCGTAGGGCACCCCTTGATAATGGCCCGCAGGAAGCTTCGCGGTGTCCCTAGACTCCGGCCTCGATGAAGAGACGAGTGCAGTTCACCGAGCAGGTTGCGCGCTTCCGCGACTACATGCCGACCGAGGATCGGGACACGTTCCTGCGTCTCGTCGACAGGATCACCGCTGAGCCCGAGGGCCCCGGCAGCCACCTCGTCTACACGAGCGACACCGTGACGCGCGCGGTGTGGGAAGACCACGTAATGGTCCACTACGTCGTCACGACCTTCTTCGTGATCGTCATCGAGCTTGACATCCACGACCCATCGCGCGGTTTCAACGAGGTGTAGAACAAGGTGTAGACAGCACTGCACGCGCCGACCACCACGTGGGCACGCCCACCCGCACCGGGCAGGCCAGTGACCTGCGGTATCTCACGGCCCGCTTCATAAGTGCAGCCGATATGAAGCGGGCGGTGAGATTATGAAGCTGGATTTGAGACGCTGCAGACGTCCGTCACGTCTGCGCCATGTCCACGAAGCGCGAGTAGTGGCCCTGGAAGGCGACGGTGATCGTCGCCGTGGGGCCGTTACGGTGCTTGGCCACGATCAGGTCCGCCTCGCCCGCTCGGGGAGACTCCTTCTCGTAGGCGTCCTCGCGGTGCAGCAGGATCACCATGTCCGCGTCCTGCTCGATCGAGCCGGATTCACGCAGGTCGGAGACCATCGGCTTCTTGTCCGTACGCTGCTCCGGACCACGGTTCAGCTGTGACAGCGCGATCACCGGCAGCTCCAGCTCCTTCGCCAGCAGCTTGAGGTTTCGGGACATGTCCGAGACCTCCTGCTGACGGCTCTCGGCGCGCTTGGAGCCTCCTGACTGCATCAGCTGGAGGTAGTCGATGACGACCAGCTTCAGATTGTTCCGCTGCTTGAGCCGACGGCACTTCGCCCGGATCTCCATCATCGACAGGTTCGGGGAGTCGTCGATGTAGAGGGGTGCCTGCGAGACATCGGGCATGCGCCGTGCGAGACGCGTCCAGTCCTCGTCGGTCATCGTGCCGGAACGCATGTGGTGCAGCGCCACCCGCGCCTCTGCCGACAACAGGCGCATGGCGATCTCATTGCGCCCCATTTCAAGGGAGAAGATCACGCTCGGCAGGTTGTTCTTGATCGAACACGCACGGGCGAAGTCCAGTGCCAGCGTCGACTTACCCATGGCGGGGCGGGCCGCGATCACGATCATCTGGCCCGGGTGGAGACCGTTGGTCAGCGAATCGAAGTCCGTGAACCCGGTCGGTACGCCGGTCATCTCACCGCTGCGGGAACCGATCGCCTCGATCTCGTCGAGCGCGCCCTCCATGATGTCGCCGAGGGGCAGGTAGTCCTCGCTGGTGCGCTGCTCGGTGACCGCGTAGATCTCCGCCTGCGCCGAGTTGACGATCTCGTCGACGTCTCCGTCGGCGGCGTATCCCATCTGCGTGATCTTGGTGCCGGCCTCGACGAGCCTGCGCAGGACCGCCCTCTCATGGACGATCTCCGCGTAGTACGAAGCATTGGCCGCGGTCGGTACCGACTGGACCAGGGTGTGCAGGTACGAGGCCCCGCCGACCCGGGTGATCTCCCCGCGCTTGGTCAGCTCGGCGCCCACGGTGATGGGGTCGGCCGGCTCTCCCTTGGCGTAGAGGTCGAGGATCGCCTGGAAGACCGTCTCGTGCGCCGGCCGGTAGAAGTCGTGGCCCTTGATGATCTCCACGACGTCGGCGATGGCGTCCTTGGAGAGCAGCATGCCGCCGAGCACCGACTGCTCGGCATCGAGGTCCTGCGGCGGTACGCGCTCGAACGCGCCCACTCCGCTGTCCCAGGGTCCGCTGTCGCTGCCCCGCTCGTGCTGGTCGTCCCGGCCTCGCCCGCGGCCACGGCCTTCGCTGCCGCGCTGGCGGGAGACGGGCAGGCGGTCACTGGGACCGGTCTCGGCCCAGGGGTCGTCCAAGGGCTCAGGGATAGTCACCGGCCCACCTCCTCCCGTCCGCTCCGCGGACCTTCGCCGTGCCACTCTTTCTACGGCACGACACTGACAAAACGAGCCGCTCGACTCCGCTTCTGAAGCGTCGAGCGCCGGACCACGGTAGGCCCGTCGGCACCGTCAGCCAATCTGGTTATCCACAGGCCCTGTGGGCGAAGACCCAGATGCTGTGGAGAACCCGGCGGAACCTGTGCACGGAACAGGGGACAGCCGTGTGGACAAACTCATAACGACGCCCTCGAACAGCCTTTGACCTGGCCTTTTTCCGTCCACCGGCTGTGGGGGAGAAAAACTTTCCCGGCTGGGCCAAGATCAGAACAAACGGCGCCCGGACGAAGCGTCAACTCCACTCCCGGTAAGGATCGCAGGTCCTTTGCATCTCTTACCTGTGGAAGATTAGATTGGACCCATGACCCAGGCTCCCGCGCCCTCCAAGAACGCCCGCCGACACCACGACCGCGAGATCTTCGCACTCGCCGTCCCGGCCTTCGGCGCGCTCGTGGCCGAGCCGCTCTTCCTGATGGTCGACAGCGCTGTCGTCGGCCATCTGGGGACACCCGAGCTGGCCGCACTCGGCATCGCGTCCGCGCTTCTGTCCACAGCGGTGAGCGTCTTCGTCTTCCTGGCCTACGCCACGACCGCAGCCGTCGCCCGGCGCGTGGGAGCGGGGGACCTTCCGGCCGCCATCCGGCAGGGCATGGACGGCATCTGGCTCGCACTCCTCCTGGGCGCCGTCGTCATCGCGGTCACGCTTCCCACGGCGCCCTGGGTCGTCGGGCTCTTCGGAGCCTCCGAGGCCGCTGCCGACCACGCCACCACCTACCTCAGGATCTCCAGCCTCGGCATCCCGGCGATGCTGGTCGTTCTGGCAGCCACCGGCATCCTCCGTGGTCTGCAGAACACCCGCACTCCGCTGTACGTGGCCATCGCCGGCTTCACTGCCAACGCGGCCCTCAACATCGGTCTCGTCTACGGCGCCGGCCTCGGTATCGCCGGGTCCGCCTGGGGCACCGTGATCGCCCAGTGCGGTATGGCCCTCGCCTATCTCGTCGTGGTCGTGAGGGGAGCACGCAAGCACGGAGCCTCACTGCGGCCGGACGCCGCCGGCATAAGGGCGAGCGCCCAGGCCGGGGTCCCCCTGCTGGTGCGTACGCTCTCGCTGCGCGCGGTCCTCATGATCGCCACGGCCGTCGCAGCCCGGCTGGGCGATGTCGACGTGGCCGCCCACCAGATCATCCTGTCCCTGTGGAGCCTGATGGCCTTCGCCCTTGATGCGATAGCCATCGCCGGACAGGCGATCATCGGGCGCTACCTGGGGGCGAACGATGCCGACGGCGCTCGCCAGGTATGCCGACGCATGGTGCAGTGGGGCGTCATATCCGGAGTGCTGCTCGGCGGTCTCATCATTCTCGCCCGCCCGCTGTTCATCCCGCTCTTCACGAGCGACCAGGCAGTCCAGGACACCCTTCTTCCCGCCCTGCTGGTCGTGGCGCTCACGCAGCCGATCGCCGGAGTGGTATTCGTGCTGGACGGGGTACTCATGGGCGCGGGCGACGGCCCCTATCTCGCGGGGGCCATGGTCGTAACGCTGGCGGTGTTCGCCCCGGCCGCCCTGCTGGTACCCGTGCTGGGGGGCGGGCTCACCACCCTGTGGTGGGCCATGACGCTGATGATGACGACCCGGATGCTCACCCTCTGGCTCCGGATGCGCTCCGGCCGCTGGGTGGTCACGGGCGCCACTCGCTGAACCTGTCGTGTTTCACGTGAAACACGACAAAGGGCCGCACCCCGAAGGGTGCGGCCCTTTGTTCTGCCGATGCTGCGTCGTACCGCTGTCAAGCCGTACTACGCACGGCCGTACCGCTCTGAAGCCCTGCTGGAAGCAGTGCTCAGGCGGCGACGACCTCGACGCCGAGCTTCGCGGCGACCTCGGGGTGCAGACGCACGGACACCTGGTGCGAGCCCAGGGTCTTGATCGGCGAACCGAGCTCGACACGACGCTTGTCGACGTCCGGGCCACCCGCGGTCTTGATCGCCGAGGCGATGTCGGCCGGGGTCACGGAGCCGAAGAGACGGCCGGCGTCGCCGGAGCGAACAGCCAGACGCACCTTGACGCCCTCGAGGCGGGCCTTGATCTCGTTGGCCTGCTCGATGGTCGCGATCTCGTGGATCTTGCGGGCGCGGCGGATCTGCGCCACGTCCTTCTCGCCACCCTTGGTCCAGCGGATCGCGAAACCACGCGGGACCAGGTAGTTGCGAGCGTAACCGTCCTTGACGTCGACGACGTCACCGGCGGCACCGAGGCCAGAGACCTCATGGGTGAGGATGATCTTCATGATTCGGTCACCCTTCCCTTATCGCGCGGTGGACGTGTAGGGCAGCAGCGCCATCTCACGGCTGTTCTTGACGGCCGTGGCGACGTCACGCTGGTGCTGCGTGCAGTTGCCGGTCACGCGGCGGGCACGGATCTTGCCGCGGTCGGAAATGAACTTCCGCAGCATGTTCGTGTCCTTGTAGTCCACGTACGCGGTCTTGTCCTTGCAGAATGCGCAGACCTTCTTCTTCGGCTTGCGCACAGGCGGCTTCGCCATGTGTATCTCCTGTGTGATCAAGAAGTGGGGTACGAGCTGCCCCCTGGAGGTCCTGGAAGGGACGTCCTAGAAGGGGGGCTCGTCCGAGTAGCCACCGCCGCTGGAGCTTCCGCCCCAGCTGCCCCCGCCGCCCTGCTGCTGGCCGCCGGCCGGCGCGCTGGTCGCCCACGGGTCGTCTGCGGGAGCCCCGCCGCCGCCCTGCTGGCCACCACCGGAGTTTCCACCCCAGTTGCCGCCGCCCTGCTGGCCGCCGCCGTAGCCACCCTGGCCACCCTGGCCGCCGCGACCGGTGGTCTTGGTGACCTTGGCCGTGGCGTTCTTGAGGCTGGGGCCGACTTCCTCGACGTCCAGCTCGTAGACCGTGCGCTTGACGCCCTCGCGGTCCTCGTAGGACCGCTGCTTCAGCCGACCCTGCACGACGACACGCATGCCGCGCTGGAGCGACTCGGCGACGTTCTCCGCCGCCTGACGCCAGACCGAGCAGGTGAGGAAGAGGCTTTCGCCGTCCTTCCACTCATTGGTCTGACGATCGAAAGTGCGGGGAGTGGACGCGACACGGAACTTCGCGACCGCCGCACCGGACGGGGTGAAGCGCAGCTCGGGGTCGTCGACAAGATTGCCGACGACCGTGATGACGGTCTCGCCTGCCATGGGGAACCTCTCGGCGGGATTGCTGCTGGCTGCTTGCTGCTACTCGGACCCGATGACCTCTGAGCGGGAAAAGCTCAGTGGGTCTCGGGACGGAGGACCTTGGTCCGGAGGACCGACTCGTTCAGGTTCATCTGTCGGTCGAGCTCCTTGACGACCGCAGGCTCGGCCTGCAGGTCGATGACCGAGTAGATGCCCTCGGGCTTCTTCTTGATCTCGTAAGAGAGACGACGACGGCCCCAGGTGTCGACCTTCTCGACCTTTCCGTTGCCCTCACGGACGACGGAGAGGAAGTTCTCGATCAGCGGGGAGACAGCGCGCTCCTCGAGATCGGGGTCGAGGATGACCATCACCTCGTAGTGACGCATGTGGAACCCACCTCCTTTGGACTCAGCGGCCACGGTCGTTCCGTGGCAGGAGGGTCGTGATGCGTACGCAACGGTATCGGCCGCCACTGACAAGCGACCTCGACGTACGAGGGGCTCGTCCCGAGGCATGGGCAGACACCGGTGCAGACCGTACAGAGTACCCGCACATCTGCTTCCGGTTGAAATCCGCCCGTCAGGGGCCACAATCTGTACACATCGGGTGCGTGCGGCGCTACGATGCGCCGCCTTCCGGCACACCAGGAGGTGCCTCATGGCTCAAGCCTTCCAGCGTCATCCCACCTCGTCCCTCTTCGCCTCCGACGGCAAGGCCCATCCGCTCCAGGACACCCTGATGGCGGTGACCCTGGTCCTGGGTGTTCTCGCCTTCATCACGGCGCAGTTCCACAGCCTCCACCTGATCAGTTCCTGGGCCGGCCTGGTCGGCATTCTCACGGGCGCGTACGGCCAGTACATCTCGGAGACGACCCGGGAACGCACCCTCCTGATCATCGGGCTGGGCGCCTCGGCGATCGGCTTCGGACTCGGAATGGCGCACGGCGGACTCTTCGGCGGACTCCTCGGCTAGGCCCTAGCGGCGTCCAGCCAGTCGGGGCGCTCCTCGGTGCCAGTAGGCTTCGGCGCGAGAGCCGGAGCCCCTGTACCCATGGGGACACACCTGCCGAGGAGCGCCCCGCATGAGCCTGACCCTGAGGACCATCAGCCGTGAGCAGCATCTGGCGTACATCCAGAGCCTGCCCGCGGCGAGTCACTGCCAGGTCCCGGCATGGGCAGATGTGAAGACGGAGTGGCGGTCGGAGAGCCTCGGCTGGTTCGACAAGAGCGGCGAACTGGTCGGCGCGGGCCTCGTGCTCTACCGCCAGCTGCCGAAGATCAAGCGCTACCTCGCGTACCTGCCCGAGGGCCCGGTGATCAACTGGTACGCCCCGAACCTGGACGACTGGCTCCAGCCGATGCTGGCGCACCTCAGGAACCAGGGCGCCTTCTCCGTGAAGATGGGCCCGCCGGTCGTCATCCGCCGCTGGGACTCGACCGCGATCAAGTCCGGCATCCAGGACCCGGACGTCAAGCGCCTTCGTGACGTCGAGGCCTCGCACATCGAGCCGCGTGCCTTCGAGGTCTCCGACCGGCTGCGCAAGATGGGCTGGCAGCAGGGTGAGGACGGGGGCGCCGGCTTCGGCGACGTGCAGCCGCGCTACGTCTTCCAGGTGCCGCTGGCCAACCGTTCGCTCGACGATGTCCTCAAGGGCTTCAACCAGCTGTGGCGCCGCAACATCAAGAAGGCCGAGAAGGCCGGCGTGGAGGTCGTCCAGGGCGGTTACGAGGACCTGGCCGAGTGGCAGCGCCTGTACGAGATCACCGCGGTGCGCGACCGCTTCCGCCCCCGGCCCCTCTCGTACTTCCAGCGCATGTGGACGGTGCTCAACAACGAGGACCCCAACCGCATGCGGCTGTACTTCGCCCGCCACAACGGCGTGAACCTGTCCGCGGCGACCATGCTGGTCGTCGGCGGTCACGTCTGGTACTCCTACGGCGCCTCGGACAACATCGGCCGTGAGGTCCGCCCCTCGAACGCGATGCAGTGGCGGATGCTGCGCGACGCGTACGCCATGGGGGCGACCGTGTACGACCTGCGCGGCATCTCCGACTCCCTCGACGAGACCGACCACCTCTTCGGCCTGATCCAGTTCAAGGTCGGGACGGGCGGCGAGGCCGTCGAGTACATCGGCGAGTGGGACTTCCCGCTCAACAAGCTGCTCCACAAGGCGCTCGACATGTACATGTCGCGCCGCTGACGGTTCCGTACCCACGTACTCATCTTTGATCACCGAAGCCACCAGAAAGGTTCCGGGCCGGCCATGGCGCTCTCCCTTTACGTCGACACCGCTCGCTGGCGGGCGCACCAGAAGTCCGTGATCGACAAGTTCCCCGGGCTGATCCCGGTCTGCAAGGGCAATGGCTACGGCTTCGGGCATGAGCGGCTGGCGGACGAGGCCGCGCGCTTCGGTTCCGACATGCTGGCCGTCGGTACGACGTACGAGGCAGCCCGCATCAAGGACTGGTTCGGTGGCGATCTGCTGGTGCTCACCCCGTTCCGGCGGGGTGAGGAGCCCGTCCCGCTGCCGGACCGGGTGATCCGTTCCGTGTCGTCGGTGGACGGCGTCCACGCCCTGGTGGGCGCCAGGGTCGTCATCGAGTGCATGAGCTCGATGAGGCGTCACGGCATCGGCGAGCACGAGCTGGGCCAGCTGCACGCGGCCATCGAGGACGTGCGCCTGGAGGGCTTCGCGCTGCACCTGCCGCTGGACCGCACGGACGGCACCGACGCCGTCGAGGAGGTCATCGGCTGGATGGACCGGCTGCGGGCCGCCCGGCTCCCGCTGCACACCCTGTTCGTCAGCCACCTGCGGTCCGAGGAGCAGGCGAGGCTCCAGCAGCAGTTCCCGCAGACCCGGTTCCGGGCACGGATCGGTACGCGGCTGTGGCTCGGCGACCACGAGGCGACGGAGTACCGGGGCTCGGTCCTGGACGTCACGCGCGTCGCCAAGGGCGACCGGTTCGGTTACCGCCAGCAGAAGGCGGCGTCGGACGGCTGGCTGGTGGTCGTCGCCGGCGGTACCTCCCACGGCGTGGGTCTTGAGGCCCCCAAGGCGATGCACGGTGTGATGCCGCGCGCCAAGGGCGTGGCACGCGCGGGTCTCGCGACCGTCAACCGGAACCTTTCTCCGTTCGTGTGGGCGGGCAAGCAGCGCTGGTTCGCCGAGCCGCCCCACATGCAGGTGTCGATCCTGTTCGTCCCCGCGGACGCGCAGGAGCCGAAGGTCGGCGACGAGCTGGTGGCCCACCTGCGGCACACCACCACGCAGTTCGACCGTCTCGTCGAGCGGTAGGTCGCGTCCGGGTTCCGCTTCCGCATCAGGCCGCCCGGCAGGGGCCGAGAGCAGGGCCCCTGCCGAACGCCATGATCTCGTGGAGCCCGCTTGTCGGACGGGCTCCCGGACACGTCCCGGGAGCCCGTCCTACTCCCGTACGACGCCCCACTCCACACGCGGCCCCTCGACCGCCTGTGCGGCGTGCTGGGGCGGGTGGGCGGCCTGTCCCAGCACGAAGACGTCCTCCGCGCCGTCCAGGACACCGCCGGACGGGTCGTCCGACCCGTCGCGCCGCACCCCGTCGCGCTCGGGCAGCAGGATGTCGCGCACGACCATGGCGCACAGGAACAGCGTCCCCGCCAGGTGCAGAGCGATGGCGAACTGGTAGCCCTCGGTCGGCAGCCCCTGCTTGTTGCCGCTGCTGGTGTAGGCGAGGTACAGCCAGATCCCCGCGAAGTACATGACCTCGCAGGTCTGCCAGATCAGGAAGTCCCGCCAGCGGGGACGGGCGAGAGCGGCGAGCGGGATGAGCCACAGGACGTACTGCGGCGAGTAGACCTTGTTGGTCAGGATGAACGCGGCGACCACCAGGAACGCGAGCTGGGCGAACCGCGGGCGGCGGGGCGCGGTGAGGGTCAGCGCACCGATACCGGCGCAGGCCAGCAGCATCAGCAGGACCGCGTACGTGTTGACCGCCTCGACCTCGAGGTTCTCGCCGGTGCGCTGGGTGATGATCAGCCAGAAGGAACCGAAGTCGACGGTCCGTTCCTGGCTGAAGGTGTAGAACTTCTTCCACCCTTCGGGGGCCAGCAGCATGACGGGCAGGTTCACCACGAACCAGGAGCCGGCCGTCCCCAGCAGCGCCGCTCCGAACTCCCGCCACTTCCAGGCCCGCCAGCACAGCACCAGCAGCGGCCCCAGCAGCAGGACGGGATAGAGCTTGGCGGCCGTCGCCAGACCGAGCAGGACGCCGAAGGCGAGCGGCCGCTCCCGTGACCACATCAGCATGGCGGCCGCGGTGAGCGCCACGGCGAGCAGGTCCCAGTTGATGGTCGCGGTGAGGGCGAGCGCGGGCGCGAGGGCCACCAGCAGGGCGTCCCAGGGGCGGTGGCGGTGCGTCCGGGCGACGCAGACGGCGAGGACGGCGACGCAGATCATCAGCATCCCCGCGTTGACCATCCAGTACGCCTGCTCGCGGTACTGCATGTCGCCGTCGAACGGCAGCGTGAACCATGCCGCGACCTGCATGAAGAGGCCCGTCAGGACCGGGTACTCAAGGAAGTCCATGTCGCCGGGGAGCCGCTCGAAGTAAGGGATCAGCCCGTCGGCGAAGCCCCGTCCCACGAAGAGGTGCGGGATGTCGGAGTAACAGGCGTGCGTGTACTGCGAGCTTGTCCCGCGGAACCACGCCCAGTTGTAGCAGGGGATCTTCTGCACCATCCCCAGCGCGAACATGCCGATCGCGGTGAGTGCGACGACACGCACCGGGGTGAGCGGACTGCTGCCGAGCCGCGCCCAGCGGCCGATGGGACCGCCGATCAGCTCGCTTCCCGCGGCGGCGACTTCATCCCGCTGGGTGGGGCGCACGACGGGTCTGTCCCGGTGCGCGCTCGTCTTCTCTGGGCTCGGCATGGGGACATCCTGCCGTACCGGCCTGTGGCCCGTATGAACCTGTGGACAAGCGGAAGGGCCGCCGTATCCGGTGCGCGAGATGTGCGCGTTCCGGATAGGGCGGCCCTGGGCCGGCCGGGGCGGCTGTCAGCCCTCGGAGCCTCCGAGCCAGCCGCCGCCGTTGGAGTTGCCGCTGCCCCCGGTGGGGTTCCCGTTCACGTTCCCGCCGGTGGGCGGCGACGGGCTGGTGGTGACTCCGCCGGTGGTACTTCCGCCGGTGTCGGTCGCACCCTCGTCGCTTCCGCCGTTCTGACCACCGTTGTCCTCGGAACAGTCCCATTCGAACGGACCGCAGGAGGTGTCCGGTTCGGGGCTGGGCGAGGACGACGACTGCGAGGGCGTCGGGGACGGCGACTGGGAAGGCGTCTCCGAGGGCTTCTCCGACGGTGTGGGCTGCGGGCTCGGGGCGCCACCGCCGTAGACCGCCTCGGCATCCAGGGTCTCCGGCTTGGGGAAGCGCATGACCTTCTCGCCCTTGAGCGTCGAGGACATGTACTTCTGCCAGATCTCGGACGGGAACGACGATCCGTGGATCTTGTCCTGGTCACCGGTGCCGTACATCTCGAGGAACTTGCGGTTCTTGTTCTCCGCGTTGTCGTCGAGACGGTACATGTCGATGGCGGTGGACAGCTGGGGGGTGTAACCGACGAACCAGGCGGACTTGTTGCCGTCGGTCGTACCCGTCTTGCCCGCGACGTCACGGCCGGGGATGCGGGCGTTCTTACCCGTGCCCTCGGGGTCCTCGACGACATCGCGCAGCACGTCGGTGACGTTGCTGGCGACGGCCGTGGAGAAGGCCGCCTTCGTCTTCACCTCGTGCTCGAAGACCGTCTTGCCGCCCGCGTCGACCTTGGTGACGGAGTACGGGTCACGCTGCTCGCCGTTGGCTGCGAACGTCGCGTACGAGCCGGCCATGCGGATGGCGCTCGGGTCGGAGATGCCGATCGAGAACGACGGCACATTGGCCTTGGCGAGGGAGTTCTCCCGCAGACCGGCGTCGATGGCCGCCTGCCTGACCTTCGGGATGCCGATGTCCATGCCCAGCTGCACGAAGGGCGAGTTGGCGGAGTGGATCATCGCCTGACGCAGGTTGATGTCCTTGTACGACACCTGACCGTCGTTGGTCTGGAGCCACTGCTCGCCGTTCTCGTCCTGCCAGACGCTGCCGTCGTAGTTCTTGATCTTGAGCTTGTTCCTGCCCTCGTAGATGCTCTTGTCGGGGTCGACGAGCCTGCGCTGGTCCGGGCCCTGCTCGGGACCGCCGTTGGGGTCGCGCACGCCGTCGCGCATCGCCGCGGCGAGCACGAAGGGCTTGAAGGTGGATCCGACCTGGGCACCGGTCTGGTCGGCGTTGTTGGTGAAGTGCTTGGTCGCGTCGCTGCCGCCGTAGATGGCGACGATCGCGCCGGTCTCCGGGTCGACCGAGGCCCCGCCGAACTGGACGTGGGTGTCGGTCTTGGGCCGCTTGGCCGGGTCGATGTTGGCGTCGTAGACGTTCTTCACGGCCGTTTCGAGGTCCTTGACCCGCTTCTTGTTGAAGGTGGTGTGGATCTCGTAGCCGCCCTGGGCCAGGTCCTGCGCGGTGATGCCCCGGTCGTTGTTGTTGATGAAGTACGCCTTGGCGAGGTCGACCAGGTAACCGATCTGACCACCGAGCTTCGCGTTCTTCGTCGTCTTCAACGGCATCGGGAACGTCGTGAACTTGGCACGCTCACCCGGCTTGAGGTAGCCGTCGTTGGTCATCTCGTCGAGGATCCACTTCCAGCGCTTGGTGGCCCTCTCCTCGTTGTTCTTGGCCGTGGCCTCCGGGTCGATCTCCGGGGCGCCTTCCGGGTCGTAGTACGTGGAACCCTTCAGGAGGGAGGCGAGGAACGCGCACTCGCTGGGGTTCAGCTTCTGGGCGTCCTTGTTGTAGTACGTGCGGGCCGCGGCCTGGATGCCGTAGGCGCCGCGGCCGTAGTACGAGGTGTTCAGGTACCCCGCCATGATGTCTTTTTTATCAAGGTCGGTACCGACCTTGATGGAGATGAAGAGCTCCTTGAACTTACGGCTCAGCGTCTGGGACTGGTTGTTGAGCCGGTTGTTCTTCACGTACTGCTGGGTGATGGTCGAGCCGCCCTGGGTCTGCTCTCCCGTGGCCATGTTGAACAGCGCACGGCCGATACCCATCGGGTCGATGCCCGAGTCGTCGCGGAACGTCTTGTTCTCGGCCGAGATCACCGCGTTCTGCATCGCGAGCGGGATCTCCTCGATCGGGATGATCTGGCGGTTGATCTCACCACCGGTCGCGGCCATCTGCGTGCCGTCGTCCCAGTAGTAGACGTTGTTCTGCGCCGTGGCGGCCTTGTCCGGGTCGGGGACCTCGACCATGGCGTACGCGATGGTCGCGGCGCCCAGCAACGACGCCGCGAACCCCAGGAACAGACCGCTGGTGAGCTTCCAGGACGGCATCCAGCGACGCCAGCCGTACTTGTCGTGCCGGGGGTAGTCGATCAGGCGCTTCTTGCCGGGGGGACCACCACGGCCACGGCCGGCGCCGGCTCCCGCCGCGGCCGCCTCCGCTCCGCGCCGGCGGCCGGGGCCGCGCTGGGCGGCACGGCGGGCTTCGGCGCGGCCGCCGTAGGGGCGCTCCTCGCCGTACGACTCCGAAGGGGACCCGCTGTCGGACCCCCGTGTCTGAGCCGCCCTGCGGCCCGTAGGCTGCTGGGCGGCTCGTCTGGCCGCGGCACGTCCGCCGCCCTGGGGCTGCGGCGGCAGTTTGCGACGGTGCTCGCTCATCGAACGACTACTCCTCGGGCAGGCGAGTACGCCTGGAAGCGGCAGCTGAGTTCCGGTCCCCCCGAAATGACTACGGACCAGCCCTTCGGAGGGCTCATCCGCCATGCACTCAGAACGAGGACGTCCATCGACGTCGCGCGGTTCCCGGTGGTGTGCATGCCGCACAGACTACGCACGGTCAAAACCCGCCTAGAGCCGAAGTTCACCCCAAATCAGGCAAGTCGTTTACTGCGAATTAGCGATGTGACGCCGTTCACGATCACTCCACTTGTCGCGATAGAGTCGCCGTTCTATCGTCTGGATGTATCGAGTCGATACATCAGCACGGCATAAGTGGCGGCGATGGCGAAGGAGGCGGCGCATGAGCAGACGCTCCGGCATCCTCGAGTTCGCCGTCCTCGGCCTTCTCCGCGAAGCCCCGATGCACGGTTACGAGCTGCGTAAACGGCTCAACACGTCACTGGGGATCTTCCGAGCCTTCAGCTACGGGACCCTCTACCCCTGCCTCAAGACTCTGGTCGCGAACGGCTGGTTGATCGAGGAGCCCGGCAGCGCCCCCGAGGAAGCGCTCGCCGCCTCCCTCGCCGGGCGTCGCGCCAAGATCGTCTACCGATTGACGGCCGAAGGTAAGGAGCACTTCGAGGAGCTCCTCTCCCACACCGGTCCCGATGCCTGGGAGGACGAGCACTTCGCGGCCCGCTTCGCCTTCTTCGGCCAGACGGAGCGTGAGGTGCGGATGCGGGTGCTGGAAGGCCGCCGCAGCCGACTGGAGGAGCGTCTGGAGAAGATGCGTGCCTCCCTGGCCCGCACACGGGACCGTCTGGACGACTACACGCTTGAGCTCCAGCGCCACGGAATGGAGTCCGTGGAGCGCGAAGTGCGCTGGCTGAACGAGCTCATCGAGAGCGAGCGGGCGGGACGGGATCGGCGACGATCCGGCCCCGATGGCCCGGAGGGCACCGCTCAGCAGGACAACACATCTGGAGAGACGGGCGGCCTGCCCCGGCACGGGGGCAGCACCCGGCCGGATCCGTCCGACGACACCACCAAGTGAGGCCCTGCGACCTGCAGGGCTTCGTCGAGAACAAACAGGGAGCAACCGGAATGGGTTCGGTTCGCGTAGCCATCGTCGGCGTAGGCAACTGCGCCGCCTCGCTGGTGCAGGGCGTCGAGTACTACAAGGACGCCGACCCGGCGTCCAAGGTGCCGGGTCTGATGCACGTCCAGTTCGGCGACTACCACGTCGGTGACGTCAAGTTCGTCGCCGCCTTCGACGTCGACGCGAAGAAGGTCGGCCTCGACCTGTCGGACGCCATCGGTGCCAGCGAGAACAACACCATCAAGATCTGCGACGTGCCGAACTCCGGCGTGACCGTTCAGCGCGGCCACACCCTGGACGGCCTCGGCAAGTACTACCGCCAGACCATCGAGGAGTCCGACGAGGCTCCGGTCGACGTCGTCCAGGTCCTCAAGGACAAGCAGGTCGACGTCCTCGTCTGCTACCTCCCCGTCGGTTCCGAGGACGCTGCGAAGTTCTACGCGCAGTGCGCCATCGACGCCAAGGTCGCCTTCGTCAACGCCCTTCCGGTCTTCATCGCCGGAACCAAGGAGTGGGCGGACAAGTTCACCGAGGCCGGCGTCCCGATCGTCGGTGACGACATCAAGTCGCAGGTCGGCGCCACCATCACGCACCGTGTGATGGCGAAGCTGTTCGAGGACCGCGGTGTCCGTCTTGAGCGCACCATGCAGCTCAACGTCGGCGGCAACATGGACTTCAAGAACATGCTGGAGCGCGACCGCCTCGAGTCCAAGAAGATCTCGAAGACGCAGGCCGTCACCTCGCAGATCCCCGACCGCGATCTGGGCGAGAAGAACGTCCACATCGGTCCGTCGGACTACGTCGCCTGGCTGGACGACCGCAAGTGGGCGTACGTCCGCCTCGAAGGCCGCGCCTTTGGTGACGTCCCGCTGAACCTGGAGTACAAGCTCGAGGTCTGGGACTCCCCGAACTCGGCCGGTGTCATCATCGACGCCCTGCGCGCCGCGAAGATCGCCAAGGACCGGGGCATCGGCGGCCCGATCCTCTCCGCGTCCTCGTACTTCATGAAGTCCCCGCCGGTGCAGTACTTCGACGACGAGGCCTTCGCCAACGTCGAGAAGTTCATCAAGGGCGAGGTCGAGCGCTGAGTTCCGCCTGCCGCCTGCCGTACTGACGAGGGCCCCCGCGCTACTGCCCGGGGGCCCTCGCCGTATGTGACCCTTGCCCACATGCCTGTCGTACGTGATCTGCGCGTACTCCTACGCCTGACGAACTTCCGCCGCCTGCTCCTCGTACGACTGCTGTCCCAGTGTGCCGACGGCGTCTACCAGGTCGCGCTCGCGACGTACGTGGTCTTCTCCCCCGAGAAACAGACCTCGCCGGGCGCCATCGCGTCCGCCATGGCGGTGCTGCTTCTTCCGTACTCCCTCGTCGGCCCGTTCGCCGGCGTCCTGCTGGATCGGTGGCAGCGGCGTCAGGTCTTCCTGTACGGGAATCTGCTGCGCGCCCTGCTGGCCGGCTGCACGGCGATCCTGATCACCGCCTCCGTGCCGGACTGGCTCTTCTACGCGTCGGCCCTCACGGTGACTGCCGTCAACCGCTTCGTCCTCGCCGGTCTCTCGGCGTCCCTGCCCCGAGTCGTCGACGCCGACCGCCTCGTGATGGCCAACTCGCTCTCTCCCACCGCCGGCACGCTCGCCGCCACCGCGGGCGGTGGCCTCGCCGTCGGCGTACGTCTGTTGGCCGATGACTCCAACGCCATGGTGGTCCTGCTGGGGGCGGCGCTCTACCTCTGCTCCGCCCTCGCCTCGCTCCGTATGGGACGCGGCCTCCTCGGCCCCGACGAGGGCCTGGCACAGCCACGTCTGGGAGCGGCGTTGGCCTCGACCGCGCACGGGCTGGTTCTCGGGTTGCGCCATCTGGCCGAGCGGCGGACGGCGGCCCGGGCGCTGGCCGCCATGACGCTGATGCGGTTCTGCTACGGAGCACTGACGGTCATGGTCCTGATGCTCTGCCGATACGCCTGGTCGTCGACGGAACAGGAAGGTCTCGCTCTTCTCGGGCTGGCCGTCGGGCTCACGGGTGTCGGCTTCTTCGCCGCCGCGGTGGTGTCGCCCTGGGCTGTGGGCCGACTGGGAGCGGGCGGATGGATGGCACTGTGCGCGGGGTCGGCAGCGGTTCTGGAACCGGCTCTCGGTCTGTCCTTCGCCCCTGTACCGCTGCTGGCCGCCGCTTTCCTCCTCGGTCTCATCACTCAGGGCACCAAGATCGCTACGGACACGGTCGTGCAGACAGCCGTGGATGACAGCTTCCGCGGCCGGGTCTTCTCGCTCTACGACGTCCTGTTCAACGTCGCCTTCGTCGGGGCGGCCGGGGTCGCCGCGTTGCTGCTGCCCCCTGAGGGGCGGTCAGTGGCACTGGTGGTCCTGGTCGCCGTTCTCTACACCGCCACTGCCGCCCTGCTGCTGCGCTGGAGGCGGACCGGAGGGTTGCGCTAGCCGGTCCCACCCCAGCCCCACGCCCGAAGGAGGGCGATGTTTCACGTGAAACATCGCCCTCCGGGCCACCCGCTCCCGCCGTTGTGTTTCACGTGAAACACAACGGCGGCTTCGCTATCGGCCCTGCCGAACGATCAGCTCACGACCGGCAGCTTCGGGATCAGCTCTGCGCCGCCCACCACTCCTTGAGCGCGGCGACGGCCTCGTCGTGCCCCATCGGCCCGTTCTCCAGCCGCAGCTCCAACAGGAACTTGTACGCCTGTCCCACAGCCGGCCCCGGGCGAATTCCCAAGATCTCCTGGATCTGGTTGCCATCCAGGTCAGGACGGATCGCGTCCAGCTCCTCCTGGTCCTGGAGCTGTGCGATGCGCTCCTCCAGGCCGTCATAGGCGCGGGAGAGCGCGGATGCCTTGCGCTTGTTACGGGTGGTGCAGTCGGACCGTGTCAGCTTGTGCAGCCGGGAGAGCAGCGGACCCGCGTCGCGCACATAGCGACGCACCGCGGAATCGGTCCACTCTCCGGTGCCGTAGCCGTGGAAGCGCAGATGCAGCTCCACCAGGCGGGACACGTCCTTGATCATTTCGTTGGAGTACTTCAGCGCGGTCATGCGCTTCTTGGTCATCTTCGCTCCCACCACCTCGTGGTGGTGGAAGGAGACCCGGCCGTCCTGCTCGAAGCGACGGGTGCGCGGCTTGCCGATGTCATGCAGGAGCGCCGCCAGTCGCAGGACGAGATCAGGGCCGTCCTCTTCGAGGTCGATGGCCTGTTCCAGCACGGTCAGTGAGTGCTCGTACACATCCTTGTGCCGGTGGTGCTCGTCGCTCTCCAGGCGCAGGGCGGGCAGCTCGGGCAGCATCCGTGCGGCGAGACCGCTCTCCGCCAGCAGTCCCAGGCCCTTGCGCGGGTTGGCGGAGAGGAGGAGCTTGTTCAACTCGTCACGCACCCGCTCGGCAGAGACGATGTCGATCCGCTCGGCCATCTCCTTCAGGGCCGTCACCACCTCGGGGGCCACCTCGAAGTCGAGCTGGGCCGCGAAGCGGGCCGCACGCATCATGCGCAGCGGATCATCGGAGAAGGACTCCTCAGGTGTTCCGGGAGTCCGCAGGACGCGTGCCGCGAGGTCCTCAAGGCCACCGTGCGGGTCGATGAACTCCTTGGCCGGAAGTGCGACCGCCATCGCGTTCACGGTGAAGTCCCTACGGACGAGGTCTTCCTCGATGGAGTCGCCGTAGGACACCTCGGGCTTGCGCGAGGTGCGGTCGTACGCCTCCGAGCGGTACGTGGTGACCTCGATCTGGTAGCCGCTCTTCTGGCAGCCGACCGTTCCGAAGGCGATCCCCACCTCCCACACGGAGTCCGCCCAGGGCCGGACGATCTTCAGAACGTCCTCGGGGCGGGCATCGGTGGTGAAGTCCAGGTCGTTGCCGAGCCTGCCGAGCAGTGCGTCCCGTACCGAGCCGCCGACCAGCGCGAGGCTGAATCCGGCCTCCTGGAAACGGCGGGCGAGGTCGTCGGCGACAGGGGACACCCGCAGCAGTTCGCTGACCGCGCGGCGTTGCACCTGGCTCAGTGCGGTGGGGTTGTCTTCGTTGGCGTTCGGCACAACAGAAAAGGGTACGTGCCGCCGCCCCCGCGGGCGCCCCGGTTTCCGGCGGGCCCGCCCGCTCCGCCGATCATGTGGAGCACTCCGCAGCACTCAGCCCCGACAAGCCTCGTTACCATGCGTGGACGCAGAAACCGACAGCGACCAACGGCAACAGACGACGAGGGACGGGCGAGCGCGTGGCCGAGGCGGCAGAATTCCAGGGCAGGAGTCCCTCTCCCGCCCGCCGATGGCTGCGGCGCACAGCCTCCGTGATCACGGGTGTGCCGCTTCTGGCGGGTCTGCTCTGCGGACCCGCCGCGCCCTCCGCATCCGCCGCCGAGAGCCGTGCCGGGGCCCGCGGAGTCGATGTGTCTCTCGACACGCTCACGCCCAGCGCCCCCGTCAAGGGCGACACACTCACCGTCAGCGGCACGGTCACGAATGAGGGCAAGGAGACCGTCAGCCAGGGTCAGGTGGATCTGCGCGTCGGTCCGTCCGTCTCCAGCCGGGGCGCCATCGAGGCGGTGTCCAAGCGCGGCGCCTTCACGCAGGACGGGGACGGGACGCCGGTCGGCGGTACCTACACCTTCAAGATCCCCCGGCTCGCCGCCGGGGGGAGCCAGGACTTCAGCCTGGCTGTACCGGTCGACAAGCTGGGCCTCGACGAGGAAGGCGTCTATCAGCTCGGCGTCTCCCTGTCCGGGCGGACGCCCGGCGATACGTCCGACCGGGTGCTGGGCATCGAGCGGACCTTCCTGCCCTGGCAGCCGGACGCAGCCGAGAAGAAGACCCAGTTCACCTATCTCTGGCCGCTGATCTCCTCGCCCCACATGTCGGCCCAGACCGGGTCGGACGACCAGCAGACCCCGGTCCTCGACAACGAGGCGCTGGCAGCCGAGCTGGCTCCCGGTGGCCGACTGGAGCAGCTCGTCTCGCTCGGCGCCGAGCTGCCCGTCACCTGGGTGATCGATCCCGACCTGCTGGCGACCGTCGACGCGATGACCCGTAGCTACCAGGTCAAGGACGGGACGGCCACGGTCGCGGGCAAGAACCAGGCCGTCGCGAAGCAGTGGCTCAGCGCCCTGGACAAGGCGGTCCAGGGACACAAGATCGTCGCCCTGCCGTACGGGGACCCCGACCTGGCGTCGCTCGCCCACCGCGGCAAGGACGTCTCCGGGTCCCTCAGCCACCTCCAGCCGGCCACCGAGGTCGCGGAGACCACGGTGGAGACGATCCTCCACGTCAAGCCGTCCGTCGATTTCGCCTGGCCCGTGGAAGGCGCGCTCGACCCGTCGATCGTCGATGTCGCCACCTCGGCCGGAGCGGACAAGGTGATCGCCCGCAGCGACAGCCTGCACGACGACCTGTCCTACAGCCCGACTGCCGCCCGCCCCATCGGTGGCGGCACGACGGCCGTCGTCTCGGACGCCTTCCTGTCCAAGGCCTTCGCGGGCGACATGACGCACGCGGGTGACTCCACACTCGCTGTCCAGCGCTTCCTCGCCCACACGCTCACCGTGACCCAGCAGCAGCCGGGCAAGCAGCGAAGCATCGTCGTCGCCCCGCAGCGGATGCCCACCGTCTCCCAGGCGCAGACCATGGCGGGCGCGCTGCGCGGCCTGGCGGCCCAGCGGTGGACGCAGCCCAGCGACCTGGTGGCGGCAGCCGCCGCCAAGCCCGACCCCCGCGCCACGACCCGGGTACCCAGCACCGCCCGGTACCCGCAGCAGCTGCGTCGGCAGGAACTGCCCGTCCAGGCGTTCCAGGAGATGAAGACGACCCAGGACACGCTGGACAACTTCAAGGTCATCCTCACCGCCGCGTACCGGGTCGTGACTCCGTTCGGCAACGCGATCAACCGGGAGATGTCCACGTCCTGGCGCGGCCACCCGGAGCCTGCCCAGGTGTACCGGGCAGGCGTCTTCCAGTACCTGAAGAGCCTGACCGCCGAGGTCCAGCTGATCGACAAGTCCGATCTGACGCTCTCCGGCCGCAGCGCCACCATTCCGGTGACCGTGCAGAACCGGCTGCTGCAGGGTGTCGATCACCTGGTGCTGCGGCTGACCTCCACGAAACCGACCCGTCTGAAGCTCAACGGCGACTCCGTCGTCGCGCAGCAGCCGGTACGGATCGACGGCGGTCACAGCCAGTCGGTGAAGTTCACGGCCTCCGCCAACGCCAACGGCCCGGTCCCCATGACGGCGCAGCTGTACACGGAGGACGGCAAGCCGTACGGCAAGCCCATGAGCTTCACGGTGAAGGTCTCCGAGATCACCCCCACCGTGATGCTGGTGATCGCCGGCGGCGTGCTGCTCCTCGTACTGGCGGGCATCAGGATGTACACCCACCGCAAGCGGGCCGCGGCCCGTGACGCGGCCGCCCAGGCGGAAACGGACGCCGGGAACGCCGCGGACGGGTCGACGGCGGACGAGGCAGCACGGGACGGGTCTCCCGAGGACGAGGCGGGCCGGCCGGCACCGGACGGGTCTCCCGAGGACGAGCCGGCATCGGATGAGGCCTCCTCGGAGCGAACCACGGCCGATGAGTCCGATGAGGAGCGCGCCGGGCGCGGGCCGACCGCCGGGAGTCAGGATCCCGGGCAGCCGAGTGACCCGACACCGGACACCGGAGCGCAAAGCACCGACCCGTCCGGCCCGGGTGAGAAAGTGGACCGTTGAGCGATGTCGTGGCCGGTCGGCCGGGGACGATGAGGTGGGGTAAACCATGAACGCGTCGTACGACGGTGACCGCGGCCAGGGCGCGGGCGGCACCGCCGCGCCCTCCGGCGGTACGCCCCCGGTCACGGGCCAGGTACCCGCGCCCGCGCCCCCGCCTGCCCCGGACCCCTACGTCCAGGACGCGTACGAGTACGACCCGTACCGTGCCCAGGACCTGTCGGCACAGGACCCGGTGGCCGAGGCCCTCTACGACCGTGCCGCGCACCCGCCGCCCCCACCCGGCACCTACCAGGAACCCCAGCCGCTCTACCAGCAGCCCGCCACGCCTCACCACGCTCCCGACCCGCGCCTGTGGGCCCAGACGCCGCCGCCCGAACCCGACGGCCCGTCCCGCCACCTCCCATACGGTGACGACGCCAGGACCGTTCAGTTCACCGGTGTCGACGAGCTGGTCACCCACGCCGGCGAGGAGCGGCCCGAGCCGGACGCGTTCGCCCACCTCTACCGCGACCAGCAGGGCCAGGGACTGACTCCCGCCCCGGAGCCCGAACCCGCGGCGCCCGCCGCCGCCCCGAAGAAGTCCGGCGGTCGTGCCTCGGGCCTGCTGAAGTCGAGCGCGCTGATGGCGGCAGGCACGCTGGTGTCCCGCCTCACCGGCTTCGTGCGCAGTCTCGTGATCACCGGCGCCCTGGGGGCCGCGCTGCTCGGTGACACCTACATCGTCGCCAGCACGCTGCCGACGATGATCTACATCCTCACCGTCGGCGGTGGACTCAACTCCGTCTTCGTCCCGCAGCTCGTCCGCTCGATGAAGAACGACGAGGACGGTGGCGAGGCCTACGCCAACCGCCTGCTCACGCTCGTCATGGTCGCGCTCGGCACGATCGTCGCCATCGCCGTGTTCGCGGCACCCATGCTCATCCACGCCTTGTCGCCCACCATCGCCGACGACACGGCCGCGAACAGCGTCGCCGTCACGTTCGCCCGCTTCTGCCTGCCCACCATCTTCTTCATGGGCGTGCACGTGGTGATGGGACAGATCCTCAACGCCCGGGGCAAGTTCGGCGCGATGATGTGGACTCCGGTCCTCAACAACATCGTCGTGATCGCCACGTTCGGACTGTTCATCTGGGTCTACGGCTCGTCGGCGCAGTCCGAGATGGGAGTACGGACCATCCCGGACGAGGGTGTCCGGCTGCTGGGCGTCGGCACGCTGCTCGGTCTGGTCGTCCAGGCGCTGGCGATGATCCCGTACCTGCGCGAGGCGGGATTCCGCTTCCGTCCCCGCTTCGACTGGAAGGGCCACGGCCTCGGCAAGACGGTCAAACTCGCCAAGTGGACCGTCCTGTTCGTCCTCGCCAACCAGGCGGGTGTCGTCGTCGTCACCCAGCTCGCCACGGCCGCCGGTGCCGCCTCGGGCAAGGACGGCACGGGTTTCCTCGCCTACACCAACGCCCAGCTCATCTGGGGCATGCCGCAGGCGATCATCACCGTCTCGGTCATGGCCGCGCTCCTGCCCCGCATCTCGCGCTCCGCGCACGACAACGACCCCGGCGCCGTGCGTGACGACATCTCGCAGGGCCTGCGGAACTCGGCCGTCGCGATCGTGCCCGTCTCGTTCACCTTCCTGGCGCTCGGCGTCCCGATGTGCACCCTGCTCTACGCGTCCAGCGGCACCGAGGCCGCCCGGAGCATGGGCTTCATCCTGATGGCGTTCGGCCTCGGCCTGATTCCCTACTCGGTGCAGTACGTGGTCCTGCGGGGCTTCTACGCGTACGAGGACACCCGGACGCCCTTCTACAACACGGTCATCGTGGCCGCCGTCAACGCCGCCGCCTCCGCCGCCTGCTACTACGTGCTCCCGGCCCAGTGGGCCGTCGTCGGCATGGCGGCCGCCTACGGCCTCGCCTACGCCGTCGGTGTGGGCGTCGCCTGGCGCAGGCTCCGCAACCGGCTGGGCGGCGACCTGGACGGGTCCCACGTCGTGCGCACCTACGCGCGGCTGTCCATGGCATCCCTACCGGCCGCGATCGTCGGCGGGGCAGCCGCCTTCGGCATCCTCAAGACACTGGGCGAGGATGCCTTCGGGTCACTCGTGGCACTGGTCGCCGGTGGTTTCGTCCTGCTCGGTGTTTTCTACCTCGCGGCGAAGAAGATGCGTATCGAGGAGCTCAACGCCATGGTCGGCATGGTCCGCGGCCGTCTCGGCCGATAGAACGTGAGCGTCCCCGCACAACCATCGTCGGCCACCGCGTGTCGTGCATGGCGGCGGACTGTGGGCACAATTGGCATGGCTGTTGGAAGTGGCGCAACGGATGGGGAGGCAGGAACGACGGTGGCGGAACGTAGCACGGCCGCCGTCGACGTGGCCGACAACAGCGGTGACGATCCGCTGGCCGCCAAGGCGGACAAGGCCGCGAACGACGGGGTGGCGGAAGCGCACGGGGCGGCGGACGAGTCCGCCCAGGACAACGATGGCGAAGGGCGGAGCAGCGAGCAGCCCGTCATCACGACGCCCGAACTGCACAGTGGCCACAAGCTGGCCAGACGCTACCGGCTCGAGGAGTGCGTCACCCGTCTGGACGGTTTCAGCAGTTGGCGTGCCGTCGACGAGAAGCTGCGTCGTGCGGTAGGCGTTCATCTGCTGCCGGCCGACCACCCGAGGGCTCGCTCGGTGCTCGCCGCCGCGCGGTCGTCGGCACTGCTCGGCGACCCCCGCTTCGTACAGGTCCTCGACGCAGTCGAGGAGAACGACCTCGTCTACGTCGTCCATGAGTGGCTGCCGGACGCGACCGAACTGACGGCGCTGCTGGCGGCGGGCCCCATGGAGCCGCACGACGCCTACCAGTTGGTCAGCCAGGTCTCACAGGCCATGGCGGCCGCCCATCGCGAGGGACTCGCCCATCTTCGGCTCACCCCGAGTGCGGTCCTGCGCAGCTCCACGGGGCAGTACCGGATTCGCGGGCTCGCCGTGAACGCCGCCCTGCGGGGCATCACCGCCGAGCGCCCGCAGCGCACCGACACGGAGGCGATCGGCGCCCTTCTGTACGCGGCGCTGACCCAACGCTGGCCGTACGAGAACGACGCGCACGGTCTGTCCGGGCTGCCCAAGGACGTCGGGCTGATCGCTCCCGACCAGGTGCGGGCGGGCGTGCACCGGGGGCTGTCGGAGATCGCCATGCGCGCGCTCGCCAACGACGGTGCGACGGCCTCCCGCCAGGAGCCCGCCTGCACCACCCCCGACGAGCTGGCCAAGGCCGTCGCGGCCATGCCGCGTATCCGGCCCCCGGAGCCCGTTTTCCCGGCCCCGGCCGAGTATCAGCGCACCACCTACCAGCAGGGTTCCTACGGACGCTCGCAGCCGCGTCCCCACGCGGCGCCCACCCAGCAGATGATGGCCCCGCCCGCTCCGCTGGAGAGCCGCACCGGCAAGGCGCTCAAGTGGGCCGTCTCGGCGCTGCTCATCGCGGCGCTGGGCCTCGGCAGCTGGCAGGTCGCGGACAAGCTGCTCGACAAGGAGACCGCGACCGCGGACCCCGGAACCACCCAGACCGTACCCAGCAAGGAGAAGAAGCCGGATCTCTCGGGCAAGCCGATCGCGATCGTCGACGCGCACGACTTCGATCCCCTCGGCAGGGACGGTGCCGAGAAGCCCCAGGAGATAAAGAACGCCTACGACGACGACACGAGCTCGTACTGGCAGACGGACGGCTATCTTCGCGCCGACCTCGGCGGTCTCAAGCCGGGTGTCGGGATCGTTCTGGACCTCGGCAAGGCGCAGCCGGTCGGCACGGTCGACGTCACCTTCAGGGGCGAGACGTCCGTGGAGCTCAGGACGGCGGCAGCAGACGACACCTCCGCTCCGAGCGGGATCGACGGTTTCAGCGAAGTCGCTTCCGGATCCGGTTCGAAGGTGACGCTCAAGCCCGCCAAGCCGGTCACCACGCGGTACGTTCTGGTCTGGCTGACGAACCTGCCGTCCGGCGGCGACGGGTACTGGCGCGGCAAGGTCACGGACATCAAGATCACAAGCTGACGGCACAGGGGAGGGGGCTCACCGTTGGACGATGCCGAACTGGGCGGCATGAGCGACCAGGAACTCCTGGCCCGCCATGTGGCCGGCGACCCGGACGCCTTCGGTGAGCTCGTACGCCGCCATCGCGACCGGCTCTGGGCTGTCGCCCTGCGGACGCTGGGGGACCGCGAGGAGGCCGCTGACGCCGTCCAGGACGCGCTCGTCTCGGCGTTCCGCGCCGCCCATACCTTCCGGGGCCAGTCGGCCGTCACGACCTGGCTGCACCGCATCACCGTCAACGCCTGCCTCGACCGGGCCCGGAAAGCGGCGTCCCGCAAGACGTCACCGGTCGACGACACCGAACGGCTGGAGCAGCTCCTCGAACCGCATGAGTCGGCCGAGGCACCTGCGGAGCGCCAGGATCTCCACCGGGAGCTGCTGGCCGCCCTGGCGAAGCTTCCCGCCGACCAGCGGGCCGCACTGGTGCTGGTCGACATGCAGGGCTACCCCGTGGCGGAGGCGGCACGGGTGCTCGACGTGCCGACCGGAACGATCAAAAGCCGGTGCGCACGCGGCCGGGCCCGGCTGCTGCCGATGCTCACTCATCTGCGCGGTGACACCGTGGATAGCGACGACCTCGACCGGGGAAGGAACCGGACGCCAGGGACATCCGTCCCACCGGCGTCGGGACCAAGGAACGCAGGACCGAGTGATCCTGCTGCTGTGAAGGGCGGAGGTGGGCGCGCGTGACATCCACAACCGACACGACTCAGCACCCGGACGTTTCGGAGATCTCGGAACTTGCGGAGGGGCTTCTGTCCCCGTCCCGCGCGGCCGATGTGCGCAGCCATCTGGAGGGCTGTCCTCTGTGCGCCGATGTGCGCACCTCCCTGGAGGAGATCCGCGGGCTACTGGGCACCCTCCCCGGTCCCGCGCGTATGCCGGCCGACATCGCAGGCCGCATCGATGCCGCTCTCGCCGCCGAGGCGCTGCTGAACGCCAGCGCCCCCGTTCCCGCGGAGCATGTTTCACGTGAAACAGTCCCGGCCTCCGCCGCGGCGCATCCGGCACACCCGGAGCCTGTCCACGCGGACCGTCCGGCGGGCCGTCCTCGCGCGGCCACCGGTCCCGGCCGGAGCAGGCCGACACGACACCGCCGTCGCAACGCCGTCCTCGGTGCTGTCTTCGGCGCCGCCGCCGTGGGTGTGAGCGTCCTGCTGATGCAGACGACGCAGCCCTCCGGACAGGCGCTGAAGGGGGCGGCTGATGCGCCGGCCAGCTCCTCCGGAATGGCCGCGTTCTCAGGCACCTCTGTGCAGAGCCACGTGAAGACACTGCTGGCGGCCGGAGCGACTCCCCGCTCCCCCCGGACGGAAAAGGGCCCCCTGGAGGCTCAGACGAGCCCCCACACCCCGAAGCTCTCAGAGAGCGTGCAGGTACCGCCCTGCGTCCAGGAGGGCACCGGTCGCAGCGAGCCTCCCCTGGCCGCAGAGATGGGTGAATACGAGGGGCGGAAGGCCTATCTCGTGGTCCTCCCGCATCCCACGGATGCCAGGCAGGTCGAGGCCTATGTCGTCGACGCGTCCTGCGTCACCTCGGCGAAGGCAGCCAAGGGTGACGTTTTGCTGACGCACCCCTATCCCCGCCCCTGACAGACGCCTCAGCGCTGCTCGGACGACTCGGGAATGCACGCCCCGTAGGATCCGTTGGGTGGGGTGAGAGTCCATGACCCGGCCCCGTAGGCAGTAGGCAGTCTGCAGAGACGAGGAAGAAACCCGTGAGCGACGTCCGTAACGTGATCATCATCGGCTCCGGGCCCGCCGGTTATACGGCAGCGCTCTACACAGCGCGCGCATCGCTGAAGCCGCTCGTCTTCGAAGGTGCCGTCACCGCCGGTGGCGCACTGATGAACACGACCGACGTGGAGAATTTCCCGGGCTTCCGCGACGGAATCATGGGCCCCGACCTGATGGACAACATGCGGGCCCAGGCGGAGCGCTTCGGAGCCGAGCTCGTCCCGGACGACGTCGTCGACGCCGACCTGACGGGCGAGATCAAGACCGTGACCGATACGGCCGGCAATGTGCACCGCGCGAAGGCCGTGATCGTCACCACCGGCTCTCAGCACCGCAAGCTGGGCCTGCCGAACGAGGACGCGCTGTCCGGCCGGGGCGTCTCGTGGTGCGCCACCTGCGACGGCTTCTTCTTCAAGGACCAGGACATCGTCGTCGTGGGCGGCGGCGACACCGCGATGGAGGAGGCGACCTTCCTCTCCCGTTTCGCCAAGTCCGTCACCATCGTCCACCGCCGGGACACCCTGCGTGCCTCCAAGGCCATGCAGGAGCGCGCCTTCGCCGACCCGAAGATCAAGTTCGCTTGGGACAGCGAGGTCGCCGAGATCCACGGCGAGCAGAAGCTTTCGAGCCTCACCCTGCGCAACACCAAGACCGGCGAGACGTCGGAACTCCCGGTGACCGGGCTCTTCATCGCTGTGGGCCATGACCCGCGTACCGAGCTCTTCAAGGGGCAGCTGGACCTGGACGACGAGGGCTACCTGAAGGTGGACGCGCCCTCCACGCGCACCAACCTGACCGGTGTCTTCGGCGCCGGCGACGTGGTGGACCACACCTACCGCCAGGCGATCACCGCTGCCGGTACGGGCTGCTCCGCCGCGCTGGACGCCGAGCGCTTCCTCGCCGCTCTGGCCGACACCGAGAAGACCGCTGAGCCGGAGAAGACCCCCGCGGTCTGACCCACCCCATCCCCACCCCACACCCCGAAAAAGTCAAGGAGGCCGCCGTGGCCGGCGCCCTGAAGAACGTGACCGACGACTCCTTCGAAGAGGACGTCCTCAAGAGCGACAAGCCCGTCCTGGTGGACTTCTGGGCGGCCTGGTGCGGGCCCTGCCGTCAGATCGCTCCGTCGCTGGAGGCGATCGCCGCTGAGCACGGCGACCAGATCGAGATCGTCAAGCTCAACATCGACGAGAACCCGGCCACGGCGGCGAAGTACGGCGTCATGTCCATTCCGACGCTGAACGTCTACCAGAACGGCGAGGTCGCCAAGACCATCGTCGGCGCCAAGCCGAAGGCCGCGATCGTCCGCGACCTGGAGGCCTTCATCGGCGACGAGGCTGCCAAGGCCTGACGCCGCTGTTTCACGTGAAACACGAATGGCCCATCCCGCGCGGGGTGGGCCATTCGTGTTGTCGGCGCTGGGTCCTGTCTTCACCATCCCGTCCGGCCGCCCTCCGGGCAGACGGCGCCATGGTGAAGACACTCCCTAGAGCGGGCGCAGTGCCGGCTCCTTCTGCACAGCCCCCAGCAGCCGGTCGAGGGCCAGCTCGACGTCCTCCTTCCAGGAGAGCGTCGTCCGTAGTTCCAGCCTCAGCCGAGGGTGGACGGGATGCGGGCGAACCGTCTTGAAGCCCACGGAGAGCAGATGGTCGGCCGGCAGCACACAAGCCGGCTCCTTCCAGCGAGCGTCACCGAACGCCTCGATCGCCTTGAACCCCCGGCGCAGCAGGTCCTTGGCCACGGTCTGGACCATGACCCGGCCGAGCCCCTGCCCCTGGTATCCGGGCATGATCAGCGCGGTGATCAGCTGCACGGCATCGGGGGACACAGGGCTCGTCGGAAACGCTGTCGACCGGGGCACATAAGCGGGCGGTGCGTAGAGGACGAACCCCACAGGCACGTCATCCACATAGACGACGCGGCCGCAGGACCCCCAGTCCAGGAGAACGGCCGAGATCCACGCCTCTTTCTCCAGGTCGGGTGTGCCCGCTTTTACCGCGGCTTCTCCGCTGACCGGATCAAGTTCCCAGAAGACACACGAGCGGCACCGCTGGGGAAGGTCCGGAAGGTTGTCCAGCGTGAGCGGTACGAGCCGACGCCCCATGAAGGCTGTTCCTCACTTCCGTCGTCTGCCGCCCCGAGGGCGGCTGTCAGCGCACTCCTTTCCCGGAGCAGGCTGCCGATGAACCCTCCGACCGCACCGAGTCCCAGTCCTGCTGTCACCCATTGGTTGCGGGTCACCTCTCGCATGGGCCGGCTCTCCCTCGATCAGATAGGACAGATGGATGCGCATACCACAACGCATCGTATCGATCGGGTGATGACTCGCATACGGGAAAAGGCCAAAGGGCGGTCCGTGTTCCGGTGAACACCGGAACACGGACCGCCCTGCCCACCGCGTGGAAAGAGGCTCAGCCCTCGCGGCACTCCTATGCGTCTTGCGCGTCCTGCTGGGAGAGCCCCTGCTCCAGGACACGTCCCTCGCCCGGGGCGAGAGTGCCGAGGATCCGCTCCAGGTCCTCCATCGAAGCGAACTCGACGACGATCTTGCCCTTCTTCTGCCCGAGGTCGACCTTCACACGTGTCTCGAAACGATCCGAGAGCCGAGAGGCCAAATCGGTGAGGGCCGGTGAAACCCTGGCACCGGCTCGCGGCCCCTTCACCTTCGCCGCGGTGCTGGGCTCCGAGCCCATCAGCGTGACGATCTCCTCGACCGCTCGTACGGAGAGCCCCTCGGCCACGATCCGGTAGGCCAGCTTGTCCTGGGCCTCTGCATCATCCACCGACAGCAGCGCCCGGGCATGTCCCGCCGAAAGCACTCCGGCGGCAACCCTGCGCTGGACCGGCGGCGAGAGACGGAGCAGCCGCAGCGTATTGGAGACTTGAGGGCGCGAGCGTCCGATCCGGTCGGCCAGCTGGTCATGGGTGCAGTTGAAGTCCTTGAGCAGCTGGTCGTAGGCCGCTGCCTCCTCCAAGGGGTTCAGCTGAGCCCGGTGCAGGTTCTCCAGGAGAGCGTCCAGCAGAAGCTTCTCGTCGTCCGTGGCACGGACAATCGCGGGAATGCGCTCCAGACCGGCTTCACGGCAGGCCCTCCACCGGCGCTCGCCCATGATGAGCTCATACCGCTCCGGGCCGAGCTGTCGTACGACGACCGGCTGCAGCAGCCCGACTTCCTTGATCGAGGTGACGAGCTCGGCCAGCGCGTCCTCGTCGAAGACCTCACGCGGCTGACGGGGATTGGGCGTGATGAAGTCGAGCGGAAGCTCGGCGAAGTGGGCGACGGCGGGCGACCTGGTCTCCGCCGCCGGCTCGGGCTCCCCTTCCGGCAGGCCCGCCTCCGCGGAGGACGGCTTCTGCGCCAGCGTCGCCAGCTTGGCCGCTGCCACGCCCCGGTCCATGGCCAGGGACGGAATCGCCCCGGGTGAGGCGGAACCCGGCACGATGGAAGGTACGTGCCGCTCCTGGGGAGCAGCTGGAATCAGGGCTTCGAGGCCGCGCCCCAGCCCTCTACGTCGCTCGCTCACTGATTCCCCTCCGACATGCTGTGCTGGGTGTGCTGGCTTCCCGTGTGGGAGTGCTGGGCGTCGTAGTGGATCCCGACCCCGCGCCATGCGATCTCCCGGGCGGCCTCCAGGTACGACAGGGATCCGCTGGAACCCGGATCGTAGGTGAGTACCGTCTGTCCGTAGCTCGGCGCCTCCGAGATGCGCACGGACCTCGGGATGCTGGTGCGCAGCACTTCTTCACCGAAGTGGCTGCGCACCTCGTCGGCCACCTGGGACGCGAGCCTCGTACGACCGTCGTACATGGTGAGCAGGATCGTCGACACATGGAGCGTGGGATTGAGGTGCCCGCGGACCAGCTCGACGTTCCGCAGCAGCTGACCCAGGCCCTCCAGCGCGTAGTACTCGCACTGAATGGGGATCAGCACCTCGGCACCCGCCACCATCGCGTTGACGGTCAGCAGACCCAGCGACGGTGGGCAGTCGATGAGGATGTAGTCCAAGGGCTGCTCGTACGCCTGGATGGCCCGCTGCAGTCGACTCTCCCGCGCCACCAGCGACACCAGCTCGATCTCCGCACCGGCGAGATCGATGGTGGCGGGGGCGCAGAAGAGACCTTCGACGTCCGGGACCGGCTGGACCACATCGGAGAGCGGCTTGCTCTCCACCAGGACGTCATAGATCGAAGGAACCTCGGCATGGTGATCGATGCCGAGTGCCGTGGAGGCATTGCCCTGAGGGTCGAGGTCGATCACCAGAACGCGCGCACCATGCAGCGCCAGGGAGGCGGCAAGGTTGACCGTCGTGGTCGTCTTGCCCACCCCGCCCTTCTGGTTGGCCACGACCATGACCCGTGTCTGCTCAGGTCGCGGAAGACCCTCACCGGCACGGCCCAGAGCCTCTACCGCCAGTTGGGCAGCACGGCCAATAGGGGTGTCGTCCATCGGAGGCGGTGTTTCACGTGAAACATCCTCCCCCACCGATTCGGCTCGGGGACCGGGGACCGGATCGGTCATCGGTCCCGCGATGTTGGCGTCGGACCGCAAGGATTCACTCTCCTCGGCTTCAGGCTCGCGATGAGCAGAGCCTGCCATGCTTTCGGGGTCGTGAACCAGCGAGGCCCGTCGTTCTGTGGATGAATCCACCACTGTGGACATCTCCGTAACCCTCACGGTCCTACGGTCGCGCGGCGTCGCAGCCGCGCGGCCACGGCTGATGATTCCCTGCAGCAGTGAGCGACGTTTCACGTGAAACACGATGCACGCGCCACAAGGTCAGAACCTCACGACACTCCGAAATGCGTACGTATGAGGAACAACCAGCGTCAGCGTCGCCGACGGGACGGGCGGGCGGCCTTGGCGCGCTTGGCGGCGAACCTCACACCGCCCGGACTCTCCCCGACCTCGACCCGCACCACCGTCGACGTGGGATCGACGATGCCCTCACCGACATGAAGCACCGAGGTACCCACGACACCCAGCTTGCTGAGTGCGGCGCGGGCCCCCTGGATCTCTTCCTCGGCTGTGTCGCCCTTCAGCGCCAGCATCTCCCCGTACGGGCGCAGCAGCGGCACACCCCAGCCGGCCAGCCGGTCCAGGGGCGCCACCGCCCGAGCGGTGACGACATGGACGGGGGTCAGCGTGCCGAGGACCTCCTCGGCACGGCCTCGGACCACGGTCACATGGTCCAGACCCAGCAGCTCGACGACCTCCTGGAGGAAGTTCGTCCGCCGGAGAAGCGGCTCCAGGAGGGTGATCTTCAGATCGGGACGCACCAGTGCCAGCGGGATACCGGGCAGCCCGGCGCCCGAGCCGACGTCGCAGACCGTGACACCCTCGGGCACGACCTCGGAGAGCACCGCACAGTTCAACAGGTGCCGCTCCCACAGTCGCGGGACCTCTCGGGGACCGATCAGGCCACGCTTCACTCCCGCGTCCGCGAGCAGCTCCGCATACCGGACCGCCTCCGGGAAGAACTCACCGAAGACCGTCCGTGCCTCTTCGGGTGCTTGGGGGAGCTCTTCTGCCTCCGTCACGGGAACCGTCCTTCCGTACCGCTACTACCGCACTGGGTGGCTGACTAACAGGCTGACAAAGATCGGCCCCGCCTGCGAACAGACGGGGCCGATGACAACGATGGGGTCAGGCAGGGAGCACGACGACGAAGCGCTGCGGCTCCTCGCCCTCGGACTCACTGCGCAGACCGGCGGCCGCCACGGCGTCGTGGACGACCTTGCGCTCGAAGGGAGTCATCGGGTCCAGCTTCACCGGCTGACCGGTGCTCTTGACCTCGTCCGCGGCCTGGGCGCCCAGCTCGGCGAGCTCCGTGCGCTTCTTGGCCCGGAAGCCGGCGATGTCCAGCATCAGCCGGCTGCGGTCCCCGGTCTCCCGGTGCACGGCGAGGCGCGTGAGCTCCTGCAGTGCCTCCAGCACCTCACCGTCACGGCCCACGAGCTTCTGCAGGTCACGACTGCCGGATTCGCTGATGATCGAGACCGCGGCGCGGTCCGCCTCGACGTCCATGTCGATGTCACCGTCGAGGTCGGCGATATCGAGCAGACCCTCGAGGTAGTCAGCCGCGATCTCACCCTCCTGCTCCAGGCGGGACAGGGTGTCGACACCCTCGGCGGCGGAGGTGGTGGTGCCTTCCGTCACGGATGGACTCCTTCTTACTTCTTGGACGACGGGTGCTTGGGCCGCTGCTGGCCCTTGCGCTGTCCGGACTTGGGCTGGCGTGCGGCGCCTGAACCGGAGGCGGACTTGGCCGCCGGCTTCGGGGCGTCCGTCTCCTCGGCCTTCTCGGCCTTCTCAAGGGAGGTCTTGCCGACCGCCGCACCCGGCTGGGTGGTGCCGGCCTGGCGCTTCGCCTTGGTCTGGCGCTTGGGCTGGCGGCGGGCCGCCGCGCTGCTCTCCGCCTCGGCGGTGGCGGGGTCGCTCTTGGTGACATTGCCGTCGGCCTGGGCGGCGAAGCCGGCCTTGGCGAGGGAGGTGATGAACCGGCGCTCGTTGTCGTTGCGGTCCGGGCCCTTGGCGACGATCGCCTGGACGACACCGCGCCGACGACGGCCGCGCACCTCACCGTGGGACGTGACGCTCTTCACCAGACGCTGCAGGTAGCTGTCCTGCGCCTTGCTGCCCGGGGTCGGGTTCTGGCTGATCACGTACATCTGCTGGCCCATGGTCCACACGTTGGTGGTCAGCCAGTAGACGAGGACACCGACCGGGAAGTTGATGCCCATCACGGCGAAGATGACCGGGAAGATGTACATCAGCATCTTCTGCTGCTGCATGTACGGCGTCTTCACCGTCAGGTCGACGTTCTTCTGCATCAGCTGGCGCTGCGTGTAGAACTGGGACGCCGACATCATGATGATCATGATCGCGGTGACGATGCGCACCGAGGTGATCGAGGCGTCGAGGGACGCGACCTTCTCCGCGCTGTCCGTGAAGGTGGCGGCCAGCGGAGCACCGAAGATGTGCGCCTGGCGGGCGCTCTCCAGCAGCGGCTGGTCGATGACACCGATCGTCTTGCCCGAGGCGATGCTGGAGAGCACGTGGTACAGGGCGAAGAAGAACGGCGACTGCGCCAGGATGGGAAGGCACGAGGAGAGCGGGTTGGTGCCCGTCTCCTTGTACAGCTTCATCATCTCTTCGGACTGACGCTGCTTGTCGTTCTTGTAGCGCTCCTGGATCGCCTTCATCTTCGGCTGGAGCGCCTGCATGTTCCGGGTCGACTTGATCTGCTTCACGAACAGCGGGATCAGGCAGATCCGGATCAGCACCACCAGGGACACGATCGAAAGACCCCAGGCCCAGCCCGTGTCGGGACCGAACATCGCCCCGTACAGCTTGTGGAACTGGACGATGACCCACGAAACAGGTGTGGTGATGAAGCTGAACAGACTGGCAATCGTGTCCACTAATCAGGCTCCTTGAGCATTGGGCGAGGTCTCTGCGGCCGGGCTCGTCTCGGCGGAGGGCCCGCCCTTGCCGCCACGCAGCACGCCGCGCAGCAGTTCGTGCCAGCGCGGGCGCTTACGTGCAGGGACATGGTCCACACCGCCGGGCGACCACGGGTTGCACCGCAGGATTCGCCAGGCGGTCAGGGCTGTGCCCTTCAGCGCACCGTGCCGGTCGATGGCCGTAAATCCGTAGTGGGAACACGACGGGTAGTACCGGCAGACGGGCCCCAGCAGGGGGCTGATCGTCCACTGGTACAGCTTGATCAGCGCCAGCAGCGGGTACTTCATCGCGCGCCCCCTCCCAGCAACCGCTGCAAGGCGGCGTCCAGGTCTCGGGCCAGCTGTGCGTGCTCGGCGTCGCCCGCTCCGGGCAGCGCCCGTACAACAACCAGGCTACCGGGGGGCAGCGTGGGCAGCCGGTCGCGCATGAGGTGCCGCAACCTGCGCTTCACCTTGTTGCGTACGACGGAACCGCCCACGGCCTTGCTGACGACGAAACCCGCACGCGTCGGGGGAGCGCTCTCCCCAGGCGCGTGCGGGTCCGTTGCACCGCTTCGTAGATGTACGACAAGGAGTGGGCGACCTGCCCGGCGTCCTCGGCGTACCGCGATCGCGAAGTCCTCGCGCCGCCTCAGCCGATTCTCGGTAGGCAGCACGTCACGACCTGTACGTGATCAGGCGGACAGGTTGGCGCGACCCTTGCTGCGACGGTTCGCCAGGATGGCGCGACCGGCACGGGTACGCATGCGCAGGCGGAAGCCGTGGGTCTTCGCGCGACGACGGTTGTTCGGCTGGAAGGTGCGCTTGCTCACTCGGGGGCTCCAGAAATGATCGTGTGGTGGCGGGACATCGCCTGGCTGTCACCGTGCGCCCACGAGAAGCTCGCAATACGCCCGAGTGCACCGCTTCACAATCACTGGACCGTGATCTTTGCCCATCGGAGGCAGGCGGCAGCAGCCATCGACAACTCGACCTGGTTACGGTACGCGCGGCTACGCCATCCGGTCAAACCGGCACCGCACGGGGCCCCACTATGCACAGGCTGTGGACAACAACTTGAACCGCGCGAGCTGCCACGACTACCGTGGCTGGACTCGGATTCCTTTCCTGCCTGTCTTCCCATCCCGTCCCTAGAAGCACACATTCGTGGGACCTGTGAGAGAGCGTGCCCTGTGGCTGACGTACCTGCCGATCTTGCCGCAGTATGGCCACGCGTGCTCGAGCAGCTCCTCGGCGAAGGCCAGCAAGGCATCGAACCCAAGGACAAACAGTGGATCGAGCGGTGCCAGCCGCTCGCCCTGGTGGCCGACACCGCCCTCCTCGCCGTCCCCAACGAATGGGGCAAGCGCGTCCTGGAGGGTCGGCTCGCCCCGCTGATCAGCGAGACGCTCAGCCGCGAGTGCGGACGCCCCATCCGGATCGCGATCACCGTCGACGACTCCGTGGGCGAACCGCCGCCCGCCCCGCAGGCGCCCTCCGCCCAGCAGCCGCCGCGCTACGACGAGCGCCAGCAGGGTGAACCGTACGAGAACTACGGCCACCGGCCGCCCATGCCCGACGGCGGCCTGCCGACCGCCCGGCCCGCCTACCCGGACTACCAGCAGCAGCGCCCCGAGCCGGGCGCCTGGCCGCGCGGCCAGGAGGACCTGTCCTGGCAGCAGCAGCGCCTCGGCGGCTTCCAGGAGCGCGACCCCTACGCGACGGCGCGGCCGCCGGAGCCGCACCGCGACTACCGGGGACCCCAGGGACCCGAGCACGGCTCGTACGAGCCCCAGCGCCCCGAGCGACGCGACCTCCACGAGCCGCAGTCCCAGCACCGCCCGGGCGGTCCCGGAGGCCCGGGGAGCCCGCGGCCCGTCGGCGGCCCCGGAAGCGGAGCGGGGACAGGGGCGGGCGGGGCCGGGGGCCCCGGTGAGCCGCACGCCCGGCTGAATCCCAAGTACCTCTTCGACACCTTCGTCATCGGCTCGTCCAACCGCTTCGCGCACGCGGCGGCCGTGGCGGTCGCCGAGGCGCCGGCCAAGGCGTACAACCCCCTCTTCATCTACGGGGAGTCCGGTCTCGGCAAGACGCACCTGCTGCACGCCATCGGCCACTACGCGCGCAGTCTCTACCCCGGGACGCGTGTGCGGTACGTGAGCTCCGAGGAGTTCACCAACGAGTTCATCAACTCGATCCGAGACGGCAAGGGCGACACGTTCCGCAAGCGCTACCGCGACGTGGACATCCTGCTGGTCGACGACATCCAGTTCCTGGCCAGCAAGGAGTCGACGCAGGAGGAGTTCTTCCACACCTTCAATACGCTCCACAACGCCAACAAGCAGATCGTGCTGTCCTCCGACCGCCCGCCCAAGCAACTGGTGACGCTGGAGGACCGGCTGCGCAACCGCTTCGAGTGGGGCCTGACCACGGACGTGCAGCCGCCGGAGCTGGAGACGCGTATCGCGATCCTCCGCAAGAAGGCGGTCCAGGAGCAGCTCAACGCCCCGCCGGAGGTGCTGGAGTTCATCGCCTCCCGCATCTCGCGCAACATCCGTGAGCTGGAGGGCGCGCTGATCCGGGTGACCGCGTTCGCGAGCCTCAACCGCCAGCCGGTCGACCTCGGCCTCACCGAGATCGTCCTCAAGGACCTCATCCCCGGCGGCGAGGACGCGGCTCCGGAGATCACGGCCGGCGCCATCATGGCGGCGACCGCCGACTACTTCGGGCTGACGGTCGAGGACCTGTGCGGATCCTCGCGCAGCCGGGTGCTGGTGACGGCGCGCCAGATCGCCATGTACCTGTGCCGGGAGCTGACCGATCTGTCGCTCCCGAAGATCGGCGCGCAGTTCGGCGGGCGCGACCACACGACGGTGATGCACGCGGACCGCAAGATCCGGGCGCTGATGGCGGAACGCCGCTCCATCTACAACCAGGTCACCGAACTCACCAACCGCATCAAGAACGGCTGACCCGGCCCACGGATCGCGCGGAACCCCGGCTCACCGGTGGCCGGCACCGCACAGACGAGGATGACGACGACGGAGGGCGCCCCGGGACACGTTTCCGGGGCGCCCTCCGTCGTCGTCATCACCGGCACACCGCGTCCCCAGGTGTGGACAGCGCCCGGTGCGCCCGGCACCCCGCGCGCTCGCCGCCGCACCGCCGGCCGCATACGCGCCGCGGCACCGGCCGCGTACACCGCTCCCGGTCGGCCGCACAGAGCGCCTGGGGCGGCTCACGCGGCCCCGGAGGAGCCTCCTCAAACGGTCCCCGAAAGGCCCCGTCGGAGCCCTGGGACCTCCTCGACAGGACCTCGGCCGGGCTTCCACGGCCCTGTGCACAGCGTCCGGTGTTCGAATACGTCGGGCGGCCGCCGGGTTCTCCACAGATACTGGGACGATCTTCAATCCACAGGCTGGGGACTGTCGAGTTGTCCCGACAGCGTCCACAGGCAGCCCGGGGGAAAGTGTATCGATGCAGGTCAGAGCCTTGTGGATTTGTGGCCAAGCGCGCTCCACAGGCTGTGGACGAAATTTTTGTCCACAGGGCACGGCCGACGTTGTCCACGGTCGGCCCACAGGCACGGCCCGGCGGTCCACAGCTTCTCCACACCGCTGTCCACTGTTCGGCAACGAAACGCCCGAGCTCACTGCGCCGAGTGAAAGCCGTCACACCAAAGAGGTCGGTTGGGCTGTGGGGAAGGTGGGTAAAGCTGGGGACAGGACTGGGGAGAACTCCCTGTGGGCTGTGCATCAGGTGTGCAGAACTTTCGGGCGTCCACAGATCCCCCGGGTTGTCCACGGGCGCCACCCACAGGCGCGGTGGACAAAAAAGCGGCCTTGACCTGCGCGGATGACGTTATCCACGGTTTCCACAGGCCCTACTACTACTCCCACTTAGAGTTACCGGGAAATTCGCTTCGAAGAAGGCCCTGTGCACAACTCGGCTCCGGAGCGTCCGGCACCTCCCGTCGGGATTTGACCCCGAGCCGCACCGACTGTCGGCGACGTGCGTCAGACTGGTTCCCGGCATCCGGTCCCTGCCGCAGCGGGGACACCGGTGCCGGACGACGACGAAGGCCAGCAGGGCGAGCCAGCAACAGCAGGAGGCGGTTCCGGTGAAGATCCGGGTGGAGCGAGATGTACTCGCGGAGGCGGTGGCCTGGGTGGCCCGCAGCCTCCCGGCCCGTCCGCCGGCGCCTGTGCTCGCGGGCCTTCTCCTGAAGGCCGAGGACGGCGCGCTCAGCTTCTCCAGCTTCGACTACGAGGTCTCCGCGCGGGTCTCGGTCGAGGCCGAGGTCGAGGAGGACGGCACGGTCCTGGTCTCCGGCCGGCTGCTCGCCGACATCTGCCGCGCTCTCCCCAACCGCCCCGTGGAGATTTCCACAGACGGTGTACGGGCGACCGTGGTCTGCGGCTCCTCCCGCTTCACCCTCCACACACTGCCTGTGGAGGAGTACCCGGCACTGCCCCAGATGCCCACCGCGACGGGCACCGTCCCCGGTGAGGTCTTCGCCTCCGCCGCCGCCCAGGTCGCCATCGCGGCCGGCCGCGACGACACGCTGCCGGTCCTCACCGGCGTGCGCATCGAGATCGAGGGCGACACGGTCACGCTGGCCTCCACCGACCGCTACCGCTTCGCGGTGCGCGAGTTCCTGTGGAAGCCGGAGTCGCCGGACGCCTCCGCGGTCGCCCTGGTGCCCGCGAAGACGCTGCTGGACACCGCCAAGGCGCTGACGAGCGGTGACACGGTCACCCTGGCGCTCTCCGGCTCCGGCGCCGGTGAGGGTCTCATCGGTTTCGAGGGAGCCGGGCGGCGCACCACCACCCGTCTGCTGGAAGGCGATCTGCCGAAGTACCGGACGCTCTTCCCCACCGAGTTCAACTCGGTCGCGGTGATCGAGACGGCGCCGTTCGTCGAGGCCGTCAAGCGTGTGGCCCTGGTCGCCGAGCGGAACACCCCGGTGCGGCTGAGCTTCGAGCAGGGCGTGCTGATCCTGGAGGCCGGCTCCAGCGACGACGCACAGGCTGTGGAGCGCGTGGACGCCAAGCTGGAGGGCGACGACATCTCGATCGCCTTCAACCCGACCTTCCTCCTGGACGGCCTGAGCGCCATCGATTCCCCGGTCGCGCAGCTCTCCTTCACCACCTCCACCAAGCCCGCGCTGCTCAGTGGCAAGCCGGCCGTGGACGCGGAGGCGGACGAGGCCTACAAGTACCTGATCATGCCGGTTCGCCTGAGCGGCTGAGCGGCCCGGGGCAGTGGTCGAGTGAGCGCCTGACCCCACAGGTGTGCACCCGTGTCCGGGCGTAGTCTCGGACACGGGTAGGAACTCGCACACAACGATTGAGGAATCTCTGATGGAGCTCGGTCTCGTCGGTCTCGGGAAGATGGGCGGCAACATGCGCGAGCGCATCCGCCGCGCAGGTCACACCGTCATCGGATACGACCGCAACCCGGACCTCGCGGATGTCCACAGCCTCGAAGAGCTTGTGGGCAAGCTCAAGGGCCCGCGCGTCATCTGGGTCATGGTCCCGGCCGGTGCCGCGACCCAGTCCACGATCGACGAGCTGGCGGAACTGCTCTCGCCCGGCGACGTCGTCGTCGACGGTGGCAACTCCCGCTGGACGGACGACGAGAAGCACGCCGTCGAGCTCGGCCTCAAGGACATCGGCTTCGTGGACTGCGGTGTCTCCGGCGGTGTGTGGGGCCTGGAGAACGGCTACGCGCTGATGTACGGCGGCGACGCCGAGAACGTCGCGAAGGTCCAGCCGATCTTCGACGCGCTGAAGCCCGAGGGCGAGTTCGGCTCGGTGCACGCGGGCAAGGTCGGCGCGGGCCACTTCGCCAAGATGGTCCACAACGGCATCGAGTACGCCATGATGCAGGCGTACGCCGAGGGCTGGGAGCTGCTGGAGAAGGTCGACTCCGTCACCGACGTGCGCGAGGTCTTCCGCTCCTGGCAGGAGGGCACGGTCATCCGGTCCTGGCTGCTGGACCTGGCGGTCAACGCGCTGGACGAGGACGAGCACCTGGACGACCTGCGGGGTTACGCAGCGGACTCCGGCGAGGGCCGCTGGACCGTCGAGGCGGCCATCGACAACGCCGTGCCGCTGCCCGCGATCACGGCCTCGCTGTTCGCGCGGTTCGCCTCCCGGCAGGACGACTCGCCGCAGATGAAGATGATCGCCGCGCTGCGCAACCAGTTCGGTGGCCACGCGGTCGAGTCCAAGAAGTAGATCCACAGGCTGTGCACGGAGTGCACGGCACTGCCGGGGAAGGTCGGCGCACACCATGCACGTCACGCATCTGTCGCTGGCCGACTTCCGCTCGTACGCCCGGGTCGAGGTGGGCCTCGACCCGGGCGTCACCGCGTTCGTGGGGGCGAACGGACAGGGGAAGACGAACCTGGTCGAGGCGGTCGGATACCTGGCGACCCTCGGCAGCCACCGCGTCTCATCGGACGCGCCGCTGGTCCGGATGGGTGCGGAACGAGCCGTCATCCGGGCCGCCGTGACCCAGGGCGAACGGTCCCAGCTGGTCGAGCTGGAGCTCAACCCGGGGCGCGCCAACCGGGCCCGGATCAACAGGTCCTCGCAGGTCCGGCCGCGTGACGTGCTGGGAATCGTACGGACGGTGCTGTTCGCTCCGGAGGACCTCGCGCTGGTGAAGGGCGACCCGGGCGAGCGGCGCCGCTTCCTGGACGAGCTCATCACGGCGCGCTCCCCGCGCATGGCGGGCGTCCGCTCCGACTACGAGCGGGTGCTCAAGCAGCGCAACACCCTGCTCAAGTCCGCCGCCATGGCACGGCGGCACGGCGGCCGGTCCATGGACCTGTCCACCCTGGACGTGTGGGACCAGCACCTGGCCCGCGCGGGGGCGGAGCTGCTGGCGCAGCGGCTCGACCTGATCGCCGTCCTGCAACCGCTGGCGGACAAGGCGTACGAGCAGCTGGCTCCGGGCGGCGGTCCGGTCACCCTGGAGTACCGGGGGGCCGGCGACGGCGAGGCCCAGGGCAGGGAAGCGCTGTACGAGCACCTCATGTCGGCGCTGGCCGATGTGCGCAAGCAGGAGATCGAGCGTGGCGTCACGCTGGTCGGGCCGCACCGGGACGAGCTCACGCTGAAGCTCGGACAGCTGCCCGCGAAGGGGTACGCCAGCCATGGCGAGTCCTGGTCGTACGCGCTGGCGCTGCGGCTGGCCTCGTACGACCTGCTGCGCGGCGAGGGCAACGAGCCGGTGCTCGTCCTCGACGACGTCTTCGCGGAGCTGGACGCCCGCCGCCGGGAGCGGCTCGCGGAGCTCGTGGCCCCCGGCGAGCAGGTGCTGGTGACCGCCGCGGTCGACGACGACGTGCCGGCGGTGCTCGCGGGAGCCCGGTACGCGGTCTCCGAGGGGACGGTGGAGCGGCTGTGAACCCCTCTCTCCCGGGCGGCCCGGGCTCTTCGGGCGGATCGGGCAAGGCACCGTCGGGCGCGCCCGAGTCGTCGGGCGTGGACCTGGCGCGCGTCGCGCTGCGCGCGGCGAAGGAACAGGCCAAGGCACGGGGCGCCGCGGCCCAGCAGAAGAAGCAGGCCAAGCGGGGCGGCGGGCTGCGCTCGGGCGCGCGGGCGGACGGACGCGACCCGATGGCCCTCGGCGCCGCGATCAACCGCCTCATCACCGAACGCGGCTGGGAGACACCCGCGGCGGTCGGTGGCGTGATGGGCCGATGGCCCCAGATCGTCGGCGAGGACCTGGCGAAGCACTGTGTGCCGCTGCGGTACGACGAGGACCCGGACGAGCGGGTGCTGACGGTGCAGTGCGACTCCACGGCGTGGGCCACGCAGCTGCGCCTGCTGGCGCCGCGACTGGTCGCGCGGCTCAACGAGGACCTGGGTCAGGGCACCGTACGCCTGATCAAGGTGCTGGGGCCGGGCGGCCCCCGGCGTGGATACGGTCCGCTGCGGGCCCCGGGCAGCACGGGGCCGGGCGACACCTACGGCTGAGCGGGCCCCGCGGACCGTGCGGCGGGCGGGCCCCGCGCCGGGCGGGCCGGGTCCGTACCGCCCGGGCGCCGGCCCCGTGCCGGCTCCCGGACCGAACGAGGGGGCCCGCACCCCCGTGTCCCCTTATCCACCCCGCGGAACCGCGCATCCCGGTATCCCCGTGTCCCCTTATCCCCCTTGTCCGGCAACCCCGGCAACCCCGGCAACCCCGGCAACCCCGGCTCCGCCGCTCCGGCGTCCTGGGCCCCGCCCGCCGCGCGTTCCGCGGACCGTGGCCCGCGGAACGCGCGGCGGCGGGCCAGGGCCGCGGGCCAGGGCCCTACCGCCCCCGAACCGCCCCCGTGCCCGTCCCCCTGTCCGCTCCCCCCTCGCACGCTCAGTGCCCTCGGCCACCGCCCGGTGCGGGCGCCGTCGTGACCGCCGCGCTTCCGCCCGGGGTCTCGTCGGACCCCCTGCCCACCGGCTCCCGGGGTCCCCCGGACGGCCCCTCGGGTGAGGTGCCCGTCACCGTTGCTGGAGGTTGACAGGTGGAAGCGCTGAGTGCCGGTGTGAGCCTCCTGGAGCCCCTTCCCGGATATGGGGAGTCGGAAGGCGCCGGTTCAGGGCGGCACATGCGGACTCAGGTACCGGCAAACCCCCATTCATGTCAGCGGTACCGGTAGACTGGTGGGTAATCCCGCCCACTGCGGAACATGTCGAACGACGCAGCCGCTCCCGGATGCCCGGAGAGACGGCTTGTGCTGTGCCAGAAAGGGCGCTTCGTGGCCGATTCCGGCAACCCCAACGAGAACACCCCGTCCACTGCTGCCGGCGAGAACGGCGAGGTCAACGCCTCGTACGACGCGAGCGCGATCACCGTCCTCGAGGGGCTGGACGCGGTCCGCAAGCGCCCCGGCATGTACATCGGCTCGACCGGTGAGCGCGGACTTCACCACCTTGTGCAAGAGGTCGTCGACAACTCCGTCGACGAGGCGCTCGCCGGCCACGCGGACACGATCGACGTCACGATCCTGGCCGACGGCGGCGTACGCGTCATCGACAACGGCCGGGGCATCCCGGTGGACATCCACCCCGTCGAGAAGAAGCCCGCCGTCGAGGTCGTCCTGACCGTTCTGCACGCGGGCGGCAAGTTCGGCGGCGGCGGCTACGCCGTGTCCGGCGGTCTGCACGGCGTGGGTGTCTCCGTCGTCAACGCGCTGTCCACCAAGGTCTCGGTCGAGATCAAGCGGGACGGCTACCGCTGGACGCAGGACTACAAGCTCGGTGTGCCCACCGCGCCGCTGGCCAAGCACGAGCAGGTCGAGGACTCCGGCACCTCCGTGACGTTCTGGGCCGACCCGGACGTCTTCGAGACGACCGAGTACTCCTTCGAGACGCTCGCGCGCCGCTTCCAGGAGATGGCCTTCCTCAACAAGGGCCTGACCCTGACGCTGACCGACGAGCGCGAGTCGGCCAAGGCGACGATGAACGCCGACGACCCCGACGCCGAGGCGGCGGAGGAGCAGCCGGCGAGGACGGTGACGTACCACTACGAGGGCGGCATCGTCGACTTCGTGAAGTACCTCAACTCCCGCAAGGGCGAGCTCATCCACCCGACCGTCATCGACGTCGAGGCCGAGGACAAGGAGCGTCTGCTCTCGGTCGAGATCGCGATGCAGTGGAACTCGCAGTACACCGAGGGCGTGTACTCCTTCGCGAACACCATCCACACGCATGAGGGCGGTACGCACGAGGAGGGCTTCAGGGCCGCGCTGACGGGCCTGGTCAACCGGTACGCGCGCGACAAGAAGCTGCTGCGGGAGAAGGACGACAACCTCACCGGCGAGGACATCCGCGAGGGTCTGACGGCGATCATCTCCGTCAAGCTGGGCGAGCCGCAGTTCGAGGGCCAGACCAAGACCAAGCTGGGCAACACGGAGGCGAAGACCTTCGTGCAGAAGGTCGTGCACGAGCACCTCAACGACTGGTTCGACCGCAACCCCAACGAGGCCACGGACATCATCCGTAAGTCGATCCAGGCCGCCACGGCCCGGGTCGCGGCCCGCAAGGCGCGCGATCTGACCCGCCGCAAGGGGCTCCTGGAGTCCGCGTCCCTCCCGGGCAAGCTCTCCGACTGCCAGTCGAACGACCCCACCCAGTGCGAGATCTTCATCGTCGAGGGTGACTCCGCCGGCGGTTCCGCCAAGTCCGGCCGCAACCCGATGTACCAGGCCATCCTGCCGATCCGAGGCAAGATCCTGAACGTCGAGAAGGCCCGGATCGACAAGATCCTGCAGAACACCGAGGTCCAGGCGCTGATCTCGGCCTTCGGTACCGGGGTCCACGAGGACTTCGACATCGAGAAGCTCCGCTATCACAAGATCATCCTGATGGCGGACGCCGACGTCGACGGCCAGCACATCAACACCCTGCTGCTGACGTTCCTGTTCCGCTTCATGCGCCCCCTGGTCGAGGCCGGGCACGTGTACCTCTCGCGCCCCCCGCTGTACAAGATCAAGTGGGGCCGGGACGACTTCGAGTACGCGTACTCCGACCGTGAGCGCGACGCGCTCGTCGAGCTCGGCAAGCAGAACGGCAAGCGCATCCGCGAGGACTCGATCCAGCGGTTCAAGGGTCTCGGCGAGATGAACGCCGAGGAGCTGCGCATCACGACCATGGACGTGGACCACCGGGTGCTCGGCCAGGTCACGCTGGACGACGCGGCGCAGGCCGACGACCTGTTCTCGGTGCTGATGGGTGAGGACGTCGAGGCGCGGCGCTCGTTCATCCAGCGCAACGCCAAGGACGTTCGCTTCCTCGACATCTGAGTCGGTCTCAGCTGACCGCACGAAAGGACTGACGACCAGCAATGGCCGACGAGAACATCCCCGCCACGACCGAAGAAGAAGAGCCGGTCATGCGGATCGAGCCCGTCGGGCTCGAAACGGAGATGCAGCGCTCCTACCTCGACTACGCGATGTCCGTCATCGTGTCGCGTGCGCTGCCCGACGTACGGGACGGCCTCAAGCCCGTCCACCGCCGCGTGCTCTACGCGATGTACGACGGCGGCTACCGGCCCGAGAAGGGCTTCTACAAGTGCGCCCGCGTCGTCGGTGACGTCATGGGTACGTACCACCCGCACGGCGACTCCTCGATCTACGACGCCCTGGTCCGCCTGGCCCAGCCGTGGTCCATGCGCATGCCGCTGGTGGACTCGAACGGAAACTTCGGCTCCCCGGGCAACGACCCGGCCGCCGCCATGCGCTACACCGAGTGCAAGATGGCGCCGCTGTCCATGGAGATGCTCCGGGACATCGACGAGGAGACCGTCGACTTCACGGACAACTACGACGGCCGCAACCAGGAGCCGACGGTCCTGCCCGCCCGCTTCCCGAACCTGCTGGTCAATGGCAGCGCGGGCATCGCGGTCGGCATGGCCACCAACATCCCGCCGCACAATCTGCGCGAGGTCGCCGCCGGTGCCCAGTGGGCGCTGGAGCACCCCGAGGCCACCCACGAGGAGCTCCTCGACGCGCTGATCGAGCGGATCAAGGGCCCGGACTTCCCGACCGGCGCCCTGGTCGTCGGCCGCAAGGGCATCGAGGAGGCGTACCGCACCGGTCGCGGCTCCATCACGATGCGCGCGGTCGTCGAGGTCGAGGAGATCCAGAACCGCCAGTGCCTGGTGGTCACGGAGCTTCCGTACCAGGTCAACCCGGACAACCTCGCGCAGAAGATCGCCGACCTCGTCAAGGACGGCAAGATCGGCGGCATCGCCGACGTCCGCGACGAGACGTCCTCGCGGACCGGTCAGCGGCTCGTCATCGTGCTGAAGCGCGACGCGGTCGCCAAGGTCGTGCTGAACAACCTCTACAAGCACACCGACCTCCAGACCAACTTCGGCGCCAACATGCTGGCCCTGGTCGACGGCGTGCCGCGCACGCTCTCGCTGGACGCGTTCATCCGCCACTGGGTGACGCACCAGATCGAGGTCATCGTCCGGCGGACGAAGTTCCGCCTGCGCAAGGCGGAGGAGCGGGCGCACATCCTGCGCGGCCTGCTCAAGGCGCTGGACGCGATCGACGAGGTCATCGCCCTCATCCGGCGCAGCGACACCGTCGAGACCGCGCGTGAGGGCCTGATGGGCCTGCTCACCATCGACGAGATCCAGGCGAACGCCATCCTGGAGATGCAGCTCCGCCGGCTCGCCGCCCTGGAGCGCCAGAAGATCGTCGCCGAGCACGACGAGCTTCAGGCGAAGATCAACGAGTACAACGCGATCCTGGCCTCCGAGGCCCGCCAGCGGCAGATCGTCAGCGAGGAACTGGCCACGCTGGTCGAGAAGTTCGGTGACGACCGCCGCTCCAAGCTGGTCCCCTTCGACGGTGACATGTCCATCGAGGACCTGATCGCCGAGGAGGACATCGTCGTCACCATCACGCGTGGCGGCTATGTGAAGCGGACCAAGACGGTCGACTACCGCTCGCAGAAGCGCGGCGGCAAGGGCGTGCGCGGCACGAAGCTGAAGGAAGACGACATCGTCGACCACTTCTTCGTCTCCACGACCCATCACTGGCTGCTGTTCTTCACCAACAAGGGCCGGGTCTACCGGGTCAAGGCGTACGAGCTGCCGGACGCCGGCCGTGACGCGCGCGGCCAGCACGTCGCCAACCTGCTGGCCTTCCAGCCGGACGAGAAGATCGCCGAGATCCTCGCGATCCGCGACTACGACGCGGTGCCCTACCTGGTGCTGGCCACCAAGGGCGGTCTGGTGAAGAAGACGCCGCTGAAGGACTACGACTCGCCGCGTGCCGGTGGTGTCATCGCCATCAACCTCCGTGAGACGGAGGACGGCAGCGACGACGAGCTGATCGGCGCCGAGCTGGTGTCGGCCGAGGACGACCTGCTGCTCATCAGCAGGAAGGCCCAGTCGATCCGGTTCACCGCGACGGACGAGGCGCTGCGTCCGATGGGACGAGCCACGTCCGGCGTCAAGGGGATGAGTTTCCGCGAAGGCGACGAGCTCCTGTCGATGAGCGTGGTGAGGCCCGGTACGTTCGTGTTCACCGCGACGGACGGCGGGTACGCGAAGCGGACCGCTGTGGACGAGTACCGCGTCCAGGGTCGTGGCGGCCTCGGCATCAAGGCTGCCAAGATCGTGGAGGACCGCGGCTCGCTCGTCGGCGCGCTGGTGGTGGAGGAGACCGATGAGATCCTCGCCATCACGCTGTCCGGTGGTGTGATTCGTACGCGAGTCAATGAAGTCAGGGAGACGGGCCGTGACACCATGGGCGTCCAACTGATCAACCTGGGCAAGCGCGATGCGGTCGTGGGTATCGCTCGTAACGCCGAGGCAGGTGCCGAGGCCGAAGAGGTCGAAGGGGCCGAAGGGACCGAAGAGGTCTCTGGGATCGAACAGGTCGACGAGACCGTGGCCGTCGCCGACAGCGGTGCCGCGGCCGAGGCAGTCGAGGACACGCAGTCCTCGGCCGGGGAGCACGAGGAGTAAAGCGTGAGTGGAGCCACGGGCGCCGGATCGGCCGCTCCCGGAGGGAACGGTGCCCGTGGCTCTGCCACGGACTCCCAGGGGGTAACGGTGACCGAGACCCGGGGGTCGAAGCCCCCGTATGAGACAAACGACAACGGGCCTCTGCCCGGTGAGCGGCCCGCGGCCGCCCAGCAGGGCACCCAGCCGTACCACCCGCCCCAGGCGTACGCCGCCCAGGGCGGGGAAGCCGGCGGGGCCGCGGCGGCGCGCAAGCCGCGCACGGGCGCCAAGACCACCCCGCGTACCCGCAAGGCGCGGTTGCGGGTGGCCAAGGCCGACCCGTGGTCGGTGATGAAGGTGAGCTTCCTGCTCTCCATCGCGCTGGGCATCTGCACGGTGGTCGCGGCGGCGGTGCTGTGGATGGTCATGGACGCGATGGGCGTCTTCTCGACGGTCGGCGGCACGATCAGCGAGGCCACCGGCTCCAACGAGAGCAACGGGTTCGACCTCCAGTCGTTCCTGTCGCTGCCGCGTGTACTGATCTTCACCTCGGTGATCGCGGTCATCGACGTGGTGCTCGCGACGGCGCTGGCGACGCTGGGCGCCTTCATCTACAACCTGTCCGCCGGGTTCGTGGGCGGCGTCGAGCTCACGCTCGCCGAGGACGAATGACGTGCCGAAGGCGTGCGAAAGCCGGGTGAGTACCGGTCGAGCGTCGGCCGGGTGACCTGGGCGGGCAACCGATTTTGGTACTCACCGCCCTGTGCGCTAATCTTCAGAGGTCAGCGCGCAGCGCGGAGGGGCTATAGCTCAGTTGGTTAGAGCGCATCCCTGATAAGGATGAGGCCACAGGTTCAAATCCTGTTAGCCCCACAGAACAAAGACCCCCGGCCGGAAACGGCCGGGGGTCTTTGGCATGTGGGGGTACGCCCGGGCATGGGGTGGGCCCGCGCGGGCCCACGCGGGGGACGGAGCCCCGGGCTCCTCGCCGGACGGCGCGAATCCCGGCAGCGGCGGCCTGCGCCGGCGGGAGCGCCTGCGATCCGGTCGGAGGCGCGGCGGTCGCTTCCCGTGCCGAACCGAGGTGGACACGGGTGCCCGCCTCCCTGTGGGCGGCCCGGCGCTGTGACCGGCGCGGACGGTGATCGCGCGTCCGGCCGAGGGCTTCGCGGGGGCGGCAGTTGAGTGGGGGGCGTAGGTCACCGATCGGTATCGGTCGGTGTGTATAGTCGGGCGCCAGAAGGTCTCCCACGTCAAGGAAAGACGAGGTCGCGCGGTGAAGAAGCTTCTCTTGGTCGCACTGGCCGCCATCGGCGGGCTCCTCGTGTACCGCCAGATCCAGGCGGACCGCGCCGAGCAGGACCTGTGGACGGAGGCGACCGACTCCGTGCCCGCAGGTTCCGGAGTGTGAGTCGCACACAGACTGTGTTTGAGCCCCGGCCGCCGGAAGCGGCCGGGGCTCAGTGCTGTCCGGGCCGTGCCGATCGGGTCCCGTGCCGTCCTGGCCCTCTGCCGTCCGGGCCCAGTGCCATCCGCGCGGCGATTCGGCCGGGCCCGCAGACAGCACGGGGACGGCCGGGGCAGGATGGAGCGGCACCGCGGTCGCCGCGGCGGCCGGCGGCGCGGCCGTCCCGGTCACGGGGGCCGCGCCCGTACCGCTGCGGACGCGGATGCGGATGTGGCTGCTGATGCGGCGCGAGGCGGCCACGGAGACGACGAGGGGAAGCGCGTGAAGAGGCGGGGCGGCAAGGCCGGGCGGGCGGCGGTGGCCGCGGCGGCGGCGATGTGCGCGGCGGCGCTGCCGGGGCAGGCGTGGGCGGCCGGGGAATCCGGCTCGTACGTCTTCGCCGACGGCATCAAGCAGGTGCGGGGAGCCGCGACCACCAGCGACGCCCCGCGGCTCGCCGCCGGCGCGACGTACAAGGACGCGATCAAGGGCGGCGGCAAGCTGATCTACCGCGTCGATCTGGACGCGAAGACGAACGCCTACGTCTCGGCCGTCGCCGTCCCCGGCGCCGGGTCCCAGGTCGATCTGATGGACGGCCTGAAGGTGTCCTTGCAGGACCGGGACGGCTACGACTGCGGCTCCAACGAGTCGCGGTTCGGTTCGGCCACCTACCCGAGGCCGATCGCCGACTACGCGCACCGGACCCTGGAGAAGGACAGTTCCTCCTGCCAGGAGGCCGGCTCCTACTACGTCGTCATCGAGCGCACCGGCAAGGCCGCGTCGCCCGGGTCGTGGGACCTGGAGATCAGGCACGTACTGGAGCCGAAGCCGAAGACGGAGGGTCCGACCGCCGCCCCGGAGAACTGGGCCAGCGCCTCTCCCGCACCGCCGGCCGGGGGACCGCGCGAGCGGCCGGGCGGGACGAGCTTCTTCGACGCGACCGGTCTGGCCGAGGGCGAGTGGACCGACCGGATCGAGCCCGGCCGGTCGCGCTTCTACCGCGTGCCGGTCGACTGGGGCCAGCAGATCTTCGCCAGCGCGGACCTGGGCAGTTCGTCGGGGAACGGCTTCGTCGGCAGCGCCCTCGCCATGACGCTGTTCAACCCGGTCCAGGGCGTGGTGAGCAGCACCGATTCGATGTCGTACGACGGGAAGCAGAAGTCGGCCGCGCTCGACCCCCTGCCGCCCGTCAGGTACGAGAACCGGTACGACTCGAGCAGCGACTTCGAGAACACCCGGTTCGCGGGCTGGTACTACCTGAGGGTCAGCCTGAACCCCGAGGTGGGGGAGAAGTTCGGGAAGAAGCCGTACGGCCTGACCCTGCGGATCAATGTGAAGGGCACGCCCCAGAAGGCTCCCGCGTACGACGGGCCGGCCGGGATCTTCGCGGTCACGCAGGACGACAAGGAGGCCGCTGCCAGCGGGCAGAGCGCCCCCGAGGCAGAGAAGAGCGACACGATGAAGCTGGTCGCGGCCGCCGGGATCGGCGCCGGGTCCGTGCTGGTGCTCGGGCTCGGGGCGTGGACGCTGCTGGCCCGCCGACGCGGGGCGGCGGCGGACGGGGGCCCGGCCGCGCGGGAGGAACCGGCGCAGTACGGGCCGCCGACCTCCTGGTAGCGAGGGGGCGGGGGCCGGGGGGCCTGCCAGGGCTCGCGGTTCGCGGTCGCCCGGCCGCCGGACTGACTGCCGGGCCGGTGGGCGGCCCGGGCGGCCGGGCCGGTGTCAGCTCTGGATGAGGGCCCAGATGCCGACCGCGAAGCAGATCAGAGCGACGAACAGCACCGGGACCGCCACCTTCGGGGGCGGTCCCGGGCGCCTGGCGGCCACCGTCTTGGCGGCCGGACCGGCCACCCCCCGGTCTGCTTGGTACCCGTGGTGCCCGGGGGGCCTGTGCGGCCCGTGGGAGGGCGCCTGGTCCGCGGGCCGGGGGACGGGAGCCTGGGCGTGCCCGGTGTACTGGCGGGTGAGCGGGCGGTCCTGGGGGACGGCCGCCGTCGGGGCCTGGGCGAAGTCCGGCACGGAGGTGTGCTGGGGAGAGCCCGGGGGCGCGGGAGCCGGGGGAGACGGCTGCGCGGGATGGGGCGGCGATGGGTGGTGCTGCGCTTGGTGCTGCGCGGCGGGGTACCGCGGCGGCGGGGCCAGGTGGAAGCTGCCCGTCTCGGACGGGGCCGGCGGGCGGGGGCCCGCCACGGAGCCCTGGACGGGTGCCGCCCCGGCCGGTGACCCGGCCGACGGGCCGGCCGGCGGACCGGACGCGGTGGTGGCGCCGGGCGCGGTGGGGCCGGAGGCCGCGGCAGCGGGGAGAGCGGAGCCCGGGGCCGACGGGCCCTCGGGACCGAAGCCGTCCGGCAGCGGCCCGATCTGGTCGAACACCTCGACGGGCTCGTCATCGGCGGAGGGCTCGGCCAGCATCTCGACGGCCGCCGTCAGGGCCTTGCGCGCCCCTGTCGCCGTACGGAACCGGGCCTGCGGATCGGGCTGGAGCAGGCCCGCGAGAACCTGCCACAGCGGCTCCGGGACGCCCTCGGGCGCACTCGGCGTGCCGTACGCCGCGAAATGCTCGACCAGTGCCCGAGAATCCGGTTTCCGGCCCTGGAGCAGATAGAGCGCGACCAGGCCGACGGCGAACAGATCGGCCGGGAAGTCCGGCTCCGCGCCCATCATCTGCTCGGGCGCGAAGTAACCCGGCGTCCCCACCACGTAGTTCGTCTCGGTCAGCCGGGGCTCGCCCTTGCGCATGGAGATACCGAAGTCGGACAGCCGCAGATGCGGCCGTCCCGTCCCGGTGGCCTCCATCAGGATGTTGGCCGGCTTGATGTCGCGGTGCACGACCCCCTCCGCGTGCACCGCGGCCAGTCCGGACAGCAGCTGATCGAGCAGGGTGCAGACGAAGCGGGTCGGCAGGGGCCCGTAGTCGCCGATGACATGCGCCAGCGACCCGCCGCTCACCAGATCCATGGTGAACAGCACCTTGTCGTCGTCCGCGGCCCAGCTGGCCGGGGCGAGGACGTGCGGATGGTCGATCCTCAGCGCCTGCTCACGGACGAAGCGCAACAAGGTGTGCGCGTCGCTCTGCTGCAGGACCTTGGCCGCCACGTAGCGGCGGCGGCGATGGTCCCAGGCGCGCCAGACGGCACCCACTCCCCCGCGGCCGATCGGATCGATCAGCTCGTACCGACCAGCGAAGACCTCACCCATTGCGCTGCGCCCGCTCCCCGTCCCCGTCCGGTTCCTGCTTCGTCCAGCTTCAGCTCTGGTGCGACTCGTAGTGCGCGACCGCGTCGGCGGTGCGTCCGGCGCCGTACACCCGGAGGAACTCTGCCAGTTCCGGGTGTGTGGGGGCGAGCGAGTCCGCCGCGTCGATGATGTCGCCGGCGGCCGCGACGGAGCGCAGCAGCGACTGGATCTCCCGGACCACCCGCCGTACGGTCGGCGCTCCCGAGCTGGAGGTCGTCTGGCTCGATCCGGTCAGCACCGATCCGCCCTGCGACTTCTTGATCTCGTCCATCCGGTCCGTGGCCTCCACCGCGCTGACGCTGCCGTCCGCGACCTGGCTCGCCAGCTCCTGGAGCGCCTGCACGCGCTGGACGACGGCGGGGTTACCGATCTTCGCCCGCTGACCGCTCATCAGCTGGGAGAGCATGGGGGCGGAAAGCCCCAGGACCGCCGCGAGCCGGGCCTGATTGAGGCCCAGGTCGTCGATGAGCCTACGGAAGAGCGCCCCCAACGGCTCCCCGTACCAACTGCGCTGAAGCTCTCTCGCTCTCGCGGTCGCTTCCTGTTGCACTGCATCCATTGCGTCTCCCCATCGCTTAGGTTCGCTGCTGCGAACCTCGTCCAGCATCTTACGGAGAGTGGTCTTCCACCGGCAGTCCCCATCTTTTTTGCGGGATACCCGGGGACACCCGGTACTCTGGTCTGCGGCACCCGCCGAGATGCGGTGATCACGACGGGCTGCCGGTACCCACCCAGGGGCCTTAGCTCAGTTGGTAGAGCGCTGTCTTTGCATGGCAGATGTCAGGGGTTCGACTCCCCTAGGCTCCACGGTCCGCACTCGCGGAAAAGCCCCCTCCGTCCCGTTTTCCCATGGGACGGAGGGGGCTTTTCGCTGTCCCCGGGTGCTGGAAGGGCCCGGAAGGGTGCCCGGAAGGCGTGCGAAGGGGGCCCGAAAGAGGCTGGTGGAGTGCGCGGGGAGGCCCCGGGGGCGGTCGCGGGACGGCCGTGGGCGGACGCACGACAGGCCGCCCGGGCACTTCTCCGGGGTCCTTCGGGCACATTCGCGGGGCACGTCCGGGGGCCCGTTCTTTGCTTTGGCTTCGCTTCTCGAACCGTCCCTGACGGTGTTCGGGGCCGCCTCGGGGGTGCGGAGGACTCCCCGGGGCGGTGCTCATTGCGCCGGGCGGGTGGTGTTCATCGGAAGATCTGCGGGGTCGCGGCGTCGCTCCCGGAGTTCTCAAGATGCGTACACATCATGAGAAAGGTATGCAGATCGCTCATTCCGAAAGCGAGGGGCCATGGCCGCCGTCAAGGTCAAGCAGTTCTGGACCGCCTTCATCTCCGCACTCTTCGCGCTCCTCGCCTCCGTGGGTCCGAAGAGCGCCGTGGCGAGCGCCCGCCGGCCTCTCGCACAGCCGCCCGTCGCCCGCCGGGAGGAGCCGGCCGTCGCGGCCGTGCGTGCCGCCGGGCCCGTCCCGGCGCAGGCCGCTCACGGGACGCGGGTACGGGAGCGTTCCCTGCCGCCCACCATCAAGCAGCGCATCCGTGCCGAGGCGCACGGGTCCTCGCCCGCCGTCCGGCGGGGTCGCCCGGCCGCCGTCCCGACGGCGCCCTTCGTGCCCGTGCCCGTCGCCGCCGCCGAGGCGGACCCCGTGGAGCTCACCGACCGCGCCGACCGCTTCGGTGGGAGCGGCGGGGCCGACGGGGCCTGCGCGGCCGGCCCGGCCACCCGGCCGTCCGACCTGGCGCTGGCGGCGTAGAGCGCCGGGAGCTTCCAGGTCTCCCGGCGCCCGTGGCCGGATCAGCGGCGGTCGTCGCGGTCCGTGGGCCCGGTGTCGGATTCCGTCTCGGCCTGCTTGGCCTCGACCTCCGGGTCGAGGGATGCCGGATCCGTTCCGTCGACCGAGGTCAGCGGAGTGCGCTCGGAGACCTCGGTGGGAGCCGGGGGTTCGACCAGCCAGTCCGGATTGGCCTGCTTGTCCCACCACTTCCAGGCGGCGAAGGTGCCGCCGGCCAGAATGCCGAGGACCGCGAGGCCCTTGGCGACGCGTCCGGCCCTGGCCCGGCGCCTGTGCTTCTTGACGATCTTGTGAATGTCCTTCGCCGTCACATGACCGCGCAGCGCGGCCAGAGTGGCGACGGAGCGGGCCGCGGCCTCCTCCCGTACGGGCTGAGTGGCGGCGACCGCCTGCTCCACCTTCGGTACGGTGTATTCCGCCGCCTGCCGTGCGGCCCTGCGGGTCCGGGCCGCGGCGAGATGCGCCGCCTCGTCGACCTTCGGCGGCACATGCGGCGCGACATACGCGTCGTACTGCACGCGCGCCTGCTTCGCCGCCTTCGACACCGATGGCGCGATCTTCACGCGCGCTTCGTGCGCGTAGTGCGCGGCCTGGTCCTTCGCTGTACCGGCGTAGGGCGCCACCACTTCCGCGGCGTGCAGGACGCTTTCCTTCGCCGAACCGGTCGCGGCGCGCACGCTGTCCATGCGGGTCACGGGATCCTCCTCCTCGGTGGCGGGGTCAGGTATTTCGCCTATCCGCCCTTTTCGAAATCATGCCTGCCCGCCTCGGTGTCGGCATGCGGGGCGGGCATCCGGGGCAATGCGGTCCAAGGGGACCCTCGGGACGACAATGCCATGCTTCGTCCGTTCTCGTGCCGCTTCGCGGACCACCGGCCCGCGTTTGTCCGTAGTCGGCTGCTCACGTGCGAGGATCGGGAAACGTCACAGCAGACTTACGGAAGGCACACCGTGGCCGAGCAGCTTTACGCCACCCTGAGGACCAACAGGGGCGCCATCGTGATCCGGCTCCTGCCGAACCACGCCCCGAAGACGGTCAAGAACTTCGTGGACCTTGCCACCGGCGAGCGCGAGTGGGTCCACCCGGCGACCGGCAAGCGGTCCACGGACCGGCTGTACGACGGCACGGTCTTCCACCGGGTGATCAGCGGTTTCATGATCCAGGGCGGTGACCCGCTGGGCAACGGCACCGGCGGCCCGGGTTACGAGTTCGGGGACGAGTTCCACCCCGAGCTGTCCTTCAACAAGCCGTACCTGCTGGCCATGGCGAACGCCGGCCCGGGTACCAACGGCTCGCAGTTCTTCATCACGGTGGCGCCGACCTCGTGGCTGACCCGCAAGCACACGATCTTCGGTGAGGTCGTCTCCGGCACGGACGTCGTGGACGAGATCGCCTCGACGAGCACGAACCCGCGCACCGACCGCCCGGTCGACGACGTGGTCATCGAGAGCGTGGAGATCGAGACCCGTAAGGACTGAGCAGGTCCGGCTTCCGTCGCGGGGGAACCTTCCGCCCCGTCCGGCCGTAAGGGTGGGCGGGGCTTCGCGTTGGGTACGGACCGATCTAGGACGACGAGGGGATCCTCATGGAGCAGGCGCCGGGCAGCCCGCAGGAGCCGCAGGACGCGCACGGACTGCCGAGCTGTCACCGGCACGCCGGTGTGCCGACCGGGGTGCGCTGCACCCGCTGCGACCGGCCGATCTGCCCGGAGTGCATGGTCGAGGCGTCGGTCGGGTTCCAGTGCCCGGAGTGCGTCCGGGGCGGCTCCGGCACGGGGCACGCGCGGACCGCCAACCAGCCGAGGACGATCGCGGGCGGCGTCGTGAGCGCCGGAGACCCACAGCTGATCACCAAGGTCATGATCGGGCTCAACCTGCTGGTCTTCCTGGTCGTCTGGCAGAAGCCCGACCTGCTGCGCGAGCTCTATCTGATCGGGCTGGCCTACGACCCCCGGATCGACCGGGTGGTCGGTGTCGCCGACGGCGAGTGGTACCGCCTGGTGACGTCGACGTTCCTGCACCAGGAGCTCTGGCACATCGGTTTCAACGTGCTGAGCCTGTGGGTGCTCGGCGGCCCCCTGGAGGCGGCTCTCGGCCGCGCCCGCTACCTCGTGCTCTATCTGCTGTCCGGACTCGCGGGCAGTGCTCTGACCTACCTCGTCCAGGCGCCGAACGAGCCCGCGCTCGGTGCGTCCGGAGCCGTCTTCGGCCTTCTGGGCGCGACGGTCGTCCTCGTCCGCCGCCTCAACTACGACGCGCGCCCGATCATGGCCCTGCTGGTGCTGAACCTGGTCATCACGTTCTTCTGGGACCGCATCGCCTGGCAGGCGCACATCGGGGGCCTGGTCTGCGGGGCGGTCCTCGCCTACGCGATGGTGGGCCGGGCGGGCCGGCGGCGGCCCGCGGTCCAGTGGGGGGCCTGTGGGCTCATGCTGCTGCTGAGTGTGGGGGCCGTCCTCCTGAGGACCACGGCGCTCACCTGAGCGGCGTCTATCCCCAAAGTTGTCCACAGAGGGTGGCAGATCTTGTGCACGGGGTGGGGAACAACTGTGCCCCCTGCCTCTGAACTGGGGTTTTCCCAGGATGGCAGGGGGCGTGCCGCCTCCGGTCACGGGGTGGCTGCAGTCACATCGGCGTCAACAGCATGCGAGTTATCCACAGATGGTCTGACCTTTTCCACCTCTGTGCACAACGCTGTGGATAACTCAGGGCAGGGCTTGACGTCCGCGCCGCCGAGCGCCTACTTCCACTGTGTGGAGACGCCGAAGCCACCGGCGATGAAGCCGAATCCGACGACGATGTTCCAGTTGCTGAGCGACTTGATGGGCAGCGATCCGTCGGTCACATAGAAGACGACGATCCAGGCGAGCCCGATGGCGAACAGGGCCAGCATCACCGGGGCGACCCAGCTGCGGTTGGTCAGCTTGATGCTGGTCGCCTGCTTCGCGGCCGGCGGCGGCGTGAAGTCGGCCTTCTTGCGGATACGTGACTTCGGCACGAGGGACTCTCCTGTCGATGCGCTGCGTTACCGCGCAGGGAAACTGTGGCTGGTGCCGGGGCTGAGAACGAGGGGGACCACTGCCTCGCCCGGGCGTCCGTTAGCGTAGTGCTTCCGCGGCGCTGAAGGAGATAAGGGTACGTTGAGCAATTCCGCCGACTCTCCCCCGGAGCCGGTCCGGCGCCGCGACTGGCGGCCGGTCCGGGTGCTCACCGCTGCCGTCTTCGCGCTTGCCGGGCTGATCTTCGTCACCAGTTTCAACACCGCCAAGGGCACCAACATCCGTACGGACGCCTCGTTGCTGAAGCTCTCCGACCTCATCCAGGAGCGCAGCCACAAGAACGCGGAGCTGGAGGAGACGACCGCGACGACCCGCGACGAGGTCGACACCCTGGCCCGGCGCGACGACGGTTCCACCAAGGCCGAGGACGAGCGGCTCGGCGCCCTGGAGAAGGCCGCGGGCACCACGAAGGTCGCCGGGCAGGGCCTCACCGTCACCCTCAACGACGCCCCGCCGGACGCCCAGGCGGCTCCCGGCTACCCGGATCCGCAGGCCAACGACCTCGTCATCCATCAGCAGGACCTGCAAGCCGTGGTCAACGCCCTGTGGAAGGGCGGCGCCAAGGGCATCCGCGTCATGGACCAGCGGCTGATCTCCACCAGCGCCGTGCGCTGCGTCGGGAACACCCTGATCCTCCAGGGTCGCGTCTACTCACCGCCGTACAAGATCACCGCTGTCGGTGACAAGGAGACGCTGCGGCGGGCGCTCGACGACTCCGAAGCGATCCAGAACTACCTGCTGTACGTGAAGGCGTACGGGCTCGGCTGGAAGGTCGACGAGCACGGGGCGATGACGCTGCCCGGTTACTCGGGCACAGTGGACCTCCACTACGCGAAGCCCGCGACCCCGTGAGCCCGTGCTCCTGAACCCGTGAGCCGGCCGGCCCGTGAGCCCGCGGGCCACCGGCCGATCGTCCGGTCGCACCCGGACGCCGCGCGCCCTGTGACGCGGGACGGGCCGCCCCCTTTCCACAGCTGCCCCACCTCGGCGGCGTCGCACCGTAGTCTGGTGCGGTATAGCAGGGACCTCAGAGGAAGGATCGGCAGACGTCATGTACGGCTGGATCTGGCGGCATCTGCCGGGCAACACGTGGGTGCGGGCGCTGATTTCGCTCGTGCTGGCCCTCGCGGTGGTCTACGTGCTCTTCCAGTATGTGTTCCCTTGGGCGGAGCCGCTGCTTCCGTTCAACGATGTGACGGTGGACGGTCAGTGAGCGCACGCATTCTCGTCGTCGACAACTACGACAGCTTCGTCTTCAACCTCGTCCAGTACCTGTACCAGCTGGGTGCGGAGTGCGAGGTCCGGCGCAATGACGAGGTCGAGCCGGGCCACGCCCAGGACGGCTTCGACGGCGTTCTGCTCTCCCCGGGCCCGGGCACGCCCGAGCACGCCGGCGTCTGTGTGGACATGGTCCGGCACTGCGCCGACACCGGGGTGCCGGTCTTCGGCGTCTGCCTGGGCATGCAGTCGATGGCCGTGGCGTACGGCGGTGTCGTCGACCGGGCTCCCGAGCTGCTGCACGGCAAGACCTCGCTGGTCGTGCACGAGGGCAGCGGCGTCTTCAGCGGACTGCCGTCGCCGTTCACGGCGACCCGCTACCACTCGCTGGCCGCCGAGCCGGCGGAGCTTCCGGACGTGCTGGAGGTCACGGCGCGGACCGAGGACGGCATCATCATGGGTCTGCGCCACCGCGACCTGGCGGTGGAGGGCGTGCAGTTCCACCCCGAGTCGGTACTCACCGAGCACGGTCACCTGATGCTCGCCAACTGGCTGGAGCAGTGCGGGGACACAGGAGCCGTCGGCCGGTCGGCAGGGCTCGCGCCGGTGGTGGGCAAGGCTCTCGCGTGACCGACGCGCGTCCGGGGCCCGATGCGGCGGGCGGGCACGGTTCGCCCTGGTTCCGGGCGTCGAACGTCCCGGAGCAGCAGGCCTACGAGCCATCGCCGCCGGAGCCCGCTCCGGAGCCGCGGGACTGGTCCGGCCACGTCCCCTACCCGGCCGATCCCGCCGCCGCCCGGGACGGGTACCAGGGACAGGCTCCGCAGAGCCGGGCCGAGGGCCAGGAGGACTGGTACGCCCCCGTACGCGACGACGAGACGATGGCCCTGCGTACGGAGGACACGCGGGCCGCACGGCGTACGCGGGAGCCCGAGCGGCCCACCGGAGGCCGCGCCGAGCGGCGCAGGGCGGCGAAGGCGCGCGGCCGCCGCCGGGGCGCCGCGGCCCCCGCTCCGGCCGCCCCTGCCCACGAGCGGGCGCCGCTCTCCCGGGTCGAGGCCAGACGCGCCGCGCGTGCGCGCAAGGACAGCGTCGGTGTCGTCGCCAGCCGTGTCGTCGGCGAGCTGTTCATCACCTTCGGCGTGGTGATGCTCCTGTTCGTCACGTACCAGCTGTGGTGGACGAACGTCCGTGCCGGGCTCCAGGTGAACCAGGCCAAGCAGCAGATCGCGGACGAGTGGGCGAAGGGCCGCCAGCCCGACGCGTTCGAACCCGGGCAGGGCTTCGCGATCATGTACATCCCCAAGCTGGATGTCGTCGTGCCCATCGCCGAGGGCATCAACAAGGAGAAGGTGCTCGACCGGGGCATGGTCGGTCACTACGCCGAGGGACAGCTCAAGACGGCGATGCCTTCCGACAAGCAGGGCAACTTCGCGGTCGCCGGGCACCGCAACACCCATGGCGAGCCGTTCCGCTACATCAACAAGCTCTCCCCGGGCGACCCGATCGTCGTCGAGACGCAGGACGCCTACTACACGTATGAGATGTCGAACCTGCTGCCCCAGACACCTCCCTCGAACGTCTCGGTCATCCAGCCCGTGCCGGTGGGCTCCGGCTTCCGCACCCCGGGGCGCTACATCACGCTGACGACCTGCACGCCCGAGTTCACCAGTACGTACCGCATGATCGTGTGGGGCAAGATGGTCGAGGAACGCCCGCGCAGCAAGGGAAAACCGGACGCGCTCGTAGGCTGAGACTTCTAGACGGGACAGATGTAGTGGCACGTGCGCGCAGCCGGATCGCCGGCGTCATCAGCGTCTTCGGCGAAGTGTTGATCACCGCGGGGGTGCTGCTGGGGCTCTTCGTCGTCTACTCGCTGTGGTGGACGAACGTCCTGGCGGACCGGGAGGCCGACAAGCAGGGCAGCGAGGTCCGCGACAAGTGGGCGGCCTCCGGCCCGGGCGCGCTCGACACCAAGGACGGGATCGGCTTCCTCCACGTACCGGCCATGAAGAACGGCGAGGTGCTGGTCAAGCAGGGCACCGACCCCAAGACCCTCAACAACGGCGTCGCCGGCTTCTACACCGCCCCGGTCAAGTCGGCCCTCCCCGCCGACCCGCAGGGCAACTTCGCGCTGGCGGCGCACCGGGACGGGCACGGGGCGAAGTTCCACAACATCCACAAGCTGAAGAACGGCGACTCGATCGTCTTCGAGACCAAGGACACCTGGTACGTCTACAAGGTCTACAAGACGCTGCCGGAGACGTCGAAGTACAACGTGGACGTGCTCCAGCCGATCCCCAAGGAGTCGGGCAGGTCGAAGCCCGGCCGCTACATCACGCTGACGACCTGCACGCCGGTCTACACCTCCGACTACCGCTTCATCGTCTGGGGCGAACTGGAGCGCACGGAGAAGGTCGACAGCGCCCGCACGCCGCCGGCCGAGCTGCGCTGATTCCCCTCCCCCTCGTTCTCCCGGCGCGTGCCGGCCGGCGGAACCGCGCGCCGGCGCAGGCCCTCCGGCGGTACCGGGCACGCGGCCGACGCAGCCGCCTCGACGGGCCCGGGCACGCCCTGAAGAGCTCCTAGGACTCCCCGGGTCTCCTCCGGCGGGGCCCCATGGGCTCAGCCGGCCCCTGCCGCCCCTGACGGGCCTGACGGGCCTGACGGGCCTGACGGGCCATCCGCCCCTCACCTCGCGCTCTCACGCCGGAGCCCCGGCCACCCCTCTTGGAGGGTGGCCGGGGCTCCGGTCCACGTGTCCGGGGTCGTCAGTCCCGTTCGCGGAAGGTGATCCCCGACGGGCCGCCGAAGAGGCCGCCGTCGTTGTCCCCGCCGCCGTCCCCGCCGCCGTTGTTCCCGTTGTTCCCGCCGACGGTCGTCAGCGTGATCTGGGTGGTCGCCGGGTCCGCCTGGGTGCCGGGCTGCGGGTCCATGCCGGTGACGAGCGCGTTGTCGTCGGACGAGCTGCCCGGCGCGAACTGGATGTTCGTGAAGCCGTTCTGCGCCAGCGTCTGCTTGGCCTGGGAGACCCGCTGGGCCCTGACCTCGGGAACCGCCTTCTGCTGCTGCTGCGGGCCCTTGGAGACCTTCAGGGTGATCGTGGAGTTCTTGTCCGCCTTGGAGTCGGCCGACGGGTTCTGCTCCACGACCTCGCCCGTGGGCTTGTCCGAGTCGACGTCCGCCCTGGCGACCGTGAAACCGAGCGTCTCCAGCTGCGCCTTGGCGGCGTCGAACTGGGAGCCGACGACCGGCGGAACGGTCTCCTGCGACTTCTTGGCCACCGTGATGGTGATCTCGGTGCCCTTCTCCTGCTGGGTGCCGCCCTCGGGGTCCTGGCCGATGACCGTGCCCGGTTCCTCGTCGGACTCCTTCGGCTTGACCTTGACGTCGAAGCCCTTGTCCTCAAGCGTCTTGGTCGCCGTCTCCTGCGACTGCTCCATGACGTTGGGGACCTCGATCTTCGGGGCGCCCTCGGAGACGACGACCGTGATGGTCTCGCCCTCGTTCATCTTGGCGCTGCCGTCGGCGGCCGGCGTCTGGCTGCAGATGGAGCCCTTCGGCTGGTCACAGCGTTCCGTGCTCGACTGGGTGACCTTCACGCTCGCGTTGCGGGCCAGCCCCTCGGCTTCCGCGAAGGGTTTGCCGACCAGCTGCGGAACGGTCACCTGACGCGCTCCGTCCTCACTGCTGAAGACCGACTTGCCGATCAGGACCGCACCGACCAGCACCAGGATGCCCGCGAGCACCAGCAGGATGGTCGAGGTGTTCGACTTCTTCTGGCGGCGGCGGGCCGGGCGGTCGTCGTAGCCGTAGCCGTCGTCCGGGCCCACCGGGGGCATCATCGACGTCTGCGCGCCCTGGTCGGCCTGGCGCAGCGCGGTGGTCGGCTGCTCCTCCGGCGGGTAGCCGCCGTAGCCGACAGCGCCCATCGCCGCCGTCGCGGCGACCGGCTGGCCGTCGAGGCACGCCTCGATGTCGGCCCGCATCTCGTCGGCCGACTGATAGCGGTAATCGGGGTCCTTGACCAGGGCCTTCAACACGATCGCGTCCATCTCGGGCGTGATCTCGGGGTCGAAGTTGCTGGGCGGCTGCGGCTCCTCGCGTACGTGCTGGTACGCGACCGCGACCGGGGAGTCGCCCACGAACGGGGGGCGGACGGTCAGCAGCTCGTAGAGCAGGCAGCCGGTCGAGTACAGGTCGGACCGGGCGTCGACCTGCTCGCCCTTGGCCTGCTCGGGGGAGAGGTACTGCGCGGTGCCGATGACGGCCGCGGTCTGGGTCATCGTCATGCCCGAGTCGCCCATCGCCCGGGCGATGCCGAAGTCCATGACCTTGACCTGCCCGGTGCGCGTCAGCATGACGTTGGCGGGCTTGATGTCACGGTGGACGATCTGGGCGCGGTGCGAGTACTCCAGCGCCTGCAGGATGCCGACCGTCATCTCCAGCGTGCGCTCGGGCAGCAGCTTGCGGCCCGAGTGCAGCAGCTCACGCAGGGTGGACCCGTCGACGTACTCCATCACGATGTACGGGATGGAGATGTTGTCCACGTAGTCTTCGCCGGTGTCGTAGACCGCGACGATCGCCGGGTGGTTGAGCGAGGCGGCCGACTGGGCCTCACGGCGGAACCGGGCCTGGAAGGACGGATCACGGGCGAGGTCGGCCCGCAGCGTCTTCACAGCGACGGTGCGGCCGAGCCGGGTGTCGTGGGCGAGGTAGACCTCCGCCATGCCACCGCGGCCGAGCACCGAGCCCAGCTCGTACCGGCCGCCGAGGCGACGCGGCTCTTCCATAACTGTTCCAGCCCTCTCCGTCAGTCCCGACCGCACCCCTGTGTGTGGTCCGCCGGTGTGCTGTTCGCGCATACGCTACCGGGCACAGGAAGCCGATCAGACCGCGACCGTCACCTGATACGCGACCGGTACACGGGCACGGCTGTCACTTCTTGGTCTCGAGTACCGCCTTCATCACGGACTTCGCGATCGGCGCGGCCAGGCCGCCACCCGAGATGTCGTCCCGGGCGGTGCCGCTGGAGTCCTCGACGACGACGGCGACCGCGACCGGCGAGCCGCTGTCGGTCTTGGCGTACGAGATGAACCAGGCGTAGGGGCGCTTGGAGTTCTTCTCGCCGTGCTGCGCGGTACCGGTCTTGCCGCCGACCTTCACACCGTCGATGTCCAGCTTGGCGTTGCCGCCGGTGCCGTTCTCGACGACGTTTTCCATCATCTGCTGGACGAGCTGCGCGTTCTTCTGGGAGAGCGGGCGGCTCATCTCCTCGGGCTCGTGCCGTTCGATCACGTCGAGGTTCGGGGCGCGCAGCTGGTCGATCATGTACGGCTTCATCAGCTTGCCGTCGTTGGCGATCGCCGCCGTGACCATGGCCATCTGGAGCGGGGTCGTCGCGGTGTTGTACTGGCCGATGGAGGACAGGGCGTTGCTCGACTCGTCCATGTCCTTGTCGTAGACGGACGCGACCGCGCGGACCGGGACGAACTGCTCGGCGTTGAAGCCGAACTTCTGGGCCGTGTCCAGCATGTCCTTCTTGCCCACGTCGTCACCGAGCTTGGCGAAGACCGAGTTGCAGGAGACCTCCAGCGCCTTGTTCAGGCTGGCGTTCTCACAACCCCCGTGCTGGTTCTTCATGGGCGTGCGGGTGTTGGGGAGCATGTACGGCTCGGGAGTGTCGGTCTGCGCGTTGATGTCCGTGACCTTGCCGTGCTCCAGGGCCGCGGCCGCGGTGACGACCTTGAAGATCGAACCGGGCGGGTAGATCTCGCGCAGGGCCCGGTTGAGCTTCGGCTTGTCCTTGTCCTTCTCCAGGGCCAGCCATGCCTTCTCGTCCTTGGCCGAGTAGCCGGCGAAGGCTGAGGGGTCGTACGACGGCGTGGAGGCCAGCGCGAGGATCCGGCCGGTCCGCGGGTCGATGGCCGCGACCGCGCCCTTGTTGTCGCCGAGGCCCTCGAAGGCGGCCTTCTGGGCGGCCGGGTTGAGGGTGGTGATCACGTCACCGCCCTTCCTCTTCTCGCCGGTGAACATCGACATCGTCCGGTCGAAGAAGAGCCGGTCGTCGTTGCCGGTGAGGATGCCGTCCTCGATCTTCTCGATCTGGTTGGCGTCGTAGGCCTGCGAGGCGTACCCGGTCACCGGCGCCCACATGGGGCCGTCGATGTAGGTGCGCTTGTACTTGTAGAAGGTGTCCTTCGTGTCGATGGAGCCGGTGATCGGCTTGCCGCCCACGATGATGTTGCCGCGCTCGGCGGCGTACCGCTCGATCGTGACCCGCTTGTTCTTGCTGTGGCTGGTGAGTTCCTCGGCCTTGACGTACTGGAGCCAGTTGGTGCGGACCAGCAGCGCGAGGACGAGCAGACCGCAGAAGATCGCGATCCGGCGCAGGGGCTTGTTCACGGTCGGACCACCTGGGTCATCTCGGCGTCGGGGGACGGGGCGGGCGCCGGGGCAGGGCGGCGTGCGGTGTCGCTGATACGGATCAGGATGCCGATCAGGGCCCAGTTCGCGAGCACGGAGGAACCGCCGTACGCGACGAACGGCATGGTCATACCGGTCAGCGGGATGAGGCCCATGACGCCGCCGGCGACCACGAAGACCTGGATGGCGAAGGCGCCGGACAGGCCGATGGCCAGCAGCTTGCCGAACGGGTCACGGGCGGCCAGCGCGGTGCGCACACCGCGCTCGACGATCAGTCCGTAGATGAGGAAGAAGGCCATCAGGCCGGCGAGACCGAGCTCCTCGCCCACCGTGGTGAGGATGAAGTCGGCGTTGGCGGCGAAGCCGATGAGGTCGGAGTTCCCCTGGCCCAGGCCGGTACCGAGGGTGCCGCCGGAGCCGAAGGACATCAGGCCGTCGGCGATCTGCTGGCAGGCACCGCTGGGGTCGGTCTCATAGCAGGAGAAGGGGTCGAGCCACGCGTTGACGCGGGACTGGACGTGGGGCTCGAAGCTGGCGACACCCACCGCGCCGGCCGCGGACAGCAGCAGACCGAAGACGATCCAGCTGGTGCGTTCCGTGGCGACGTACAGCATGATCACGAAAAGGCCGAAGAACAGCAGCGAGGTGCCGAGGTCCGTCTCGAAGACGAGGATCAGGATCGACACGGCCCAGATGGCCAGGATCGGTCCCAGGTCGCGGCCGCGCGGCAGGTACAGCCCCATGAAGCGGCGGCTGGCGAGCGCCAGGGCGTCCCGTTTCACCATCAGGTACCCGGAGAAGAAGATCGCGATGATGATCTTCGCGAACTCGCCGGGCTGGATGGTGAAGGGGCCCAGGCTGATCCAGATCTTGGCGCCGTTCACGGCGGGGAAGAACATCGGCAGGATCAGCAGGACCAGCGCCGCCGCCATGGAGATGTACGTGTACCGCTGGAGGACCCGGTGGTCCTTGAGCACCAGCAGCACGGCGACGAAGAGCGCGATGCCGATCGCGGAGTACATCAGCTGCTTGGGGGCGTCCGGGCTGTACGAGCCGAAGAGGTCCTCGGCCCGCTTGACCAGCCGTGGCGACTGGTCGAGCCGCCAGATCAGCACCAGGCCGAGGCCGTTGAGCAGCGTCGCCAGCGGCAGCAGCAGCGGATCGGCGTACTTGGCGAACTTGCGCACCACCAGATGGGCCACGCCCGCCAGCAGGCCGAGCCCGATGCCGTAACCGAGCATGCCGGACGGGACCTTGCCGTCCAGGGCGAGGCCCACGTTGAGGTACGCGAACACCGGGATGACGACGGCGAAGCCGAGCAGCGCCAGTTCGGTGTTCCGGCGGCTCGGCGCGTCGATGGCGCCGATGGTGGTCGTGTTGGTGACAACGCTCATGGTGGTGAAAGGCCCCCCTACGGGTCCTACTGCTTGCCGCAGTTCGAGGCCAGCTTCTGCTCCTCCTCCGAAAGGCTGGGGCCCGGGGAGGGAGTGGCTGCGGTCGGCTTGGTGACGGTGGAGACGCCGGTCGTGCCGCCGGCCTGGCCCTCTCCGGGGGGCGGGGTGCTCGCCCGGTCGGCCGCCTCGCTGCGCTGCTCCTGCTTCTTGCAGGCGTCCGCCTGGGTGGCGAGCTCAGCGATCTTGGTCTTGGCCTTGCCGAGGCTGCCGCCGGCGATCGTCTCCTCGACCTGCTTGCGCTGGTAGGCGGGCAGGTACTTGAGTTCGATCTCGGGGTGATCCTTCTCGATCTCCGAGAGGGAGACCCAGGCCAGGTCCTGGCTGATGCCGCGGTACAGAGCGACGTGCTCGTCCTTGGCGCCGACGTAGTACTGCGTCTGCGTCCAGCGGTAGCCGCCGTAGAGCCCGCCGCCGACGACCGCCAGCGCGAGCACGATGAAGAACGATCTCTTCAGCCACGCGCGGCCGCCGCGCGGCTTGGTGAAGTCCTCGTCGCCGTACGCGCCGAAGGAACCCTCCGGAGGCATGCCGCCGTAACCGATGCCGTCACCGCTGCCGGGGGGACCGAAACCGCCTCCGGGAGCCCCCGGAGCGGCGGGGCGGCCGAGACCGGCCGCGCGGCCCGCGGGTGTCTCCATGGCGCCGCCGTCGTTCAGCTGGATCTGGTTCTCGGCGACCGCGCCGACGATGACGGGCGTGTCGCTGAGCTGCCCCGCCAGGGTGTCGCCGCCGTCGGTGTCGAAGACATCCGCGACGATCACGGTGATGTTGTCGGGGCCGCCGCCGCGCAGCGCGAGCTGGATCAGGTCCTGGACCGTCTCCTGCGGGCCCTGGTAGCTGGCGAGCGCCTCCTCCATCGTCTGGTGGGAGACGACGCCGGACAGGCCGTCGGAGCAGATCAGGTACCGGTCGCCGGCGCGCACTTCACGGATCGACAGATCGGGCTCGACGTGGTCGCCGCTGCCCAGCGCGCGCATGAGGAGGGACCTCTGCGGGTGGGTGGTGGCTTCCTCCTCGGTGATCCGGCCCTCGTCGACCAGCCGCTGCACCCAGGTGTGGTCCTGCGTGATCTGGGTCAGGACGCCGTCCCGCAGGAGGTACGCCCGGGAGTCGCCGACGTGCACCAGGCCGAGCCGCTGGCCCGTCCACAGCAGGGCGGTCAGCGTGGTCCCCATGCCCTCCAGCTGGGGGTCCTCCTCGACCATCACCCGAAGCTGGTCGTTGGCCCGCTGGACCGCCGTACCGAGCGACGTGAGGATGTCCGAGCCGGGGACGTCGTCGTCGAGCGTGACGAGGGTGGAGATCACCTCGGACGACGCCACCTCACCGGCGGCCTGGCCGCCCATGCCGTCGGCGATCGCGAGCAGACGGGGCCCGGCGTAACCGGAGTCCTCGTTGCCCTCCCGGATCATGCCCTTGTGCGATCCGGCGGCGAAGCGCAGTGACAAGCTCATGCGCACCTGCCCTGTCGCTGCCGCCTCGGGGTACAGCCGGTCTCGAGCCACACTGCCCACCCTCCGGTCGGGAGCCTGTCCCGGCCCGCGGCGGATCCCGCCCCGGGGTCCGCTGCGGCTCGCTCGCTCCGCTCGCGCCTATCCATGATGTAGCACTACTTCCGCAGCTCGATGACGGTCTTGCCGATGCGGATCGGCGCGCCCAGCGGAATCGGTGTCGGGGTGGTGAGTCGGGTCCGGTCGAGATACGTGCCGTTGGTGGACCCGAGATCCTCGACGATCCACTGGCCGTCACGGTCCGGGTAGATCCTGGCATGCCTGCTGGACGCGTAGTCGTCGTCCAGCACGATCGTGGAGTCGTGCGCGCGGCCCAGCGAGATCGTCTGCCCCTGAAGGGCGACCGTGGTGCCCGTGAGGGTGCCCTCGGACACGACCAGCTTGGTCGGCGCGCCGCGCCGCTGACGGCCGGACTGCTGGCGTTGTTGCGGCGGCGCCGCGGTCTGTCGCGCCGCGGTCTGCTGCGGGCGCGCGCTCTCGCGGCGCGAACCGCGCTGTGTGACACGCGTCCCGAACAGATCGCTGCGGATGACCTGGACGGCCACGATGACGAACAGCCACAGTACGGCGAGGAAACCCAACCGCATGACCGTGAGGGTCAGCTCTGACATTGCCCCCGCTTCACCCTTCGGCTTGCCGGTAAACGATGGTGGTGCTGCCCACGACGATCCGCGAGCCGTCGCGGAGCGTAGCGCGGGTGGTGTGCTGCCCGTCCACCACGATGCCGTTGGTGGACCCGAGATCCTGGATCGTCGAGGGCGTTCCGGTCCGGATCTCACAGTGCCGGCGCGAGACGCCGGGGTCGTCGATCCGCACATCGGCGTCGGTGCTGCGACCCAGCACCAGCGTCGGGCGGGAGATCTGGTGGCGCGTGCCGTTGATCTCGATCCAGCGGCGCACCTGGGCGCCGGGCATGGGGCCCGCGGAGGCCGGCGGGCGGCCCGTCGCGGGTGGGCGGTTCAGGGAGCCGGGCGGCGGGGCCGCCGGCATGGGCGGAGCGGCGGTGGGCGGATAGCCGTACCCACCGGGGCGGCCGCCGGGGGCGGCGCCCTGGCCCGGCGGGGGTCCGCCCGGGGCCTGCGTCTGTCCCTGCGGCGGCTGCGACTGCGACGTGCTCGACGCGAGCGTGCGGCTGCGCACCCGGTACAGGCCGGTGTCGAGGTCGTCGGCCTTCTCCAGGTGGACCTTGATCGGGCCCATGAAGGTGTACCGCTGCTGCTTGGCGTAGTCGCGGACGAGACCGGACAGCTCGTCGCCGAGCTGGCCCGAGTAGGGGCTCAGGCGCTCGTAGTCCGGCGCGCTCAGCTCCACGATGAAGTCGTTGGGGACGACCGTCCGCTCGCGGTTCCAGATCGTCGCGTTGTTGTCGCACTCCCGCTGGAGGGCGCCCGCGATCTCGACGGGCTGGACCTCGGACTTGAAGACCTTGGCGAAGGTGCCGTTGACCAGACCTTCGAGACGCTGCTCGAAACGCTTCATGACTCCCATGGGGCACCTCCTCCGTAGTTGCCGTCCTGGTACTGCTTACTGATCGTATCCACGCGTCGGGAAATCGGCTGGTTCCCCTTCTCTGCCCTGTGGACGAGTGTCACCTCTCACACGGATCGTAGAGGCGGCCTCATGACAGTGTCCCGCACCCGGCGAGCACCCTGGAGGAGTGGGTGCGAACGGATCACGTTCCTCTGTCCGGTTCCGGGTTCTGTTCCGTTTCTGTCCCGGGTCCTGTGACGCCTTCCGCCACGCGGCCGCGTGGCGGGGTCGGGCTCGGGGCGGGGGCTCTGGGACGGGGCTGCTGGGGTGGGGCTGCTGGGGTGGGCCGGGCCAGGGGCCGGATTCGGAAGCTGGGGTCGGGGGCTGGGAATCGGGGGCTGGGATCGGTTCGGGGTCCGGCACCGGGGCCGGGGGCGGGGGCGTGCGGGGTGCTCCGGTGGTGCCGGAACGGTCGGACCGGTGCCGGACCGGTGGGTGCGGCTCCGGGCGCGGCCGGGGACGCGGACGGGTGGGCCGGGGCCGGTGGTGCCGGTCGGTCAGGGCCCGGACCGTGGCGGACGCGGGGCGGCCGGGTCCTCAGGGCCGTGCCGTGCCCCCTCTCGGGTCCCTTCCTCCTGCTTCCTCCCCTCGTCTCCCACTCTCTGTTCGTACTCCGGTTCCCCGAAACAAACGGATGTGAATCCACCCGCTGCGACGTGCTAATCTTCAGATGTCGCAAGGGGCTCCCACCGAAAAACGGCGGGGGAACAAGGCGGCAACACCCAATGCGCGGGTGGCGGAATAGGCAGACGCGCTGGATTCAGGTTCCAGTGCCCGAAAGGGCGTGGGGGTTCAACTCCCCCCTCGCGCACCAGACGGAAGCCCCGTAGGTCATCGACCTACGGGGCTTCCGCGTTGTCCCCCCTCATGACGCTCTGGTCCTCGAACGACCGCCTGCCGGGCGACCGCCGCGGCGGCGGCGACCGGGCGGCGGCGCGCGGTCATGGGCGGTCGGCCGCTCGGCGGCGGGCGGTCGTGCTGCGACGCCGGACGTCGATGTGGTGACGATCACATCCGTGCGTATCTGCGTGCGAGAGGGCGGGGTCCTCGTCCGGGCGCGGGAGAGCGTGTGTTCATGAGGTGAACGAGGAACCGGGGGCGGCGTCCGATGAGACCTTCGTCGCGAAGGGGGACGACGAAAGAGGGCCGCGCGAGGCGGGCGGCGGTACCTAGGGTGCCGGGCGTGGACGTGTCTTCGAAGATCAGAGCGGCGTGGCGGTGGCTGGCGGCGCCCGAACTGTGGTCCCGTCGACGTACCGCGGGCGAGGCCGTGCTCGCGGTCGTCATCGGGCTGCTGGCGGCCGGCGTCGAGGAGCTGCTGGGCAGCGAGGACTGGGCGCTGGCGGCCGTCGGCACGGGAGCGGCCGTGCTGTCGCTGCTGCGGCGACGGCTGCCCGCGACCGTGCTGGTGGCCACGGGGGCGCTGACGCCGCTGATCGGCGGCTTCGCCCTGCTGCTGCTCCTGGTCGGCTGGTCGGCCGGCCGCGCGATCGTCGGTCCGGGGCGGGCGCTGGCCGCGTTCACCCTCTCGTACGCCGGCTTCGTCGGGGTGTCACTGACGGACTCCTGGTCGCGCCAGGCCCCGCTGACGCTGGTGCTGCTCTCGACCCTGTACTACCTGGCCACGACCGTCATGCCGGGCCTGGCCAGCCGCTACTGGACCCAGCGGCGGACCCTGCTGCACGCCCTCCAGGAGCGCAACGCCCAGTTGCTGCGCGAACGGGCCATGGTCGAGGGGCAGACGAGGCTGCGGGAACGGCAGCGGATCGCCCAGGACATGCACGACAGCCTGGGCCATCAACTGGCCCTCATCTCGGTGCACACCGGCGCCCTGGAGGTGGACCGCGAACTGACCGACCGCCAGCGCGAGGCGGTGGGTGTGCTGCGGGACGCGTCGGTGACCGCGATGCGGGAGCTGCGTGAGGTCGTCGGGATCCTGCGGGACGGGATCGAGGCGCCGGTCGCCGACGACCCGGGCCGGGTGACGCGCGGGGCGGCCGGCATCGACGGGCTGGTGGACACGTCCAGGGCGGCGGGCAACACGGTGGAGGTGCGGCGTACCGGGAAGGCACGGCCACTCGCGCCGGCCGCCGATCACGCGGCGTACCGCATCGTGCAGGAGGCGCTCACGAACGCGTACAAGCACGCGCCGGGCGCCGCGATCGCCGTGGAGCTGCGGTACGAGCCGGACTCGCTCGTCGTCGAGGTCCTCAACACCGCGTCGGCCGGCGGGGAGCCGTCGGACGTGGTCAGCGGCGGGCAGGGGCTGACCGGCCTGTACGAGCGGGCACGGCTGGTGGGCGGAATGGTGCACGCCGGGCCGGTGGAGGGCCCGGACGGCACCGGATTCCGGGTGGCCGCCGTCCTGCCGTACGGCGCGCACGCGGCCACGGGAGGCCCTGCCGGAGCGGGCGGGGTCGCGGGGGCGGCCGCGGGCGCGCCTTTGGTCGATGCGGCGGACGACTTCCGGCAGCAGACGTCGGTGCCCCTCGACGGGAACGGTGGACGGGTCGTGGACCGGTCCGTCTGGTCCGTTCCGGAGAGGGAGTTGACGGTGGGTGTCGGTGCGGATACGAGCAGGAGCAGGGTCGGCGGGGTCGTCCTGGGGTGCGGGATCGCCGTCGCGGCCCTGGTGGTGCTGCTGGTGGCGGCCGGTTTCGGGTTCTTCTTCCTGATGGGTGCCATGAACGAGGGCATGATCGAGAAGTCCCAGTACGACGCGGTGAAGGTCGGCACGTCCGAGAAGGAGGTGCGCGACCGGCTGCCCAGCGGGGACACCATCGCGACGGCCGGGCTGGCCGGGAAGGGGCCGGCGGAGCCGGAGGGCTCCACCTGCCTGGTGCTGATGTCGGCGGAGGTCGGCGAGAGCTCCGAGACGGAGCCGGTGTTCCGGTTCTGCTTCAAGGACGGCAAGCTGGCCGAGAAGAAGTCGTACGAGGTGGTCCGATAGCGGTCCGTGCTCGCCGGCACCTGAGGGAGGGAAGGGAATGACGGGGGCGTCGATCAGGGTCGTGGTCGCCGACGACGAGCCGCTGATCCGGGCGGGCATCCGGGTGATCCTCACGTCGGACCCCGGCATCGAGGTCGTGGCGGAGGCGGCCAACGGGCGCGAGGCGGTGGACCGGGCTCGTTCGCACGCCGCCGACGTGGTGCTGCTCGACATCCAGATGCCCGTACTGGACGGACTGGCGGCACTGCCCGAGCTGCGGCGCGCGGTACCGGAGGCTCGGGTGATCGTGCTGACGACGTTCGGTGAGCGGGAGAACGTCCTTCGAGCCCTCGAATACGGGGGCGCCGGCTTCCTGCTCAAGGACACGGCTCCGGCGGAGCTGATCCGGGCGGTACGGGCGGCGGCGGCCGGGGACGCCTATCTGTCGCCGGCGGCGACCAGGCACGTGGTGGACCAGCTGGCTACGGGGCGGGCGGCGGCACGCGGCGAGGAGGCGCGGGCCCGGGTGGCGGCCCTGGGCGGGCGTGAGCGCGAGGTGCTGGCCCTGCTCGGCGAGGGGCTCTCCAACGCGGACGCGGGGAGGCGGCTGCACATGAGCGAGGCGACGGTGAAGACGTATGTGAGCCGGATCCTCGCGAAGCTCGACTGCGAGAACCGGGTTCAGGCGGCACTGCTGGCGCGCGACGCCGGGCTGTGACGGTGGCTTGTTCGCTTGTTCGCTTGTTCGCTTGTTCCCGTGTTCACTCGTGGGCTTGTTCGCTGGCTTGCGGGGGGGGGGCTTCAGGTCGCGTCGGGCGTCGCGTTGTAGCGCAGGAGGTATCCCGCGAAACGGTCCAGGTCCTCGGTCGACCAGTCGGCGAGGCGGGCCCGGTAGGCGGCGCGGCGGCTGGCGTGGGTCGATGAGAGGACCCTGGCACCGGCCTCGGTGGGGTGCAGGACCTGGACGCGGTGGTCCGAGAAGTCCGGGCGGCGCTCGACCAGACCCAGTTTCTCAAGGGCGGCGATCTGCCGGCTCACGGTGGACTTGTCGAGCATGTAGTGGGCCGCCAGGTCTGTGGCCCGGCATCCGTGCAGCTCGTGGATGTGCACGAGCAGGGTGTACGACACGAGCGAGAGGTCCGGGTGGAGGCGGGCGGCCGTGGCCCGGGCGCGTCGGGCGAACGCGGTCAGCTCGCGCTGGATGGTGTCGACCGACTCGTTCCGCGGCGCGTCGTGATCGCCGGCATTGCCCTGATCACCGTGTTCGCCGCGCTCCCGGGGTTTCTCGCGAGCGGCGGGCTCGTCACGCGGGCCTGACATGGTGCGCCCTTCTCTTCCGGTTCTCGGCTCTCTCGGTTCGGCTCTCTGGGTTCTGCTCTCCGGGTTCGTCGGGCCGGTGCTTGCCGCGCGGTGTCGCGCGCGTGAGCGGCCGGTACGCGTACGGGTACCGCGCCTGGGCTGCCTCATTACCCGGGACCTGTAGGGGGGCGGGGACCTGTCCGAGGGCCGGACCTGTACGGGGCGACCCGGCCGGCGCGGCTGCTCCGGTGCTGGACCGGTACGGCTCCCGTGCTGGTCCGCCACCGCTGTCCGGGGTTATCCACAGGGGCAGACGGGTGTCGCGCGGCGGCGGTACGGTCTGGGGCAGTTGCGGGATCGGGAACGGGGGGCGTCGTGGGTGTCGTGGGTGGGATGCGGGCCGGGGTGCCGGAGCAGCGCGGGAACGCCGACGAGGGGCGCACGGCTGCGCGCATACCGTTCGTGCCGGGGTTCGCCCGGCGTGCCGGGGAGACCGGCGCCGAGGGCGGGGGGAGCCGCGATGCGGCGGCCTCGTACGGGACTGCGGACCGCGTGGACCCGGCGGCGTCGCCCAAGAAGTTCGGGAAGGCGTTGCGTGACCGTGTGCCCCGGTCCTCGCACGACTCGACGGCCCTGGGCGAGGGGCGGCCGGACGCCGTTCGGGCGGTCGAGGAGTCGAACCGCGGGCGGGTCGAGGGCCTCACGCCGATACGGGTGGGCAGGATGGCCGCCTCGCCCTTCGCGTTTCTGCGCGGCGCGGCGGGGCTGATGGCGCACGACCTCGCGGGGACGCCGGTCACCGGGGTGGCCGCGCAGATCTGCGGGGACGCGCACGCGGCGAACTTCGGACTGTACGGCGATGCCCGCGGTGGTCTCGTCATCGATCTGAACGACTTCGACGAGACCGTGACCGGTCCGTGGGAGTGGGATGTCAAGCGGTTGGCGACCTCGCTGGTCCTGGCAGGTCGCGAGGCGGGCGCGGACGAGGACACGTGCCGTGCGGCGGCTCTCGACGCGGTGGGCGCCTACCGTCGGACCATGCGCCTGCTCGCCAGGCTTCCGGTGCTGGACGCGTGGAACGCCATCGCCGACGAGGAGCTCGTCTCGCACACCGACGCCCGCGACCTTCTGGGTACGTTGGAGCGGATATCGGAGAAGGCGCGCAACAACACGAGTGCCCGCTTCGCCGCGAGGTCGACCGAGGCGTGCGAGGGCGGGGCGCGACGGTTCGTGGACGCGCCGCCGGTTCTGCGCCGGGTGCCGGACGCGGAGGCGGCTGCCGTGGCGGGTGCGCTGGGGGAGTACGTACAGACCCTGCCGGAGGACCGGTTGCCGCTGCTGGCGCGGTACGCGATCCACGACGTGGCGTTCCGGGTGGTCGGCACCGGGAGCGTGGGCACCCGCTCGTACGTGGTGCTGCTGCTCGACCACCGGGGAGAGCCCCTGGTGCTCCAGGTGAAGGAGGCCCGCCCGTCGGCGCTGCTGCCGCACCTGGCGGCGGTGGGGTTCCCGACGGAGGAGGTCCGGCACGAGGGGCAGCGCGTGGTGCGCGGACAGAAGCGGATGCAGGTGGTCAGTGACAATCTGCTCGGCTGGACGACGGTGGAGGGCCGGCCGTACCAGGTGCGGCAGTTCCGCAACCGCAAGGGCAGCGTGGACCCGGCGGCGCTCGTGGCCGATCAGATCGACGACTACGCGCGGATGACCGGTGCCCTGCTTGCCCGGGCGCACGCGCACAGTGCCGATCCCCGGCTCCTCGCCGGGTACTGCGGCAAGAACGACGAGCTGGACCAGGCGGTGGCCCGGTTCGCCGTGGCGTACGCGGACCGGACGGAGGCCGATCACGCCGAGCTGGTGACCGCGATCCGCAGCGGGCGGATCGCCGCCGAGCCGGGGGTGTGACCGGACAGGCCCGGGTCGCCCGTACGCTGGTCGGGTGACGACCTCGAACGACGACGTGACCGGTGACCGTGACCCGAGCGCCGACGGTGCCCAAGGTGCTGACGGCCACGATGGCCACGGTGGTCTCGACGGCGGTGCCGGCCCGGGCGGCGGTGCCGCCACGGCCGACGGTTCGACGCCTGAGGGGACCGGTGGTGAGGCCGAGCGGCCCGAGGCACGGCTGGAGCGGGCCGTCCGGGCGGCTGAGCAGGCGCTGATCGAGTTCGAGATCGCCGTGGAGACCTTCCGGGTCGAGGTGGAGAACTTCTCCCGGCTGCATCACCAGAAGCTGGGCCCCATGTACTCCCGTCTGGACGAGCTGGACGCGTTGATCGCGGAGGCGAGGGCAGCGCGCACGGGTGACCCGGAGGACCTGCGCAAGGCGCAGGAGGCACGGGCGATGGTGCTGCCGATGCCCGGGGTCGAGGAGCTCTTCCACAACTGGATCGACTCCGACGGTCTGTCCCCCGAGGCCGCCGCGATGCTCACGGACCGCCCAGTGCAGCCGCCGAAGCGGGTGCGCCCGAGCGACGAGGTGCGCAAGCTCTATCGGGAGCTGGCCCGCAAGGCGCACCCGGACCTGGCGCGGGACGAGGAGGAGCGCCAGCGGCGCGAGGAGTTCATCACACGGGTGAACGCCGCCTACGGCCGCGGGGACGCGGCGCTGCTGCAGGAGCTTTCCGAGGAGTGGGCGGCGGGCCCGGTGCCCAAGGCCCCCCGGCTCAGCGAGAGCGAGGAGCTCTATGCCCGCCTCGAATGGCTTGCACACCGCAAGGAGTGGCTGACCGGGGTCGCCCGGGAGCTCGAGGACAGCGCGATCGGCGCCATGCTGCGGATGGCACCCGACGACCCGGACCGGCTGCTGGACGAGATCGCCGAGCAGTTGCTGGCCCAGGTCTCCGAGCGTGAGGCGGAGCTGAACGCTCTCGCACAGTGATGTCGATTCCTACCGGACGAGAGAAGGCTTGATCAATGAACTTCACACCGCTGCCCACGGTGGACGTGGCGTCGGTACCGGCCGACGGGCTGGTGCTGGACGTGCGTGAGGCCGACGAGTGGGCGGCCGGGCATGTCGAGGGTGCGCTGCACGTACCGATGAGCGACTTCGTCGCCCGCTTCGGTGAGGTCACCGAAGCGGTGTCCGACGGACGGCGGGCCTATGTCATGTGCCGCGTCGGCGGCCGGTCTGCACAGGTCACCCAGTACCTGGTGCAGCAGGGCATCGACGCGGTGAACATCGACGGCGGCATGCTCGCCTGGGACGGCGCCGGCCGCCCCATGACCACCGACAACGGCAGCCCCGCCTTCGTGCTGTAGACCCGTGCCCGGCGTGCCGGCCGGGAGGGGCCGGTGACGCCTGGCCACTGCGGGCCGGGCCGTCGGCGCCCGGGCCGGCTCCGCGCATGGGGCGTCCGGTGAAGGCGCCTCCGGCAGGCGGGCGGTGCCCCGTCCCCTCGGCTCCGTCCCGGTCGGCGCGGTGCGCGGGGGGCGGCTGTCTCCGTCCCGGTCGGCGCCGTGCGCGGGCCCGGCCGGCCCGGACCTCGCAGTGCCGGGCAGACCCGGACGGTCCGTGGGAGCGGACGGCGCCGTCAGCGGTCGAAGTCCAGCTCCACGTCCGGCGTCACGGGGTGGGACTGGCAGGCCAGCACATAACCCGCTCCCGTCTCCTCGGGCTCCAGGGCGTAGTTGCGGTCCATCCGCACCTCGCCGCTGACCAGGAACGCCCGGCAGGTGCCGCACACCCCGCCCTTGCACGCGTACGGAGCGTCGGAGCGGGCCCGCAGGACCGTCTCCAGCAGGGACTCGTCCTTCTCGACCGGCCATGTGCCGGAACGGCCGTCGAGCTTCGCGGTGAGCGTGGCGTGCGAGGGTGCGCCCCCTGCCCTCGCCGCGGTGGCCGACGAGCCGTCGTCCACGTGGAAGATCTCCTGGTGGATGCGGCCACGGTCGACCCCGAGGCCGCGCAGTGCGCGCTCGGCGCCCAGGACCAGTCCGAAGGGACCGCAGAGGTACCAGCCGTCCACGTCACCGACCGGCAGCAACGCGGGCAGCAACTCGGTCAGCCGCTCCTGGTCCAGCCGTCCGGACGGCAGCCCGGCCTGCTGTTCCTCCCGGGACAGCACGGTCACCAGCTGGAAGCGGCCGGGGTAGCGGTCCTTGAGGTCCGCGACCTCGTCCAGGAACATCGTCGAGGCCGCCGTGCGATCACTGCGGATCAGACAGAAACGGGCTTCCGGCTCACGGGCCAGCAGCGTCGCGGCCATGGACAGGACCGGCGTGATGCCGCTGCCGCCGACCACCGCGGCGAAGTATCCCTGGCGCGGCGCCAGGAGGAACCGGCCCATCGGCTCCATGACGTCGACCGTGTCGCCGACCGCGAGCTCCTTGAGCGCGTACGTCGAGAACTCACCGCCGTCCACCAGCCGGATGCCCACCCGGAGCACGGGGTCCGCGTCCGCCGGAGCCGCGGGGGCGCAGATCGAGTACGTACGCCGGATCTCTTCGCCGCCCGCCGTGGCGCGGCGCATCGTGAGGTGCTGGCCGGGGGTGTGGCGGAAGGCTTCGCGCAGCTCGTGCGGCACGGCGAAGGTGACGGCCACCGAGTCGTCCGTGAGCCGCTCGACCTCGCTCACCCGGAGCGGATGGAACATCTACAACTCCTTGAAGTGGTCGAACGGTTCGAGGCAGGAAGTGCACCGGCGCAGCGCCTTGCAGGCCGTGGAGGAGAACCTGCTCAGCAGTTCGGTGTCGGTCGAGCCGCAGTGCGGGCACCGGATGGCCAGCGTGAGCGGCACCGGACCGGTGGGGGCGGCCACCGGTCCCTGCGGGCGCGGCGGGGCTATGCCGTACTCGGCGAGCTTGCGCCGGCCTTCCGCGCTGATGTCGTCGGTCGACCAGGCAGGGGAGAGCACGGTGACGACCGAGACCTCGGGTATGCCGTGTTCGCGCAGCACCCGCTCGATGTCCGAGGACATCGCCTCGACCGCGGGGCAACCGGTGTATGTCGGGGTCAGCTCCACCTCGACCCTGCCAGGAGCGAGGACCTGCACACCGCGGAGCACACCCAGCTCACCCAGTGTCAGGACGGGGAGCTCCGGATCGAGGACCGAGCCGGCCAGTCGGCTGAGCTCCTCCTCCAGCGCCGTCATGGTCACCATGTCGCCCCCGGGTGGCTGCGGTGCAGGTGCTGCATCTCGGCCAGCATCCGGCCGAACGACTCCGTGTGGAGGCCCTGCCGTCCCGCGCCGGCGCTCCAGGCCCCGGTGCGCGGCCCGCCCGGCACGGTGAGAGTGGCGCGCTCCAGGACGGCCGTCACCGACGCCAGCCAGTCCGCCTCCAGCTCCGACCGGTCGAGGTCGAGGCCCTCGACCGGCTGGAAGAGCTCGCCGGTGTAGCGCCAGAGGGCGTCGCATGCCCGCTGCATCCGCTCGTGGCTCTCGGGTGTGCCGTCGCCCAGCCGCACGGTCCACTGCTCCGCGTGGTCCTGGTGGTAGGCGACCTCCTTGACCGCCTTCGCCGCGAGTCCGGTCAGCTGACGGCCGCCCTCGTCGCCGCCCTCCGCACCCGCGGCGGCCAGGCGGCCGTACATCAGGCGCTGGTATGTGGAGAAGAACAGCTGACGGGCGATCGTGTGGGCGAAGTCGCCGTTGGGCTGTTCGACGAGCTGGACGTTGGTGAAGGCCCGCTCCTCGCGCAGATAGGCCAGTTCGTCCTCGTCACCGACGAGCGAGAGCAGCACGCGGGCCTGGCCGAGAAGGTCCAGCGCGATGTTGGCGAGGGCGACCTCCTCCTCGAGGACGGGGGCGTTTCCCGCCCACTCCCCCAACCGGTGCGACAGCACCAGGGCGTCGTCGCCGAGGGCGAGTGCCGCGGCGTTCACCGTGGTCGTCACAGGTGCTGCACCCCCTCGGGGATGTCGTAGAAGGTGGGGTGGCGGTACGGCTTGTCGGCGGCCGGCTCGAAGAACGGGTCCTTCTCGTCGGGAGAGGAGGCAGTGATCGCGGAGGAGGGCACCACCCAGAGGGAGACACCCTCGTTGCGGCGCGTGTACAGGTCACGCGCGTTGCGCAGGGCCATTTCCGCGTCCGGTGCGTGCAGGCTTCCCGCGTGGGTGTGGGACAGCCCGCGACGCGAGCGCACGAACACCTCCCACAGTGGCCAGTCGCTGGTGGTCATGCTGTCGCCTTCCCGTGCTTCGCGGCGTACGCGGCGGCCGCCTCCCTGACCCAGGCGCCTTCCTCATGGGCCCTTCGGCGCCGGCCGATCCGTTCTTCGTTGCAAGGCCCGTTGCCCTTGAGCACCTCGCGGAACTCCGACCAGTCGATCTCGCCGAAGTCGTGGTGCCCGCGTTCCTCGTTCCAGCGCAGGTCCGGGTCGGGGAGGGTGAGTCCCAGTGCCTCGGCCTGCGGGACACATATGTCGACGAAGCGCTGGCGCAACTCGTCGTTGGAGTGGCGCTTGATCTTCCAGGCCATCGACTGCGCCGAGTGGGCCGACTCGTCGTCCGGCGGGCCGAACATCATCAGGGACGGCCACCACCAGCGGTCCACCGCGTCCTGCGCCATCGCGTGCTGCTCCGGGGTGCCGCGAGAGAGCGCGAGCAGCGCTTCGTACCCCTGGCGCTGGTGGAAGGACTCCTCCTTGCACACCCGGACCATGGCGCGGGCGTACGGGCCGTAGGAGCAGCGGCACAACGGCACCTGATTGGTGATGGCGGCGCCGTCCACCAGCCAGCCGATCGCGCCGACGTCGGCCCAGGTCAGCGTGGGGTAGTTGAAGATCGACGAGTACTTCTGGCGACCGGAGTGCAGCTTGTCGAGCAGCTCGTCGCGGCTCGTACCGAGGGTCTCGGCCGCGCTGTAGAGGTAGAGGCCGTGTCCCGCCTCGTCCTGCACCTTGGCCATCAGGATCGCCTTGCGCCGAAGCGAGGGCGCGCGGGTGATCCAGTTCGCCTCGGGCTGCATGCCGATGATCTCGGAGTGCGCGTGCTGGGCGATCTGCCGGACGAGTGAGGCGCGGTATGCCTCAGGCATCCAGTCGCGCGGCTCGATCCGCTCATCCGCGGCCACGGCGGCGTCGAACGCCGCCTCGTACGACTCCTGCGTGTCCGCTGTCACTGCGGTCATCGGACCCCCTACCGACCGATCGTTCGGTTGAATGACTTCAATGGTGAGTCGGCGGCCCGTATGGTGTCAACCCTGTGGATAACTGCGGTGGATCGATGGGGATCGGGGCGGGATGGACTCGTACGACGAGGAGGGTGGGCGTGCCGAGCGCCGCGAGCGCGTCACGGAAGCCGGGGGCGAGGCCCCAGCCCCTCCATCGGACCAGGTGAGCCGCCCTCCCGCACCCGCACGAACCCCCGCGCCCGCGTCCCCGGGCGACTCCGCGCCCGCGTTCACGGCCGGTCCGGTCGCCAGGCATTCAGCCGTCGGCGATTCCCCCTCCACTGGTCCGGTCGTCGGTGATCCCACGGCCGGTCGCTCCCCGGCGGGCGGCGCGGTGGCCGGTGGTCCGGTTACCGGTGATCCGGTCGACGTGGGCCCCGTCGCCGCAGGTCGGATCACCGCGGGTGCGACCGACGCGGATCCGGCGGCTCCCGCGTCCAGGGGCGGCGGTGTCGGCATAGCCGCGCTCTCGCTGCCCTATCAGGTGGCGGCCGCCGTCTCCCTCGCCGTCATCGGCGTCTTCGCCTGCTTCCACGTCGCCATGGTCTTCCTGCATGTCGCCCCCTCGAACACCCTGACCAAGCAGCACGGCAAAGCGGTCGACGAATGGGTCTTCCCCGAGTTCGAGCAGAACTGGAAGCTCTTCGCCCCCAATCCGCTCCAGCAGAACATCGCCGTCCATGCCCGCGCCGAGGTGACCGGCCCCGACGGCGCACGCAGGACCACCGAGTGGATCGACCTGTCCGGTGACGACAGGGAGGCGATCCGCGGCAATCCCTTCCCGAGCCATGTGCACCAGAACGAACTGCGCCGCGGCTGGGACTTCTACGTGAACTCGCACACCAACGACAACCGCCCGAACGGTCTGCGCGGCCAGCTCTCCGAGCGCTACATCCGGCGCATCGTGATGCTGAAGTTGGAAGCGCACCAGTTGGGCGGGACCGTCGAACGGATACAGCTGCGTTCCTCGACCAAGGGCGTCGAGGCGCCGGTGTGGAGCGAGGAGAAGATCGACACCCGCCCCTACTACCGTGTCCTTCCCTGGTGGACGGTGACCACCGCCGACCTCCCCGGTGACGTGCGCGGCGGCCGGACGGAGGCGGCCAGGTGAACCGGACGCTTCCCACGACTGCGCGCGAGTCGGCCGACCGCCGTCTTGCCCGGGCCATCCAGCGGGTCACCGGCGCGGCCCTGGGCCCGTACCAGACCGCCGTCGTCCGTATCGGCTTCAGCGGTGCCTGGCTGCTGTTCCTCCTGCGCGAGTTCCCGCACCGTCACGAGCTGTACGGCCCGGAGGGGCCCTGGGCCTGGGACATGGCCCAGCAGCTGATCGCGAACAACCACTCCTTCACGGTGCTGATGTGGTCGGACAGCGCCGTGTGGTTCGAGGCCGTCTACGGGCTCGCGGCCCTGTCCGGCGTGCTGCTGATGCTCGGCTGGCGCACCCGCACCATGTCCGTGCTCTTCATGCTGGGTGTGCTCTCGCTGCAGAACCGCTCCATCTTCATGGGCGACGGCGGCGACAACGTGGTGCACCTGATGGCGATCTACCTCGTCCTGACCCGTTGCGGTCAGGTCTGGTCGCTGGACGCCCGCCGTGCGGCGCGCCCGGGGCCCCGGCGTGACCGGGTCGGGCCGGCACTGTGGACGGTGCTCGGATTCGGGCTCGTGGCCGCCACGCTCTTCGCCGACAGGACCGGTGAGAGCTGGGTGCTGGTCCTGCTGTGGCTGGTCTGGGTGGCGCAGGGGCTGTGGTGGCTGGCCTGCCGGTTCGCCTCCGGTGAGCCGAAGGTGCTGCTCGACGTCCTCGCCAACCTGAGCCACAACGCCGCCCTCGCCGTGATCATGGCCGAGGTCTGTCTGATCTACGCGACGGCGGGCTGGTACAAGATCCAGGGGTCCCGTTGGCAGGACGGCACCGCGCTGTACTACCCGCTCAAGCTGGACTACTTCACGCCCTGGCCGTTCCTCTCCGACCTCCTGGCCGCGAGTGGCGTGATGGTGATGGTGCTGACGTACGGCACGGTCATCGTCCAGGTCGCCTTCCCCTTCACGCTCTTCAACCGGCGCGTGAAGAACGTGCTGCTGGTGATGATGATGCTGGAGCACGCGGGCATCGCGCTGCTGCTGGGCCTGCCGTTCTTCTCGCTCGCGATGATCGCCGCCGACGCGGTCTTCCTGCCGACCGTTTTCCTCGTCTGGCTCTCGGGCCGGCTCGGCCGGGGCCGCGACCGGGCGCTCCGGCGTCCGAAGGCGGTGCCGGAGCAGCGGCGCGTGCCCGAGGAGCGGGCCCCCCGTACTCTCGTCGGGTGAGCAGCGAGACCCAGACGGACGCCCCCTCGGGCGAGCCGCTTCAGTACGACGACGGCTACGGTCACGAGATCGGTGTCGGGCCGCACCCCCTGCCCTGGCCGGAGGACGAGCGGTACGACTCCGAGCTGCTCGCCGAGGGGGACCGGCGCAATGTGGTCGACCAGTACCGGTACTGGACGCGCGAGGCCATCGTGGCCGACCTGGACACCCGGCGGCACGACTTCCACGTCGCCGTGGAGAACTGGGGCCATGACTTCAACATCGGCTCGGTCGTGAGGACCGCCAACGCGTTCCTCGCGAAGGAGATCCACATTGTCGGCCGTCGGCGCTGGAACCGGCGCGGCGCCATGGTCACCGACCGGTACCAGCATGTGCGTCACCACCCGGACACCGAGTCGCTGACCGCCTGGGCAGCCTCGGAGGACCTGCCGATCATCGGGATCGACAACCTTCCCGGTGCGGTGCCGCTGGAACGCACCGAGCTGCCGCGCAGATGTGTCCTGCTGTTCGGGCAGGAAGGGCCGGGCCTCACGGAGGAGGCGCGCAAGCACGCTTCGATGGTCTGCTCGATCGCCCAGTTCGGCTCGACCCGCTCCATCAACGCGGGAGCGGCCGCGGCGGTCGCCATGCACGCGTGGGTGCAGCGGTACGCGGAGATCGCCGGCCCGTCCGCCTGACCCGCGGCCACCGGCCGCCGGCCGAGTGCCCAAGGGCCCCGAGTGCCCAGGGGCCCCGGGAGCCCGGGGCCGATCGTGTGCTCCGGTGCGAGCCGTTGCGTCCGTGAGCCGAGGGTGCTCGCGCGCAGCCGTACGCCGCGGCGTCCTTGCCGAGGTGGAGAGTGCCGCCCGGCCGTTCCGGGGCCCGTCCCGCGCGGTTCGGGCCCCGGCTGCCGGCTCACGCCTGGCGGCGTACCTCGACCACCCGGAAGCGGTTGGCGACGAAGGCGCTGTCGCACAGGGCCGCGTTGGCCGCGGGGTTGCCCCCCGAGCCGTGGAAGTCGGAGAACGCCGCCGTCTGGTTGACGTACACCCCGCCCGTCAGGTTCAGGGAGAGCTGCGCCGACTCCTCCAGGCAGACCTCCTCGATCGCGCGCTCGGCCTCCGGCGACGTGGTGTACGCGCCGACGGTCATCGCGCCCTTCTCCCGCACCGTCCGCCTCAGCAGCTCCACCGCGTCGGCGGTGGACTCGACCGAGACGGCGAAGGAGACCGGGCCGAAGCACTCGGACATGTAGGCCGCTTCCGCGTCGGGCTTGGAGCCGTCCAGCTTCACGATGACGGGCGTGCGGACGACGGCGTCCGGGAAGTCCGGGTTGGCCACCTCGCGGGACGCGAGGGCGACCTCGCCGAGCTCGGCGGCCGCCTCCAGGCGGGCCTTCACGTCCGGGTTGACCAGTGCCCCCAGCAGGGCGTTGGCGCGGGCGTCGTCTCCCAGCAGCCCGCCGACCGAGGCCGCCAGATCGGCGACCACCTCGTCGTACGACTTGGGGCCGGCGTCCGTGGTGATGCCGTCGCGGGGGATCAGCAGGTTCTGCGGGGTGGTGCACATCTGGCCGCTGTAGAGGGACAGCGAGAAGGCCAGGTTGGAGAGCATTCCCCGGTAGTCGTCGGTGGAGTCGATCAGGACGGTGTTCACGCCGGCCTTCTCGGTGTACACCTGCGCCTGCCGGGCGTTGGCCTCCAGCCAGTCCCCGAAGGACGTGGAACCGGTGTAGTCGATGATCCGGATCTCGGGGCGGACGGCCAGGGTCTTGGCGATGCCCTCGCCGGGGCGCTCGGCCGCCAGCGCGACCAGGTTCGGGTCGAAGCCGCACTCCGCGAGCACCTCGCGGGCGACCCGCACCGTGAGTGCCAGGGGCAGCACGGCGCGGGGGTGCGGCTTGACCAGGACCGGGTTTCCGGTGGCCAGGGAGGCGAAGAGGCCCGGGTAGCCGTTCCACGTCGGGAACGTGTTGCACCCGACCAGCAGCGCGATGCCGCGCGCGACCGGGGTGAACGTCTTGCGCAGCTCCAGCGGGTCCCGCTTGCCCTGCGGCTTCGACCAGTCGGCGACGAGCGGGGTGCGGATCTGCTCGGCGTACGCGTACGCCACTGCCTCCAGGCCGCGGTCCTGGGCGTGCGGCCCGCCCGCCTGGAGCGCCATCATGAACGCCTGCCCGCTGGTGTGCATCACCGCGTGCGCGAACTCGTGCGTCCGGCCGCTGATCCGCGCCAGGACCTCCAGGCAGACCAGGGCGCGGGTCTCGGGACCGGCGTCCCGCCACGCGCCCATGCCCGCGCGCATGGCGGGCAGCAGGACGTCGATGTCGGCGTGCGGATACTCCACGCCCAGCGCGGGGCCGTACGGCGAGACCTCGCCCTGCGTCCAGCCGTCCGTACCCGGCTGGTCGAGCTCGAAGCGGGAGCCCAGCACGGCCTGGTGGGCCGCGAGTCCTTCGGCGGCGCTCAGCGAGCCGTTCTCCCCGTAGGCCTTGGGGTGCTCCGGGTGGGGAGACCAGTAGGCGCGGGTGCGGATCGCTTCGAGGGCCTGGTCGAGCGTGGGCCGGTGCCTCTCGGTCAGATGGTCGGTGGTCAGCTGCGCGGCGGCCATGAGGGACCAACTCCTCGTCGAGCTGGGCAGGGACGGGCGGACAGAGCTAGAGTAACCGAACGATCGGTCGGGACAAGGGGGTCTGTCGAACCTGTGGAAAACTCATCGGGGAGGATCACTGCCATGACCGAAACAGGGCCTGTCGGGGCCGCCGGAACCGCCACGGCCGAGGCCGTCGAACCCGGCCGGACCGTCGCGGTCGTCGGCACGGGCACCATGGGGCAGGGCATCGCCCAGGTCGCCCTCGTCTCCGGCCACACCGTACGTCTCTACGACGCCGTGCCCGGCCGGGCCCGGTCGGCCGCCGAGGCCATCGCCGGACGGCTGGACCGCCTGGTCGAGAAGGGCCGGCTCGGTCCGGCCGAGCGGGACGCGGCCCGCACACGGCTGTCCGGCGCCGAAGCGCTCGCCGACCTCGCCGACTCCGCCCTCGTCGTCGAGGCCGTCGTGGAGGACCTCGGGGTCAAGCGGGAGCTCTTCTCCGAGCTGGAGAAGGTCGTCGCCGACGACTGCCTGCTCGCCACCAACACCTCCTCGCTGTCCGTCACGGAGATCGCCGGCGCCCTGCGCGTCCCCGGGCGTTTCGTCGGAGTGCACTTCTTCAACCCGGCACCGCTGCTCCCGCTCGTCGAGATCGTCAGTGGCTGCGCCACCGACGAAACCGCCGCCACGCGCGCGTACGCGACGGTCAAGGCGTGGGGCAAGACGCCGGTGCGCTGCGCCGACACTCCGGGCTTCATCGTCAACCGGGTGGCCCGCCCCTTCTACGCCGAGGCGATGAGGGTCTTCGAGGAGCAGGGGGCCGACCCGGCCACCATCGACGCCGTGCTGCGCGAGTCCGGCGGCTTCAGGATGGGCCCCTTCGAGCTGACCGACCTGATCGGGCAGGACGTCAACGAGGCCGTCACCCGTTCCGTATGGGAGGCGTTCCACCAGGACCCGAAGTTCACCCCGTCGCTCGTCCAGCGACGCCTCGTCCAGTCGGGCCGGCTGGGCCGCAAGACGGGCCAGGGCTGGTACGCGTACGAGGAGGCGTCCGGCCGCCCGGTCCCCCGTACCGAACCGGCGGAGCCCGCTCCCGGGGCCGTCACCCTCCACGGCCACCTGGGTCCCGCCCAGCCGCTGGTCGCGCTCATCGAACAGGCCGGGATCAAGGTCCGCCACAAGCGGAGCGGGAGCCACCTGTCCCTGCCGAGCGGCGGCCGGCTGTGCCTCGTGGACGGCCGGGCCTCGTTCGAGTCCTGGGACGACGAGATCGTCCACTTCGACCTCGCCCACGACTACACGGCCGCCACCCGTATCGCGCTCTCCACGGCCGAGGGCACCTCGCCCGAGACCCTCCGGGAGGCAGTCGGCCTGTTCCAGGCGCTCGGCAAGCAGGTCTCCCTGATCAAGGACGTCCCGGGCATGATCGTCGGCCGTACGGTCGCGATGCTGGTCGACCTCGCCATGGACGCGGTCGAACGGGGCGTCGCCTCAGCCGAGGACATCGACACGGCCATGCGCCTCGGGGTCAACTACCCCGCAGGGCCCTTCGAATGGGCGGCCGAACTGGGCTACGGGACCGTGGCCGAACTGCTGAGGGCCCTGCACGACCGCTACCCCACGGGCCGGTACGCGCCCGGCCTCGGGATCCTGCGCAAGGCCCACGAGGAGAACGCCACGAAGGCCGCGAAGGACCGGGACAGCCGATGACCACCGCCAAGCGCGACACGTACACCCCCGACACGCTGCTCTCCGTCGCCGTCCGCGTCTTCAACGAGCGCGGATACGACGGCACCTCCATGGAGCACCTCTCCAGGGCGGCCGGGATCTCCAAGTCGTCGATCTACCACCATGTGGCGGGCAAGGAGGAGCTGCTGCGGCGTGCCGTCAGCCGGGCGATCGACGGGCTCTTCGCGGTTCTCGAGGAGCCGGGGGCGATACGCGGACGGGCCTTGGAGCGCGTCGAGTACGTCACCAGGCGCACCGTCGAGGTGCTGATGGACGAGCTTCCCTACGTGACCCTGCTGTTGCGGGTGCGGGGCAACACGAGCACCGAGCGGTGGGCGCTGGAACGGCGCCGCGAGTTCGACCAGCGCGTCGCCGACCTGCTGAAGGCCGCGGCGGCGGACGGGGACCTGCGCACCGACGTGGACATACGGCTGGCCACCCGGCTGCTCTTCGGAATGATCAACTCCCTGGTGGAGTGGTACCGCCCCCAGCCGGGCGGGGCCGCGGACCGGGAACAGCTGGTCGACACCCTCGTACGGCTCGCCTTCGACGGGCTGCGCACCGGGCACTGAGACCCTCCCGGGCCGGCCACCGCCCCTCCCTCTCCGGGGGCCGTCGGCCGCCCCACCACTTCCCACGGGCCCGGGCCGAGTGGCTGCCGGTGAGCCCTCCGCCGTGGCCCGTGCGGCACGGCGACGGCCGATGAGCCGGGCCCCGCGGCCTCGCGTGCCGTCGGCGGGCGTCGCGGTCAGGGTTCGTCGGGGAGGATCCGCCGGTTCAGATCCGTCTCCTCGAAGACCAGCAGCGTCCGCGTGGAGAGCACCTCCGGGATCGACTGGAGCTTGGTCAGCACCAGCTCGCGCAGGGTGCGGTTGTCCGGGGTGTGCACCAGCAGCAGGACGTCGAAGTCGCCGCTGACCAGCGCGATGTGCGCCGCCCCCGGCAGCGCTTGCAGCTGCTCGCGCACCGTGCGCCACGAGTTCTGCACGATCTTGAGTGTGATGTACGCCGAGGCCCCGTGCCCCGCCCGCTCATGGTTGACGCGCGCGCCGAAACCCCGGATCACCCCGTCCTCGATGAGCCGGTTGATCCGTGCGTACGCGTTGGCGCGCGACACATGGACCCGTTCGGCGACCGAACGGATCGACGCGCGGCCGTCCGACTGGAGGATGCGGAGGATGTCGCGGTCGATCGCGTCGAGCGGGCGCGGTGGCTGGTCGGACCCGCCTGGCGGCGCGTGCTCCCAGTCGTCGGCCATTTGTTCAGCTGTCATGTCCCCCCGCCTCTCTCCTATGGACGACCTGCCTCTATCCCAGGCTGTGGAGAACCGTTTGTCCACAGCCCGGAGGTGCCTGTAGCCAAAATGCGTCCACGACCGAACAATCGGTAGGTGAGGCGCGCCACACTCGCGCTCCCCCAGGGTCCTGTGCCCGCTCCCACGAGGAGGTGCTGTCATGACGGTCCAAGAGCTGCCCGGTGCCGCTCCTTACCGGCCCACCCCACCCCCGGCGTGGAAGCCGCGAACCGATCCCGCACCGCTGCTGCCGGACTCCGAGCCCTACCGGGTGCTCGGCACGGACGCGGCGGCCGGTTTCGCACCCGCGCTGCTCCGCCGGCTCTACACCGAGCTGGTGCGCGGCCGCCGGTACAACGCCCAGGCGACCGCGCTCACCAAGCAGGGCAGGCTCGCCGTCTACCCCTCCACCACCGGTCAGGAGGCGTGCGAGGTCGCCGCCGCGCTGGTGCTCGAGGAGCAGGACTGGCTCTTCCCGTCGTACCGCGACACCCTCGCCGCCGTGGCGCGCGGCCTCGACCCCGTCCAGGCACTGACCCTGCTGCGCGGCGACTGGCACACCGGTTACGACCCGCGCGAGCACCGCATCGCCCCCCTGTCCACGCCGCTCGCGACCCAGCTGCCGCACGCGGTGGGCCTGGCGCACGCCGCTCGCCTCAAGGGCGACGACGTGGTGGCGCTCGCCATGGTCGGCGACGGCGGCACCAGTGAGGGCGACTTCCACGAGGCGCTGAACTTCGCGGCGGTCTGGCAGGCACCGGTCGTCTTCTTCGTGCAGAACAACGGCTTCGCGATCTCCGTCCCGCTGGCCAAGCAGACCGCGGCGCCCTCACTGGCCCACAAGGCCGTGGGATACGGAATGCCGGGCCGGCTCGTCGACGGGAACGACGCGGCGGCCGTGCACCAGGTGCTGTCCGAGGCGGTGGCCCGAGCGCGGCGCGGGGGCGGCCCGACCCTGGTGGAAGCCATCACCTATCGCATCGACGCCCACACGAACGCCGACGACGCGACCCGCTACCGCGGGGAGAGCGAGGTCGAGGCGTGGCGCGACCACGACCCGATCCAGCTGCTGGAGCGGGAGTTGAGGGAGCGCGGAATCCTCGACGAGGACGCCGTCCGGCAGGCGGCCGAGGGCGCCGAGGAGATGGCCGCGCGGCTTCGCGAGCGGATGAACGCGGAGGCCGTGCTCGACCCGATGGACCTGTTCGCGCACGTCTACGCCGAGCAGACCTCCCAACTGCGGGAGCAGGCGGCGCAGCTGCGCGCCGAGCTGGCGGCGGAAGCGGAAGGTGAGGCCCGATGACCACCGTGGCAGTCAAGCCGGCCACCATGGCGCAGGCGCTCCAGCGCGCGATGCGGGACGCGATGGCCGAGGACCCCTCGGTCCATGTGCTCGGCGAGGACGTCGGCACGCTCGGTGGGGTGTTCCGGGTCACGGACGGTCTGGCCAAGGAGTTCGGCGAGGACCGGTGTACGGACACCCCGCTCGCCGAGGCGGGCATCCTCGGGACGGCCGTGGGCATGGCGATGTACGGTCTGCGGCCCGTCGTCGAGATGCAGTTCGACGCGTTCGCCTATCCGGCCTTCGAGCAGCTCATCAGCCACGTCTCCCGCATGCGCAACCGCACTCGGGGAGCCATGCCGCTCCCCCTGGTCGTGCGGGTGCCGTACGGCGGCGGGATCGGCGGCGTCGAGCACCACAGCGACTCGTCCGAGGCGTACTACATGGCGACTCCGGGGCTCCATGTCGTCACGCCCGCGACGGTCGACGACGCGTACGGTCTGCTGCGGGCCGCCATCGCCTCCGACGACCCCGTGGTCTTCCTGGAGCCGAAGCGGCTGTACTGGTCGAAGGCCCAGTGGTCGCCGGACGAGCCGGCCCGGGTCGAGCCGATCGGGCGCGCGGTCGTGCGGCGGACGGGACGCAGCGCGACCCTCATCACGTACGGGCCGTCCGTGCCCGTCTGCCTGGAGGCCGCCGAAGCGGCGCGGGCGGAGGGCTGGGACCTCGAAGTCGTCGACCTGCGGTCGCTGGTGCCCTTCGACGACGAGACGGTCTGCGCGTCCGTGCGGCGCACCGGACGGGCCGTCGTCGTCCACGAGTCGACGGGGTTCGGCGGCCCCGGCGGCGAGATAGCGGCACGCATCACCGAGCGGTGCTTCCACCACCTGGAGGCGCCGGTTCTGCGGGTGGCCGGATTCGACATCCCCTACCCGCCGCCGATGCTGGAGCGGCACCACCTTCCGGGTGTGGACCGTGTGCTGGACGCGGTGGCGCGACTGCAATGGGAGGCGGAGAGCTGATGGCCCAGGTGCTGGAATTCAAGCTGCCGGACCTCGGCGAGGGCCTCACCGAGGCGGAGATCGTGCGCTGGCTGGTCGACGTCGGGGACGTCGTCGCCATCGACCAGCCGGTCGTCGAGGTCGAGACGGCCAAGGCGATGGTGGAGGTGCCCTGCCCGTACGGCGGCGTGGTGACCGCCCGCTTCGGGGAGGAGGGCACGGAGCTGCCGGTCGGCGCCCCACTGATCACGGTGGCCGTGGGCGCCGTCGGCCCCGTCGACGGCGAGCCGCACCCCACGCCCACGGCGTCCGACACCGCCCCGGCGGACGAGGGCTCCGGCAATGTGCTGGTCGGGTACGGAACCGGTGCCCCGGCGGCCCGGCGCAAACGCGTCCGGGCGGGGACACCGGCCGCAGGCCCGGGCCCCGCCCCGGATCCGGCCCCTGCCGTCGGCGGCCCGGACCGCGCCGCCCGTACGTCCGCATCCGCCGGCCCGTCGGCCGCGGGTAAGGCCTCAGGGCCCGCGACGTCTCCCGGCGCGGCGTCGGGGGCCGTGACCGCGCCGGACGGGCCCGTGCCCGTCATCTCGCCGCTGGTGCGCAAGCTGGCCCGGGAGAAGGGCCTCGACCTGCGGACGCTGCGGGGGTCCGGCCCCGACGGTCTGATCCTCCGCGCGGACGTCGAGCAGGCCATGGCCGCCGTGCCCGCTCCCGCGGCGGTGGTCCCCGCCCCTGTCGCGACGCCCGTCGCCGCCGAGCGGGTTCCTCTGCGCGGCGTGCGCGGCGCGGTCGCGGACAAGCTGTCCCGCAGCCGGCGGGAGATCCCGGACGCGACATGCTGGGTCGATGCGGACGCCACGGAACTGATGGCCGCCCGTACGGCGATGAACGCGGCCGGCGGTCCGAAGATCTCCCTGCTGGCGCTGCTCGCCAGGATCTGCACGGCCGCCCTCGCCCGCTACCCGGAGCTGAACTCCACGGTGGACACGGCGGCCCGGGAGATCGTGCGGCTTCCCCAGGTGCACCTCGGCTTCGCCGCCCAGACGGAGCGGGGCCTGGTGGTCCCGGTCGTCCGCGACGCACACGACCGCACGGCCGAGTCGCTGTCGGCGGAGTTCGCCCGGCTGACGGAGGTGGCGAGGACCGGTTCGCTGACTCCGGCGGACCTGACGGGCGGGACGTTCACGCTCAACAACTACGGGGTGTTCGGTGTCGACGGTTCGACGCCGATCATCAATCACCCGGAGGCGGCGATGCTCGGCGTCGGACGGATCATTCCCAAGCCGTGGGTGCACGGGGGTGAGCTGGCCGTCCGGCAGGTGGTCCAGCTGTCCCTGACGTTCGACCACCGGGTCTGCGACGGGGGCACCGCGGGCGGCTTCCTCCGGTACGTGGCGGACTGCGTGGAACAGCCGGCGGTGCTGCTGCGCACCCTGTGACGAAGAGGGCGGGCGCCGAAGCCGTCCCGCCGTGACGAAGGGGGGGCGGGCGCCGAAGCCGGCCCGCCGTGACGAAGGGGGGGCGGGCGCCGAAGCCGGCCCGCTGTAAGGGGCCGGCCGGGACACGTCCCGGACGGGCGGCCGTGTGGTGAGGGGAGTCGGGGGCTCCGGCCGGGTCGCCCCGCCGCGGCGGCGTCGCCCTGCGGGGACCGGATCCCCCCTGGTACCGGGCCGAGGGAGCGGGCCGCCTCGGGCGGGCGGACCGGCCGACACGCTTCGGCGGGTGGCCCGACGCCACGCGCGGGCGGAAGTCCCGGTCGACCCCTCCGGGCGGCAGGTCCGGCGGCCCGCCTTCCGGCCATGGGCCGCCCCCACGACGCGGCCGGATGCCGCGGGCGCAGGTGCGGTGGGGGCCGGGGTGAGGAGCGCCGAGGCGCGCGGCTCATACTGGGTGCGTGACCCGATTCGACGTCGTCGTACTCGCCGGGGGTGCCGCCAAGCGGCTCGGCGGAGTGGACAAGCCAGGGGTGAGCGTAGGCGGGCGGCCCCTGCTCGACCGGGTGTTGGCCGCCTCCCGGGCAGCCGGACGCACGGTCGTCGTCGGAGGACGGCGGGCCACCGTACGCCCTGTGACATGGGTGCGGGAGGAACCGCCCGGAGGCGGACCGCTCGCGGCGCTCGCGGCCGGGGTACGGCACGTGGAGGCCGACACCGTTCTGGTGCTGGGCGGAGATCTGCCGTTCCTCGAAGAGGGCACCGTAGGACAGTTGGCCGACGAACTGGCCGGCCGGAGTGCCGAGGGCGTCCTGTCCGTGGACCCCGACGGGCGTGACCAGCCCCTCGTCGCCGCATACCGCACCGAGCCCCTGCGGCGCGAACTCGCCCTACTGGCAGCGGAGTACGGCAGCCTCTCCGGGCTGCCGCTGCGTCTGCTCACTCAGGAACTCGACCTTGCCCGGGTCGCCGCCCCACCCCTCGCCTCCTTCGACTGCGACACCTGGGAAGACATCGCCATGGCCCGGGCCCGAATCAGGGAGCATGGGAACGTGCTGGACGAATGGATCACCGCGGTCAAGGCCGAACTCGGCATCGAACTCGACGTCGACACCGACCTCCTGCTCGACCTCGCCCGCGACGCCGCGCACGGCGTCGCGCGGCCCGCCGCGCCCCTCACCACCTTCCTGGTCGGCTACGCGGCCGCCAAGGCGTCCGGAGACGGCGCCGAAGCCGTGGCCGAGGCAGCCCGCAAGGCCGCCGCACTCGCCGACCGCTGGGCGAACGAGGCCGACGCGGAATGACGGACAGGGAGGCCGACGGCGTCGACGAAGCCCTCGCTCTGTTCGGGCGGCAGCCCCCGAAACGCGAGCGGCACCGGGCCACGGCCTGGGAGGACGCACGCGCCGTCGCGGCACGTGCGGGGCGTTCGGGACGCGCTCGCATCCGGCGGGCAGCCCTTGACCAGGCGCTGGGCCAGGTGCTTGCCGAGCCGCTCGCCGCGCTCACCGATCTGCCCTCGTTCGACACTTCCGCCATGGACGGCTGGGCGGTGGCCGGCCCCGGGCCCTGGGAGATCCTCGGGCACGACTCCATCCTCGCCGGTCACGGGGAGCCGGACATCCTGCCCGACGGTGTGGCGGTACGGATCGCCACCGGAGCCCGCGTCCCGCGCGGCGCCACCGCGGTGATCCGCAGCGAGCACTCCCGTACCGACCCCACCGGCCATCTGCACGCCCGGCACGCGGTGGGCCACGGGCAGGACATCCGGCCGAGGGGGCAGGAGTGCCGATCGGGCGATCAGCTGCTGCCCGCGGGGTCGGTCGTGTCGCCCGCCGTCCTGGGGCTGGCCGCGGCCGCCGGATATGACGAGCTGCCGGTCGTGGTCCGGCCTCGGGTGGACATCCTGGTGCTCGGCGACGAACTCCTCACGTCCGGGCTGCCGCACGACGGTCTCATCAGGGACGCCCTCGGGCCCATGCTCGGGCCATGGCTCACCGCTCTCGGGGGCGATGTCGTGGCGACCCGCCGTATCGGCGACGACGCGGAGGCGCTCTTCACGGCGGTCAGCCGCTCCGACGCCGATGTCGTGATCACCACCGGCGGCACGGCAGCGGGCCCCGTCGACCATGTGCATCCCGTCCTGCACAAGGCCGGCGCGGAGCTGCTCGTCGACGGAGTGAAGGTGCGGCCGGGCCATCCGATGCTGCTGGCCCGCCTCTCCCCGGACAAGTACCTGGTGGGGCTGCCGGGCAATCCCCTGGCGGCCGTGTCCGGGCTTCTCACGCTGGCGGAGCCCCTGCTGCGCGGGCTCGCGGGCAGGCCGGCCCCCGCTCCCCGCACGCGAGGAGTACGTGACGAGGTCCACGGGCATCCGCATGACACCCGTCTCGTGCCGGTCGTCCACCGCTCGGGGCGTGCCGTACCCCTGCACTACAACGGGCCTGCCATGCTGCGCGGCATCGCCGCCGCAGAGGGACTCGCCGTCGTCCCCCCTGGAGGCGTGCGCCCGGGAGACCCGCTCGACATCCTGGATCTGCCTTGGTCATCGAGCACCGAAGGGTGTTTCACGTGAAACTTCCCGGCCATGACGCGATGGCCCGCAGCGCCGACGACCACCTGATCACCGCCCGGGTGAAGCTCCCGCGCCGGATCGTCGAGAAGCCCCTGCGCCAGGTCGCCAAGCGGTTGCTCATGGCCTTGTTCGTGCTGGCGCTGACCGTCTTCATCGTGGTGGTCGACCGCGCCGGGTACCACGACAACGCGGATGAGAACGTCGACTTCCTCGACGCCGTCTATTACGCCACCGTCACCCTGTCCACGACGGGGTACGGCGACATCGTTCCGTACAGCGACAGCGCGCGGCTCACGAACGTGCTGCTGGTGACACCGCTGCGCGTGCTCTTCCTGATCATCCTGGTCGGCACCACTCTTGAGGTCCTCACGGAGCGGACCCGGGAGGAGTGGCGGCTGAACCGCTGGAGGTCCACCTTGCGTGACCACACCGTCGTCATCGGTTTCGGTACGAAGGGCCGGTCGGCGATGCAGACACTGTGCGCCACCGGGCTGAAGAAGGAACAGATCGTCATCGTCGACCCGAGCACCAAGGTGATCGAGGCGGCGAACGCCGACGGGTTCACCGGTGTGGTCGGCGACGCGACGCGCAGCGATGTCCTGTTGCGCGCCGAGTTGCAGCGGGCCCGCCAGATCGTCATCGCGACACAGCGCGACGACACGGCGGTACTGGTCACCCTGACCGCACGCCAGCTCAACCGAGGCGCCAAGATCGTCGCCGCCGTCCGGGAGGAGGAGAACGCTCCGCTGCTCCGGCAGTCGGGCGCCGACGCGGTGATCACGAGCGCGAGCGCGGCCGGCCGGCTGCTCGGTCTCTCCGTGCTCAGCCCCAGCGCGGGCACGGTGATGGAGGACCTGATCCAGCAGGGCAGCGGGCTCGACCTCATCGAACGGCCGGTCATAAAGTCCGAGGTGGGCAAGAACGTCCGAGAGGTGAACGACCTCGTCGTGAGTGTGCTGCGCGGCCACCGGCTGCTCGGTTACGACGATCCGGCGGCCAGTCCGCTCCAGCTGACCGACCGGCTGATCACCATCGTGCGGGCGAGCAGCCTGCCGCCGCTCAGCACGCCGCCCGAGTAGCGGGCGGGGAGCCGGAGTAGCCTCGCGGCCATGCATGCGATCACGATTCCGGAACCAGGTGGTCCCGACGCGCTCGTCTGGACCGAGGTGCCCGATCCCGTGCCCGGCGAGGGGGAAGTCCTCGTCGAGGTGGTGGCCAGCGCCGTCAACCGTGCCGATGTGCTGCAACGGCAGGGCTTCTACGATCCGCCGCCGGGGGCGTCCCCCTACCCCGGCCTCGAATGCTCGGGCCGTATCGCGGAGATCGGGCCCGGCGTCTCGGGCTGGAGCATCGGCGACGAGGTGTGTGCGCTGCTCGGGGGCGGCGGATACGCGGAGAAGGTCGTCGTACCCGCCGGACAGCTCATGCCGGTACCGTCCGGGATCGACCTCGTGACGGCGGCGGCGCTGCCCGAGGTGACGGCCACGGTGTGGTCGAACGTGTTCATGATCGCGAATCTGCGACCGGCTGAGACGCTGCTGGTGCACGGCGGATCGAGCGGCATCGGCACGATGGCCATCCAACTCGCCAAGGCGGTGGGTGCCCGGGTCGCGGTGACCGCCGGCGGTCCCGACAAGCTCGCACGCTGTGCCGAACTGGGCGCGGACATCCTGATCGACTACCGCGAGCAGGACTTCGTGGAGGAGCTGCACAGGGCGACGGACGGGGCGGGCGCGGATGTCATCCTCGACATCGTCGGCGCGAAGTACCTGGACCGGAACGTGAAGGCGCTCGCCGTGAACGGGCGGCTCGCTGTGATCGGTCTCCAGGGCGGTGTCAAGGCCGAGCTGAACCTGGGAACGCTGCTGGCCAAGCGTGCGGCGGTGACGGGGACGTCCCTGCGGGCGCGGCCGCTGAGCGAGAAGGCGGCGATCATCGCGGCGGTACGTGAGCACGTCTGGCCGCTGATCGGCTCGGGCACGGTCCGCCCTGTCGTGGACCGCACGTTCCTGATGCCGGAGGCGGCAGAGGCGCACCGGACGCTGGAGGCCAGCTCCCACGTCGGCAAGGTGCTGCTGGTCAGCCCCAGGGCCTGACCTCCCATCCCCCTCTGCCCGAGCCCTCTTCCCGAACCCCCTGACGAACCGGGCCGGACCCGTGTGCCTCGGCACGCGGGTCCGGCCCGATCCCTGTGTCACGCCCCGGATCGCCCTCGCGGTCGCATCGCGCCCTCGCGGCGATCGGGTACCCCCGGCGGCGCCCGGCGGGGTGGGTGGCGCCCTGCTCTAGAGGTACGGGCCCGAGCGGATGGCGCCGTGCGCGTGCTCGTCGCCGTCCTCGTGGGACGCGCCCGGGGGGAGGGCGCGTCGCATCTGCTCCAGCTGCGCGCGGGCCGCCATCTGCTGGGCGAACAGCGCCGTCTGGATGCCGTGGAAGAGACCCTCCAGCCAGCCCACCAACTGGGCCTGCGCGATGCGCAGTTCCGCCTCGGAGGGGATGGCCTCGTCCGTGAAGGGGAGGGAGAGGCGTTCGAGCTCCTCCACGAGCTCGGGGGCCAGGCCGTCCTCCAGCTCCTTCACCGAGCTGGCGTGGATCTCCTTGAGCCGTACTCGGCTTGCCTCGTCCAGAGGTGCCGCGCGGACTTCTTCCAGAAGCTGCTTGATCATGCTGCCGATGCGCATGACCTTCGCAGGCTGTTCGACCATCTCCGTCACCGGGACCTCGCGCGACTCGTCGTCACCTTGACTGCCGCCGAGCGCCATACCGTCCTGTCCCACTACGAGGACCTGGGGGCTCTCCTGCGACCGTTCATTCCTCGGCATCTCCATGCCGCCATTCTCTCGCACGGGTGCGTCACCACTCGGTGTGCCCCCGTACGTGGGTGATCCACCCTCGTACGGGGGCACAACCCCTGCGTCCATGGCTTACGACAGCACGGTCTCCGGGCTACGACGCCTACGACGCCTCGCGCCGTGCCATCGCCCCCCGCGAACGGGTGAGAAGTGCCGCGAGGAGCGCCGCGCCCAGCGGGACGGCGACCAGCAGGGCCGCCAGCGTCTCCCAGGGGACGATGATCGGCACGTGCGGCACCTGGTTCTGCGCGCCCCAGCCCGCGTCCAGGGCCTCCTCGTACCACTTCATCTCCTGGCGCCGCTCGGTCAGCCTCAGCCCCATCGCGGGCAGCACCCCGGCCGCGGAGCCGAGCACCACGCCCATCACGGCGACCACCCCGCACTGGAAACCGCTGAGCGTGCGGCGGACCCGCGGCGGCGCGCCGACCGCGGCGAGCGTCTTCAGGTCGGCCTCCGCGTCGGCCTGGGCGAGACCGGTGGCGATGCCGGCCGCGCCGATGGTGATCAGGCCCGCGAACACGGTCAGTGCCAGCAGCACGATGCTGGTACTGCTGACATAGCCCTCCTCCACATGGAGGTCGACGCTTCCGCCGGTCTTGGCGATCTCGCTGTCGAGCTTCTGCCGCTGCTCGGCGCTGGGCAGCGTGTCCGTCGAGAAGTAGGCACCCAGCGGGACGGTGGTGAAGCCCATCGCCTTGGCCGTCGTGGGCGGCATGATGGCCGCGACGCCGTACGAAGCGGTCTCCGCCGGCGCCTGGTACGCGGGGATCGACTTCACCACGCCCGGCGGCTCCTGGCCGTTCTCGAAGGCGGCATCGGCCGCCTTCGTGTCGGTGATCAGACGGATGCCGACCTTGCCGTCCTTGTCGATCTGCGGCTTCCAGAAGGACACGATCCTGCCCTCGGAGAGCGCCTTCGCCGCTGCCGGGTCGTCGATGCCGAGCACCTTCAGCAGCTTCTCGTCACCGATCACCAGTCCGCTCTCGGTGTTCGAGTTGCCCAGGACCCGCAAGCAGCGCCAGTCCCGACCGAGCTTGCGGCGCTCCTCGGGGCTGAACTTCTCCGAGGGGTCCGAACCGTCGGGGGTGTGCGCCCACAGCGGGCACTCGTTGGCCTTCGGGATGATCACCTCGTGGCGGCCGCAGTCCTTGCTCTCCGTGTACATCGAGCAACTGGTCTTGCCGACGACGATCCGGTCCACATCGGCCCGCGTGTCGACGGGCAGGTTCTTCTGCACCGCGTCACGCACGGTCGGTACGTCCCGGCCCCCGCCCTCGGTGAGGATCACCGAGACCGCGCCGTGCGGCAGCAGCGCCTCGTACGACGCCTTCTGCTGGGCGTCCTGGCTCGCCGCGTACGTGGCGACGGCGACCGTGCCCGCGACCGCGGCCAGCACCGCCGCGACCGCCGGAGCCGTACGACCCCGGTTGCGTACCGCGTCCCGCAGAGCGAGCCGAGGCGACAGCGGCAGCCAGCGGCCGACACGTCCGAACAGGCCGACCAGCGCCGGGGTCATGGCGACCACGCCGAGCTCCGCGATGGCGCTTCCGCCCGCCACGATGGCGAACTGCTCGGTGAACATCGACCCGTACAGCGCGATCGCCGCGCCCAGCAGCACCCCGACCAGCCCGACGACGGGCAGCACCCGGCTGCTGCGGCGCACACCGCGGCGACCGGTGAGCGAGGCGAGCACCGTCTGGCGGGACGCCGTGACGGCCGGCACGACCGCAGCCAGCAGACCGGTCAGCACGGCCAGCAACCCGATCCCCAGCAGCTCCAGCGGCCGGACGTCGAAGGCGCCGAAACGCTGGCCGATGGAGGTCTCCAGCAGCGGCTGCAGGGCGAAGGTGAGGATGAGGCCGAGGACCGTGCCGACCACGGCCGCGGCCACGCCGATGACCAGGCCGCCGGCCAGGACGATCGCCCGGATGTGGCTGCGGTCGCCGCCGTTGGCACCGACCAGTCCGAGCTGGCGCCGCGAGCGACGGGCTCCCACGGCGAACGCGGGTCCGGCCAGCAGACAGATCTCCAGCATGGCGAGACCGACGACCGTGCCGACGGCCGCGAGGGCGGCGACCTCGGCGCCGGCGCTCTCGCCGTACCCGCCCCAGCCCTCCATCTCGTACATCGGGACCTCGGACCGGGCGGGCGGGTCGAGCGCGACCGCACGCGAAGTCACCATCACGCCCTTGGCGTTGGCCTCCTTGACCATGTTCCACGTGAAACCGGCCGTTGCCGTCCTGGGCAGGGTCAGAAGGTAGGTGGTGCTCTTCTCCGCGCCGGGCAGATCGGCCGCCTTCAGGGCCTTGTCGAGCGGGTCCAGGAGAGCCCCGGGCAGAGTGTTGATCTGAATGGCCTTCAGGTCGTCGGGAAGCTCGTAGGAGCCGACGATCCGGTACTCGCGGTCGAGGCCGCGCGCGGCCACGGCGGAGCCGACCTTCAGCCCACTGTCCTCCAGGAACTGCGAGGTCGCGACCGCCTCGTCGGCCTTCTCGGGAAAGCGGCCGTCCAGCAGGGTCATGATGCCCCTGGCCATCGGGTCGGACGCCTTGAACTCACGGATATCGGTGTGGATGAGCCCGTAGGCGCTGCGCAGCTTCGCGGAGCCGGTCGAGTCGGCCAGCACGGTGGCGTTCGGCGGGAACGCCTTGGTCACGTCCGTCTTGCCATCGGGGTACGGCTTGCCGTCGTAGTCGCCCACCGGCGCGGACGTGAAGCCGTCGGGGAGCTGGTGGATCGGCACGCCGCCGGTCTCGGGGTCCGTGATCCGCGCGTCGGCCGTACCGAGCGAACGGCTCAGCTGCTCCTCCGTCGACAGCTCCGCGCTGCGCACGGTGAGGTCGGCGGCGCTGACGCCGAGGATGGGCAGGGCGATCATCGCGAGGACGAGGAAGCTGCGTCCCTTGAAGCGCCAGGCGTCGCGGCGGGCGATACGCACCGCGGCGCGCCAGGAGTGGAACCAGTTGTTCACCGCTCGGCCGCCTGGCCCGAGAGCAGGGAGTCCGCCTGGCTGCGGATGGTCTGGTCGACGACAGCGCCGTCCCGGAGGAAGACCACCCGGTCCGCCCAGGCCGCGAAACGCGGTTCGTGGGTCACGAGCACGCCGGCCGCTCCGGCGTCGCAGCGGGAACGCAGCAGCGCGAGCACGGACTCGCCGGTCTCGGAGTCCAGTGCGCCGGTCGGTTCGTCGGCGAGGACCAGCCGGCGGTCGCCGACCAGCGCGCGGGCTATCGCCACGCGCTGCTGCTGGCCGCCGGACATCTCGTCGGGGAAGCGGTCGGCGAGGTGACCGAGCTCCATCTCCTCCAGCGCGCGCAGGGCTTCGCCGCGTGCCTTGCGGGCCGACATGCCGTCGAGTTCGCGGGGCAGGGCGACGTTCTCGGCGGCGGTGAGGGCGGGGATGAGGTTGTAGTCCTGGAAGACGTATCCGATGCTCCGGCGGCGCAGCGCGGCGAGCGTCTTGCGGTCGCCCGAGGTGATGTCGGTGTCCTCGACGATCACACGGCCGGAGGTGGGGGTGTCGAGCCCGCCCGCGATGGTGAGGAGGGTGGACTTGCCGGATCCCGAGGGGCCCATGACCGCGACGAGTTCACCGGGGAAGACGTCGAGGTTGATGCCGCGCAGGGCGTGGACCTCGGTGGCTCCGGTGCCGTGCACCCTGGTGAGCTGCTGGAGTTGCAGCACGGGCCGCTGCGTCCGGGAAGCCTGCTGCGGCTGGTGGGCAGCCGATGAAGCCGATGAAGCCGATGAAGCCGATGAAGCCGATGAAGACATGGAGAGGGGTCCCCCCTTGGGCATACGCGTACGTGACGACGTACGGAGCGGAATCACTGAGCGGAGTGTCTGAGTGGAATGTCTGAGTGGAGTGACGGACTGGAGTGAGGCGGTGGAGCGTCGAGTGGACGAGCCGAGCGGGTGAGCCCTGGAAGCCCGGGGCCCCGGAGAACCGGTGGGCTCGGGGATCGGAGAGCGTGACGAACCGATGAGCGCGGTGGCCGGTCCCGTACGAACGGCCTGTCGGGACGGACGGCGCGGACGGCTCCGCGATACGGGGTTCCGTGGTACCGCGGGTTCTCCGGTACCGCGGGCTGTGCGACTGCGGGCGGTGCGGTCCTGCTGGTCTGTGCGGTGCTGCCGGGTCGTGCGGCGTCCGCAGGTGCCGTGCGGCGTCGACGGGTGCCGTGCGGCGTCCGCGGGGTCGTGCGGCGGGTCAGCGCCGTGTCGTCCGGCCGAGGCCGGTCGTGTCCTCGGCGGGGGACGGCACGGTGGGGGGCGGGGCCTGCCGGGAGGCGATGGAGAGCCGGATGAGCCGGGCCTCGCAGTGGTCGAGCCAGCGTGCCTCGGCCTCGGTCTGGAAGATCAGCTGTTCCAGCACGAGCAGCCAGGCGACGTCGTCGCGTTCCTGCGAGGCCCCGCCCTCCAGGGCGGTGATCGCCTGGGCCTTGAGGCGGGTGTAGTCCTGCATCGCCTTGACGGTGTGGTGACGCTGGGACTGGATGACGGCCCGGATGTCGACCCCGGAGGCACCGACCGCCATCGCGAGCTTGATGGCCAGCTCGTCGCGTGCCGGACTGGTGCGGTCGACGGGCTTCTCGAACCACTTCCTGAGCTCTTCCTGCCCGGCGTCGGTGATCGCGTAGAGCGCGTGGCCCGCCTCGTCCTCACCGCTCTGCGCGACCATGCCGTCGCGCTCCAGCCGGTTCAGGGTCGTATAGACCTGCCCGACGTTGAGCGGCCAGGTGGAGCCGGTACGGGACTCGAACTCCGAGCGGAGCTGAGAGCCGTAACGCGGGCCGCGTTCGAGGAGGGCGAGAAGCCCGTGACGGATCGACATACTCAGTATGTATACCGAGTATGCCGGGCGGTACAAGCGACCTGAGAGGGACCTGCTCGGTCCGTCTCCAGGAGGACACGGGAGGGCGGCGGCCGGTCAGCGGCGGCGCATCCGCAGGCCGAGGAACCCGACTCCCAGGCCCATGAGGGCGAGGCCGAACCCCAGGGTCAGCACCGGAACCTGCCGGTCAGCGGGGGTCTCGTCGCCCTGCGCGGCGGGCTCGTACGCGGCGGCGGGCCCCGTGGGGGGCGCGCCGACGTCGGCGGAGGAGTCCTCCTCCGGTACCGCTCGGGGGTCCCTCTCCGCCTCCAGGCGTTCCGGATCCGCTGTTGCCGTTTTGGTACGTGAGGGACTCGGCGTGGCCGATGCGGACGGTCCGGCCGAGGCCGGGTCGGTCGTGGGCGGCGGTGAACTCGGCCGCCCGGGCCGCTCGCGCCCCGCCCCGGCCGGCCGGCCGGCCAGCGACGGCGTCACGGGTTCGCGCGGCGCCCCGGCGGAGTCGAGGACGGCGGGGGCTTCGAGGGCGTCCCGCATGCGGAGGGGGTCGTGCGGGGTGCCCGGACCGGACGTCGCAGCGGAAGCGGGCGTCGGCGGACCCGCGGGGCCCTGGCTGTGACCGGCGCTGTGACGGGTGCCGTGTCCGGCGCTGTCTCCGGTTCCGTGACCGGTTCCGTGACCGGTGTCGTGTCCGGTGCCCGGCCGGGGCGTCCGGCTCTCCTCCGCGTACGGAACGGAGGCCGTGACCACCACCGGCGCCGCTCTCGCCTCGGGTGCGGCCAGCAGGAGTGACGCGAGCGCGAGCGCCCACCGCGAGCCGAGTCCTGGAGTCACCGGGTGACCCCCTCCCGTACCGACCAGCCGAGACCGAGAAATGCGGAACAACGGACTCAGCGTCACACGGGGATGGATCACCGGCATCCCGGGCGGCGTGAGGGCCACCCGCAGGAGTTAAAGAGAGTCCACGGCGTTGCCGGAGGGGGCTGGCGGAAGCCGCCCGCGCGAAACGCGCCGCCCCCGGGTCACCCGTCTCCCCGGGTACCGCCCCGGTCGGGGTGCGCGGCTACTGCCCCGGGTCACCCGTCGCGACCGTCAGCTCGAAGGTCTGGTTCTCCGGCACCACGGCGGTGCCCTCCGTCGGGAACTGCCGGATCACCTGGTCCTCGGCGAACTGCGGGTCGTCCACTTCCTTCACCGTGTACTGCCAGCCCGCGGCCTGGAGGCAGCTCTTGACGGAGATGAGGTCCTTGTAGACGAAGCTGGGCGCCTGGACCTTCTTCGGGTCGTCGCTGTCCTCGCTCGCCTCCGAGCACTTCTCGGCGTCGATCGTCCGGTTGCGCTCCGGCGGCTTGTGACCGGCCTGCGCCGACTCGCCCGTACCGTCGCCCGTGGTCTCGGTGGTGCCCGGGTCGTCCTTCTTGTCCAGCGCGACGGCCGTGATCACACCGCCGACCGCCAGCAGCGCGACCACGATCGCCCCGACGACGACCGGCATGTTCCGCCTGCCGCCGCCCGGTCCCGGGCCGCCGGCGCCCTGCGGCGGGGCCATCGTGTACGGCGCCGGGGTCTGGTACGCCGGGGCCGGCGCCGGGGTCGGGTGCTGCGGATACCCGTACGACGGCGTCGGGTTGGGGGCCGGTACGGCGTACGGGCCCGGTGCCGGCGTCGGCTGGTAGGGCGTCTGCACGCTGTGCGGGCCCGGCGCCGGAGTGGTGTGGTCGACCGGCGGGAAGACCGCCGAGCCCACACCCGCACCGCTGTTGGAGTGGGGCGCGCCCTGCACGATCACCGGAGCGCCGGTCTGTCCGGCCGACAGCAGCCGCAGGCACTCGTCACGCATGGCGGCGGCGCTGGGGAACCGCTCGTTGGGGTTCTTCTTCAGCGCGCGGGCCACCAGCGCGTCCATCGCGGGGGTGACCGACCGGTTGATGGCGGACGGGGCGACCGGCTCCTCCTGCACATGCGCGTACGCGATGGCCAGCGGGGAGTCCGCGTCGAAGGGGATGCGGCCGGTCAGCAGCTGGAACAGCATGATGCCGACCGAGTAGAGGTCGGAACGCGCGTCCACGCCGCGCCCCAGCGCCTGCTCGGGGGAGAGGTACTGCGGGGTGCCGACGACCATGCCGGTCTGCGTCATGGACGTGACGCCCGACTGCATGGCGCGGGCGATGCCGAAGTCCATGACCTTGACGATGCCGCGCTTGGTCATCATGACGTTGCCCGGCTTGATGTCCCGGTGGACCAGGCCCATCTCGTGGCTGGTCTCCAGGGCGGCCAGCACATCGGCCGTCACCTTCAGCGCCTTGTCGGCCGGCATGGCGCCATAGGCCTGGATATCGGCCTGGAGCACGGAACCGAGCGGCTGGCCCTCCACGTACTCCATGACGATGTACGGCATGAGGGCGCCGCCCAGGTCGTCCTCGCCGGTGTCGAACACCGAGACGATGTTGGTGTGCTGGAGCTTGGCGACCGCCTGGGCCTCGCGCCGGAACCGTTCGCGGAAGGACTGTTCGCGTCCGAGCTCGGTGTGCAGCGTCTTGATCGCGACCTGACGGTCCAGCGCGCTGTCGTACGCCAGATATACGGACGCCATGCCGCCTTCGCCGAGCAGATCGCGCAGCTGGTACCGGCCCCCCGCTACGGAACCGCCCGCGTAGCGGCCCTGTGCGCCGTCCTGGCTCATTCTGTTGCTTCCCCCTACGCGCGCGTGGTGGCCGCGGTGATCCGTATGTACTGGCCAAGTCTGCCCGAGGGCACCGACACGTCAAGCCGGGTGCCCGTTCCGTGACCGTACGCACAAGAAGCGTCTCGGAAGCGTTACCGGAGCAGCATGGAATTTGCACAGGTGTATGTGGAACGGGTTTGATGGCCGGTCCATCTCGGACCGGTCCGGCACGCGGAGGCTGTAGCGTGACGTGGCGTAGTACCCCTTAAGACACGGCGGAACACCGCACGCGCACAGCAAGCGGCACAGAAACGACGGCGAGGACTGATGGCATCCGGATCCGAAGCAGGCGGCGGCGGAATGTCGGATGCTGCGGACTGGGGCGTCGGCGGCCTGGTCGGCGACGGCCGCTACCGGCTGACCCACCGTCTCGGCCGTGGCGGCATGGCGGAGGTCTTCGCGGCCGAGGACGTACGGCTGGGCCGCACGGTGGCCGTGAAGCTGCTGCGTGCCGACCTCGCCGAGGACCCCGTCTCCAAGGCCCGCTTCACGCGCGAGGCGCAGTCGGTCGCCGGCCTGAACCACCATGCGATCGTGGCGGTCTACGACTCGGGCGAGGACCTGGTCAACGGCCAGTCCGTCCCCTACATCGTCATGGAGCTGGTGGAGGGTCGCACCATCCGCGACCTGCTGATCAGCGCCGAGGCGCCGCCGCCCGAGCAGGCTCTGATCATCGTCTCCGGGGTGCTCGAAGCCCTGGCGTACTCGCACCAGCACGGCATCGTGCACCGTGACATCAAGCCCGCGAACGTCATCATCACCAACAGCGGCGCCGTGAAGGTGATGGACTTCGGCATCGCCCGCGCCCTGCACGGCGCCTCGACGACGATGACGCAGACCGGCATGGTCATGGGCACCCCGCAGTACCTCTCGCCCGAGCAGGCGCTGGGCAAGGCCGTCGACCACCGCTCGGACCTGTACGCCACGGGCTGTCTGCTCTACGAGCTGCTCGCGCTGCGGCCGCCCTTCACCGGTGAGACGCCGCTCTCCGTGGTGTACCAGCACGTGCAGGACATCCCGGTCCCGCCGTCCGAGGTCTCCGACGTCGCCCCGCCGGAGCTCGACGGCATGGCGATGCGTGCGCTCGCGAAGGACCCGGACGACCGGTTCCAGAGCGCCGAGGAGATGCGCGGCCTGGTCCAGTACGGGCTGCAGATGCTCCAGCAGCAGGGCAGCCACACCGGCACCTGGAACACGGGCCCGGTCGACACGCACGACGGCATGCGCACGCCCGCCGGGGGCATGGCCGCGACCTCCGCGCTCGGCCACCCGATGCACAACGACACCTCGCAGGGCTCCATCCTGCCGCCGATGAACCCGGACGACGGGGCGTACGGCGGGTACGGGGGCTACGACAACGGACGCGGCGGCAAGAGCGGCGGCCGCGGCAAGCTGTGGCTGTTCGTCGCGCTCGCCCTGGTCGCGATCGTCGCCGGTGTCGCCTACGCGCTGGACAAGGCGGGCACCTCCACCGGCAACACGAACAACAAGGACAAGCCGGTCACCCAGTCGCCGCCCCCGCCGGACACCGCCAGCCCCACGCCCTCCGAGGAACGGACCGAGGAGAGCGAGGAGCCGGACGACTCCAGCGGCGGCAACGGCGACTGGAACCGTCCGCCGTCGCGTGACACGCCCTCGACGCCCAAGACCGACGCCCCGACGCCGTCCGACGACCCGCCCTCGTCCCCCGGCACCACCGAGGGCACGGACGGGGGTACCAGCACCGGTAC
>NZ_JAQYXC010000286.1:0-370 GCF_036322365.1 Streptomyces sp. SP18CS02
CTGTCGGCGTACCTCCCGCCCAACGTCATCTCCATCCCCGACGGCCAGTGCTCCCAGGAGTCCGACCTGTTCAACGCCGCCCAGCGTCCGCCCCTGACCGTCGGTCTCTCGGTCTCCCGTGTGGGGGGTCGCGTGGGGGTTTGGCGGGTGGTTCGGGGTGGTGTGGTTGGACTTCGCGGGTGGCTGATATGGCTCGGCTGGACGGCCGGGTCCGCGGGCCGCCCCGAGCCCCCCCACCCACCCCAATGTGGATCCCAAAAATCCCAATGCCACCAAAAATAAACCCAACAACAAAAAAAAGTAGCCCGAGACCCACATGTAACACATGTTTAATATAAATTACAAAGCCACGGCGGTCATTACCGTAAAG
>NZ_JAQYXC010000287.1:0-345 GCF_036322365.1 Streptomyces sp. SP18CS02
GTTGTGGGGGTGGTTGTTTTGGTGCGGGGCGGGGCGGTGGTGGGGGTGCGGGGGGGGGGGTTGGGGGGGGTTGTTGGGGTGGGTTGGGTTATTGGGGGCAGTTTGGTGTGGGGGGCTTAGTGGGGGGTGGGGGGGGGGGTGGGGGTTGGTGTGGTGGTGGGGGGGGGGGTGTGGGTGGGGGGGGGGGGGGGGGGGGGGGGCGCGGGGGGGGGGGGGGGGGGGGGGGGCCGGGGGGGGGGCGCGCCCCGGGGGGGGGGGGCCCGGGGGGGGCGCGCTCACGGGCGAGGGATCAGGGCGCGGTGTGCGGGGGCGCGGTGCGGAGGGCCGCGTGGAGCGCTGCCCTCA